>JAFGPO010000013.1 GCA_016936155.1 Caldifarciminota bacterium
CGTTCAGATGCTTTCCAATGCAGTCAAGGTGACGCTCGGTCCAAAAGGCAGGAATGTCGTCCTGGAGAAGAAATTCGGAGCTCCGACGATCACGAAAGACGGTGTCACGGTAGCGAAAGAGATCGATCTCGAGGACAAGTTCGAGAATATGGGTGCCCAGATGGTTAAAGAGGTGGCATCCAAGACATCCGACGTTGCTGGTGATGGTACCACCACCGCGACGATCCTCGCAGAAGCTATTTACCGGGAAGGTTTGAAAACCGTCACTGCCGGCGCCAATTCAATGGAAGTAAAAAAAGGTATTGATAAAGCAGTCGAGAAAGTTGTTGAGAGTCTAAAGAAACTTTCCACACCGATCAAGGGTTCGACGGATATCGCCCAGGTTGCTGCGATCTCTGCGAACAATGATATGGCGATCGGCAAACTCATTGCTGACGCAATGGAAAAAGTCGGAAAAGACGGTGTTATCACGGTGGAAGAAGCAAAAGGCATGGAAACCACCCTTGATGTCGTCGAAGGCATGCAGTTCGATCGCGGATACCTTTCGCCGTACTTCATAACGAATCCGGATAAAATGGAATGCGTGTTGGAAGATACGTACATCCTTCTCTTCGAGAAGAAGATCAGCGCCATGAAGGACCTCCTGCCGATCCTGGAAAAGATCGCGCAAAAAGGGAGACCGCTTCTTATTATTTCCGAAGAAGTTGAAGGTGAAGCGTTGGCCACGATCGTAGTCAACAAGATCCGTGGTACGTTGTCCGTCGCCGCGGTTAAAGCCCCGGGGTACGGCGATCGAAGGAGGGCCATGCTTGAGGATATCGGTGTTCTCACCGGCGGAAAACTCATTTCCGAAGATATCGGTTTGAAACTCGAGAATGTACAAGTTTCGGATCTCGGTCAGGCAAAACGAGTATCCATTGACAAAGAGAACACGACAATCGTTGAGGGTGCTGGTAAGAAAACAGATATCCAGGCCCGTATCCAGCAGATCAGGAACGAAATGGAGCAGTCAACCTCCGATTACGATAAAGAGAAACTTCAGGAACGTCTTGCCAAACTCGCCGGCGGGGTCGCGGTCCTGAACGTAGGAGCAGCCACGGAAGTGGAGATGAAAGAAAAGAAAGCGCGTGTCGAAGACGCTCTGCATGCTACCCGCGCCGCGGTTGAAGAGGGCATTGTTCCGGGTGGCGGTGTCGCGCTCATTCGTGCAATCCCCGAACTTGGAAAAATGAAATTAGAAGGTGACCAGCAGATCGGTATTAATATCGTCGAGCGCGCGCTCGAAGAGCCGACACGCCAATTAGCGGCAAATGCCGGTCGGGAAGGTTCGGTGATCGTGGAACAAGTTAAGAAAGCGACCACTCAACAGGGATACAACGTGATGACGGAAAAGGTCGAGGATATGATTACCGCCGGCATCATCGATCCTACCAAAGTAACGCGTACTGCGCTCCAGAACGCGGCAAGCATCGCGTCCCTGTTAGTCACGACCGAGGCGGTCGTTGTCGAAAAACCTGAGGAAGAAAAAACACCGCCCATGCCTCCAGGCGGCGGCTACGGCGGATATTAATTGAGATACGGAGAAGGGGGGATGGGGGGTATCGGTGATATGGCAAACCACATTAATACAGGTGCTTTCACCGTTTCTCCCTATCCCCGTTTCTCCCACTGTCAGTAAAGTATGCCGACCTACGAATATGAATGTGTTTCATGTCATTATACCTTTGAAGAATTCCAGAACATAAACGACAAACCTTTGCAAAAGTGCCCGAAATGCCACGGGAAACTGCGGCGCCTCATTTCCGGCGGTGCGGGTTTTATTTTCAAGGGCAGCGGGTTTTACGCAACCGACTACAAGAAATCGCAGCTTCCAGTGGCTTCAGAGAAAAAAAGCAAAGCCCTTGCGAAAAAGCCGGATGCACCAACCTCGATTGACAAACCTCCGGTGACATCATCCAAGAAACCGGGTGATGTGAAGAAATAAGATATCCCTGACATTAAAGCAAGCACCAGCGCAGCCTGTACCCGGTTTTCCTGATAAGACATGATATCCCCCAGATTGTCTTTGATTGATCCATCTTTGTAGCCATCAATGGGCGCCTCGATTGCAGGACCGATATTTTTGTGCGCTGGTGAACCGTCCGGCGACCTGTACGCCGCGCTCTATGTTGAAAAGTTAAAGAAGTCGGTTTCGAATCCTGAATTTTACGGGGTCGGCAGCACCCACATGGCAGCGGCCGGCGTGAAAATTTTATTTGATTCAAGGGACCTGGAGGTCTTTGGCGTGCACTCCGCTATCAGCGCATTGCCCCGGCACATAAGTGCTCTGTGCAGGATCAAGAGAGCAATAACCGCGGTCAAACCAGGAATATTCATTGCCGTAGCGTACCCGGGTATGAATCTGTTACTACTCCGGCACGCACGGCGCCTGGGAAGTGCAGTACACTATTTACTACCGCCTCAAGCATGGGCATGGGGTAGGTTCCGGATTGATCTTATGAAGCGTTGGGTGGATACAGTCATTTCCGTTTTCCCGTTCGAATATGAATTTTATAAGGAACAGGGTGTGCCAGTGCAGCATTGGGAAAACCCGCTTTGTACGTACCTTAAACATTATCAGCGTACTCATATGACTCCGTGTATCGGTTTCATGCCCGGGTCCCGGCGTCAGGAGATACGAAGGAACCTTCCAGTAATCGCATCATATTATGCTTACCTGTGTACCAGAACTGCGGCAACCCGGTTCGCGCTTATCCTGCATGATCAAGAGGTGGTTATCAAGGATCCCTGGATCAGGCGGGTTGTTCAGGATCTTGAACAAAAATACCGCGATCGCCTTGCCGTATATACGGATGACCGCTATGCAGCCATGAAGGACTGCGATCTTCTTGTCACGTGTTCGGGCACGGCTTCCCTGGAAGCGGCATTCATGGACATTCCGCAGGTATTTTTCAATCGATGTTCGTGGTTCGATTATACATTCATGCGTCGGTTTGTTGCGGTTAAAGAGTACAACCTGACGAACCTTTTTTATGGCAGGATAGTTGTCCCGTCATGTGTATCCAGCTCTGATCGTCGGATAGCAACTTTCCTTAAGAATATCGATATCAGCACATATATCAATTGACCTTGTGCTCGAATCCATGTATAATGGTGCGTGGACATGACCTATTTGATCACTGATCCGTTCGGGATCGGTGAGCAATTGATCCTGCGTCTTAATGAGCAGGGAGAGTCGGTATTCACTATTTATCCAACGCCAAAAGAAGTACCGATGTCCTTTCTGGGGAAGATCAACCTTAAATACGGCTTTTTTAAGTTCGAACAGGAGGGGGATCTGAGCCGTGTACTACCGAGACGCGTTAAATACGTGATTCATCTCTATGATATCTACCACGGGCCCTTTACCACGATGTTCAAGGCGAATCCGTGTGCGACCCTGTCACTCCTTGACTGGGCGAGGAAGATGCCGGTGGAGAAATTCATATACCTTTCGAGCGGTGAGGTTTATGGACAGGGGCAGGGAGTGGATGAAAACGGACATTTTAATCCGATCAATTTCTATGCAACGACCAAATTCGAGACCGAATACCTTTTTCGCTATTTCCAAAAAACGTTTCCGATCACGACACTCCGCGTGTTCTTTCCTTTCGGGAAAAAGGTGAAGACCGGTTTGATCCGCGATCTGGTCGATGCGATCGATAAGGGAAAGCCGTTTGAGACAAACTACGGTACGATAAGTCCTACCTTTGCCAATGATGCAGTGGATCCATTACTGCAGTCCCTTGTACGCAAGGAGAGCACGGTGTATAACATGTGCGGGAGTTCGATCGATCTTCTTGCGCTTGCTGAGAAGATCGGTCGGATCATCAACAAACCACTCAAGGGGATCAAGACCGGGAAGACGGTACTCACTGGTTCCAATGCCCGGGTAGTGCAGGACCTGGCTTTCAAGGAAACTCCACTCGACGAAGCACTGCACAGCACCTTCGGCGCTGCATGATCACGTTCCGTGGCGATGATCGTCCATCACAGTCCATAATCCCGCGTATGCGAATTCTGCACTTCGCGCTTGAAAATATCCAGGATGTACCAGGGCTGCTATGCCGCAGTCATACCATGTTCGGGGATGATGGTTTCCTTGTGACCATGATTCCGTCCCGGTTGGGTTTTCCTGATGGCGTATGTCTGCGTTATCCGTTGTTGAATTCCGGCTTTGTGCGGATAGCCAGGCAGATCGGAAAACGTTCTAATGTCAACGTTGCCGTCCATGAACTGAAAGGGAAAATAAAGGGCGAAACTCTGCTTGAACGAGCGTTCTTCCATGCTCGTGACCTTTGGTGGGGATACTCTCTTCATAAAGCCTGGCGGCGTTATGATCTTGATGGGTTCGATATATACCATTTCGACGGCGATATACCGTTTCTTTACGGCGAACGTATACTCAAGAAATTGACCGGCAAACGGATCGTTACCCACTTTTTCGGGAGCGAACTGCGCAAGTTCGGGATGAATCCCTATTTAAAGGAGCGGGCTGATCTCAAAATAACCTCAGAACTTGACCACCGGAAGATCGATCCATCTCTCTTTTTTGTCCCGATCCCGTACACAATCGAGGGGCTCTGCCCGAGAAAAGAGGAGAACACGCTCCTGCGCGTCGGGCATTCTCCGACCCGGCGGAGCGCGAAAGGCACCCCGGATATCATACGGGCAGTTGAACGGTTGCAGAAGCGAATCAAATTCGAATTCGTCCTTATCGAGGGGGTTTTGCATGACCGCTGCATGGAGATCAAGCGCACGTGTGATATCGGTATCGATCAGATAGGCAATTATGCGGGGACCGGGTATGGACGGAGCGGTCTTGAATTCCTTGCGCTCGGTATTCCGACGATCACTGAGATCCCGCATGAATATGAACCTCTCCTGCCAGGTCATCCTTTTGTGAATGCAAATCTGAAGAATTTCGAGGATGTGCTTGCCCGTTTGCTTGCTGATCGTGCATACCGTCAGGAGAAGAGAGAACAGGGATTGACCTGGGTGCGTGAATTTCCCGATCCCCGGCGGATACTGGGGGAAATTTATTCGCAGTATCACCGATTGGGATGGACGTAGATGCGTAAAGCGTGGGGCGTAGAGCGTAATGCGAAAAACACGACCAATCCAGAGGTCATCTTTATCCATTTCAGAACAGACTAAACAGCAGACCAGTGGAACAGGATGTCAGCAGGAGGATATCAGCATACCAGGTATCAGAAAAGAATCTGATATGCTGATAGTCTGATATTCTGCTCGCTGGTATCCTGATATGCGTCAGATGTATTGCCCTATTTCCCTATTGACAAGTAGGCAATTGATACTATACTTAAGTATAAAATACGGTGAGGAGGTACTATGTCAAGAATTGTCATAATACACGTTTGTGTTTTCACATTAACATTTGGTGCATGGGAAGCGATCGGGCCATTCGGCGGGCCACTCGCTGATATTGCGATCGCGCCTTCCAACGAAGCGGTTCTCTATGCTGCGAGTTACAAAGATCCTGCGACCGTGGTGAAATCAACCAATGGCGGAGCGGATTGGATCATTCTCGATACCCTGAGCAACTATATCTATGATATTGCAGTCGACCCGACAGATCCCCTGATCGCCTACTACACGAGCTACCGGTGCATTTTCAAGACTACGAACGGTGGCGCCACATGGACGACGATTTCGTTATCGAATGATTATATCCAGGGAATTGCGGTCGATCCGGTCTCGCCATTGACCGTGTATGCGGTCGGCAAGACACCCTACAGCACTTATACGGTCATGGCATTTTTCAAAAGTACGAACGGCGGAACATCGTGGTCCACAACGCCTTTACACACGGTCTATAATGGAGGAGCCTTGTGTATCGCTCTGGATCCGTCCTCCCCGAGCACGATCTATGTTGGCGGATACTACTACTGCAGTCCCTACAACTATCCCAGGGTGTATAAGTCAACGAATGGCGGAACGAGTTTCTTCGATGTGTCGAGTGGATTTTCAACCGGAGGAACGTATGTGAACGCTCTTGCCGTGCATCCAACGGACTCCAACTATGTATACGCCACCACCTTTTATGACGGGATATACCGGACGACCGATGGGGGTGGTTCCTGGTCAATGGTCATGAGCCAGCCGTTGATGTCGTGCATCATTACGACCCAGGCATCGCCAACGCACGTCTATGCGGGGCGCGATACACTCATTTATAAGAGCACGAATTCAGGCTCATCCTGGTTTGTTGCCGGGAGCGGATATGGAGGGACGTATAAGATGTCCCGGTCACTCGCTGCCAGTCATACACAGGCAGGCCTCGTGTATACAGCGGATAACCGGGGGTGTTTCAAGACCACGAATGGCGGTACATCATGGTTTGACAGCAACTACGGGATGGCGCTTGCGAACATTGCGAGTTTCTCAGTCGCGCCCTCAGCTGCCGCCACGGTCTATACCGAGTTCGAAGAGGTGTGCACGTTCAAAACAACGGATAGTGGCGGGCATTGGGCAATGCTTCCAGCGACGCTCGAGTGTGGCAGTATTTGTGAATTCGCAGTCGATTATACTAATCCCAATCGCGTGCTCGCGCTTGAAGGTTTGGGCTGAGGTAACGCCGAGCTCTATAGGAGCACAGACGGCGGGTCTGTCTGGGATTCAGTCGATAGCTATTATCTGGATGGAGGTGCACTCGTTGCTGCTCCGAGCAATTCCAATATTTTCTGGAGCGGGGGTTATCTCGGCGGTATGTGGGTCTCCAAAACCACGAATAGCGGAACATCATGGGTCCGGTATATGTTGAACAGTACTGGGTACACCTATGCGCTGGCAGTCGATCCAACGAATTCAAATGTCGTGTATGCAGGCGGCAATCCGAGTTTGTACAAGACGGTCAACGGCGGGACCAACTGGAACGAATGTGCGATCGGTCTGGTTGACTGGGTATATGATATTGCGATCGATCCAACGAACACGTCCGTGATCTATGTCGGCACTGACCACGGTGTGTACAAAACGACGAATGGAGGGGCACTCTGGACGCCTACCGGGTGTGCCGGTGTATCTTCGGTCGTGATCGATCCGCTTGACACGGACTGCGTTTATGCCGGGACCCAGACCGGTGTGTACAAGACGACCAACGGGGGAGGCAATTGGACCGTTATGAACGACAGTCTTGACGATACGTATATAACATCCCTGGGTATCTATCCGGGAACCTACCTGTATTGCGGGACCGGCGAAGCTGGCATGTACCGGTGGTCACTCCAGGTCGGCGTCGAAGAGACCCGGGGCCAGAGAAGCGCGATCGATCTTATCGTCAAACCGAATCCAATGAAGAACAACGCAGTGTTGTATTTTTCAACATCAGGAGCGGTATCAATCTCGCTAGTCGTTTATAATATTGTTGGCAAAAAGGTACGAACACTGGTGGAACAGACCTTGGCACAAGGTCAGCATGGTATTCTCTGGGATGGAAAGGATGAGCATGGACTTTCTGTTCCGAGCGGTGTGTACTTCAGTCATCTGAAAGTCGGTCAGCAAAATACAGCATGTCAGATGATCGTTCTTGAATGAACTACTGATCGTTCGATAGAGTAAGATCATATAGGTAGGCAGACGCACCGGAAGCATGACAGTGGTCGATCTGCTTGCCTATTTTATTAAGATAACTGACAAAGAGTTCTTCTTCATTTACACCATATGTCGTAGCAATATGCGAAAATAGGAACCACCCCCGTCTCTCCCCGCGCATGCGGTCGATATCCTGGTAGTAGCGTTCCCAGTTGTCGCGCGCCTCGATGCCGTACACCGGGTTTTGTGTCCAGGCAAACCGGGGCGCATAATATTGAAAGGCGTTGATCGAACCGTAGTAGAGGTAGATCGCGTCACCCGGGGCTTTGTGTTCATCCACATATTCCATGACCATTCTCAGTTCTTCAGGCGCCCGCGGTTTGACCAGCCGGCAGCATGCGAGTCCTACCGGGTATGCGAGAACGATAAGGATGAGCAATGTCCCGAATGCGAAATTACGCTGAGCAATACTCTGCCGTAAGTACTCAAGACCTTCGGCGAGGATAATGACCACAAGGGGTGTTATGAAAAGGATAAGTCTGCCTTCAAAAGGATACCGGTGCAGTGCTGACACAATGAGAGTGACGATGATGGGAGCGATCAACAGTGCAAGATACGTTCTCTTGATCCGAACCAGGGTCACAAAGCCGCAGGCAAACGCCAGGACAGCGAGTCCCAGGGTATAGGGTGACAGCCCGACCGGAAATTTGAAGGTCCGCAGGAATACGTACGGGTACCAGGTAAGGTCTGAAAGACTTGTGGGCAATAATGGCATGAAAGCGGATTGCCAGAAATCGATCAATTGTTCGTTCCGTGCCGCTACTGCGAGGTAGATGGTGTAGTTAAGGATGAAACTTGCAACCGGGATAAGGAGAAAAAGAGAAAGCAGGAGCAGCTTTTGTGCTGCGTGTCGTTTTATGAGCCTGACAATAAGGACAACATTGCATCCGGCAATGACGAACAGCGAGGGGTGGGAGAACCAAAGGGCAAGGGCGCTGAATCCTGCATAGAGGATGATCGAGACTGGACTTTCCTTGTTTGTTATGACCCAAAGGGCGAACCAGAGGATGCAGAGCGCCATGAATACGTCGGTTGAGTACTGCTTTACTTCGGAGGTGAAGTAGATCAAATGGTCGCTCATTGCGAATAGTACAAGACCGAGAGAAAGAGCTGATGGTTCGAGGATACGGCGCGCCACGTAGTAAAAAAGCACGCATGATGCGCACCCGGCAACCAGCGGTATCAAGCGCATCGTGATCTCAGTGTTCCCGAGCAGCGATACCATGAAGCGCTGCAAATAGAGAAAACCGACCGGTGCGGCCTGAGTATGGTCCAGGGGCTGGAGCAACCGGGAATACGATTTGCTGATGATGTTGAGGGCAAGGGCGGCTTCACCTTCGGTCAGGGAACGGTTATACAGGAACTGGGCGATGCGCAGCACAATGCCGAATCCAATAATGCACCAGTGGCATAATGGGGAAATGAAGAACCGGATCCAGGATAGGCGTTCCAGAGGGCAAGCAGGTATGTTTTTCACCACTTTTTCATTATATGTAATGCCTGGTCCATGTCAACCAGCCGCGTCGAACACTGTCTATTGTGCCACCATAGTATTGGAATAAGCATGAATCAGGTGCAGCGTAGCTCATCCTGAGCCACCGGGATCGATTTCGCCACCCTGCATCGTCCGCATGGACGGCGTTTTTGGGTGGCGATGACAAAGAGCGGGGTCATTGTCCTGTGAAAACGACACAGGTGGTTCGCGACATGTATCGGGCGAATATGAGCAGCAAACCTGATTATTGCGTATCCTCCTCGAAACTGCCCGCCTTGACAAAATAGCAATTTGCACTACAATTGTTCTGTTAGCGCTATGGCCGGTTTTGATATTGTTGCATATTTAGAAGAAAAAAAAGCGCTCGTTGATAGTGCACTTACGGAATTTTTCCCCGAGACAAATCCGCTTTTTCCGATGATGCGCTATTCTATCGAGGGCGGAAAACGTATTCGTCCGATCCTGGCATTAACGACGTACCAGGCAGCCGGTGGTTCGGATATCGATGCTGTTATGCCCACTGCGTGCGCATTGGAATTGATCCATACGTATTCGTTGATCCACGATGACCTGCCATGTATGGATAATGACGATCTCAGGCGGGGAAAAGCATCATCACATAAGCGGTTCGGGGAGGCACCGGCGATCCTGGCTGGTGATGGATTGTTCGCGTATGCATTCGAACTGTTCACGTACGGGGATGGATTGATCGCTGAAAAAATAGCCGTGGTCAAAGCAGTGAGTGAAGCCGTAGGACCCAAGGGAGTTGTCTATGGACAATTGCTTGATATCGCGACAGAAAAGTCCATGACCCCACACGCCCTGCGCATGATACACCGTTACAAGACCGCGGAATTTATCGCTGTATCGGTACGTGCCGGAGCCATACTCGCACAGGCTCGTCCGGCTGTCTTAGCTACGCTGCAGCGCACTGGTTTATATATGGGAATGTTGTTTCAATATACTGATGATATCCTCGATGTTATTGGTGAAAAGAGCATGCTTGGGAAGACCCCGGGCAAGGATTCGGATGCTGGCAAGTTGACGGCTCCTGCTCTCTATGGTCTTGATGGTGCCCGGTTCCGGGCACAGCGGTACGCGGCTCGTGCCATTGAGCGGTTCAGGTCATTGGGTGATACCTACGCAATACTGGCTTCTTTGACGTCATTCATCCTCGATCGCACATTTTAATATGGTTTATTTTAGTAAAGGATGGTAGCATATGCCTTTTTTGGAAACTATTGAAAAACCCGGTGACATCAAGCAACTCTCCATTGAGGAACTCTATATTCTCGCGCAGGAGATTCGGGAACGGATCGTCCATGTTTGTTCGGAAACTGGCGGGCATGTTGCGCCCTCCCTGGGCGTGGTTGAACTGACGATCGCCCTCTACTATGTTTTTGATGCAGAACATGATAAGATCGTCTGGGATGTAGGACACCAGACGTACGCGCAGAAGCTCCTGACCGGACGACTCAAGCGGTTCAACACCCTGCGAACGTATGGAGGCATCAGTGGGTTCCCCAAGCGGGCGGAATCAAAGTATGATGTGTTCGATACCGGCCACTCATCAACTTCATTATCCGCGGCAACGGGTTTTGCAATCGCCCGTGACATGGCGGGCGAAGCGTACCATGTGATCCCGGTGATCGGTGATGGATCGCTCGGTGCCGGGATAGCGTTCGAAGCGCTCAATCATATGGGTCATTTGAAAAAGGATGTGATCGTTGTGCTCAATGACAATGAACGGTCGATCGGCGAATCGGTCGGCGCCCTGTCCCAGTATTTGACCCGTATCATCACCACAAAAACCTACAACCGATTCCGTGACGACCTCTGGAAATTCCTGGGACGTTTTCCCGCGTACTTCCGTGACCGGAGTCGTAATCTGGCGAAAAGACTGGAGGAAGGGTTCAAAGGCATGTACGCGCCTGCGGTTATTTTCGAAGAGCTTGGTTTCAAGTACATCGGTCCCTTGAACGGGCATAAACTCGGGGAACTCATCGATACGTTCACGCGCGCCAAGGATATTAAAGGTCCAAGGCTTATCCATGTCGTGACCAAAAAGGGAAAGGGATTTCATATCGCAGAGAAGAATCCAGAGGTGTTCCACGGTATCGGACCGTACTGTGTCCAGACTGGAGCGGCAAAGAAGAAAACATCCTCGTGGACATCGGTGTTCGGGGATGCGATCGTGGAATGCGCAAAAGAGAATGACCGCATCGTTGCCATCTCAGCGGGCATGTGTCTTGGCACGGGCCTTCAACGGTTCCGCGATGAGATCCCGGAGCGTTTTTTCGATGTTGGCATCACGGAACAGCACGCGGTCACCATGGCCGCGGCATTGGCGTTGCAGGATTTCATTCCGGTATGTGCCATCTATTCGACCTTCCTGCAACGGGCATACGATCAGATCATTCATGATGTCTGTCTGCAGAAAGTTCCGGTGGTCTTTGCGATCGACCGTGCCGGACTTGTTGGTGAGGATGGACCAACGCACCATGGGCCGTTCGATCTTTCGTATTTGCGCTGTATTCCGAATATCGTGGTGAGTGCACCCCATAATGCGGTTGAATTGCGCAATCTACTCAAGACCGCGATCGAATATCGCGACGGTCCGTTCGCGATAAGGTACCCTCGTGGCGCCTGTGATGATAACAATATGGTGACACCAGTGTCCATTGATATTGGTACATGGGAAGTGCTGGAGGAAGGAAAACAGGTTCTCCTGCTTGCGACCGGTTCTATGGTTGCACCAACCATGGAAGCAGCCCGGATCCTCAAGCGATCCAATATCGATCCGATCATCATCAATTGCCGGTTCATCAAGCCGATGGACGAGTCCATGCTCATGAAGGTCGCCGCACGCGTGAAAACGATCGTGACGATCGAAGAGAACACAGTGCGCGGAGGTTTTGGCAGCGCCGTGCTCGAATTCTGTACAGGGCAGAGGATCCCGGCACCCGTACATTGCATCGGGCTGCCTGATTCGTTTATTGAACACGGAGCACGTTCCACTCTCCATGAAAAGTGCGGTCTTGACGGAGCGGGATTGGCGCACAAGATAAAGTCTTTCGTAAAAATATGATCTACCTGGTACTTCTCTTAGCGCAATTGCCGGTTCCCTATCAAACAAGGATTTTTCTTGAGGGGGATGGGCAGTATCTCATTTTTGCGCGTTTTTATGGAGAGGATTTGATCAGTATCGACAGCGTTAAGAGCGTTAATGAATATTTACAGGATGGACTTATGCTCCGCAACCAGGGGCTATTGCTTGAAGAACTGCGCAAGGACATCATTCAGTCCGGAGGGTATGCGAGCCAGGGTTTGTTCGGAACATTTGAGATCCCCCTGCCCAAGGGAAAGTTCAGCGAGTTCATGGGTGAGACCGGCAAGCTCGATGTCGGCGGTTACGTCAAGATCACGGTCGGGGGGAGTCAGACATTTATTACAAACCAGACGGCAGAGAACCGCATGCCGTTTCTGCCTGAGCTTGAGCTGAAACAGGAAATGGCCGTGAGCCTGGACGGGCAGGTTGGGGATCGTATGCGTGTGTTCATCGATCATAATTCAGAGCGGATCAACGAGTCGCAAAATAAAATCACGGTCACGTATCAAGGGCGCGAGGATGAAATCATCCAGGAGATCGAGGGCGGGGATACAGACCTCTCGATACCAGCAACGACCTATACCGGGGATATCCCCTCGCACGAGGGGCTCTTCGGTATCAAGTCTGCGGCCAAATTCGGACCAATGGATGTGGTCGCGATCGCGTCCAAGGAGCAGACTCAGTCCCAGGAGATTGAGATCGAAGGATCGGTGCAGGCTGACACTAACCGTATCCCGGCAAAACAGTATGAACAGCGCCGTTTCTTCTGGCTGGGAACGTTCGATAATATCCTTGATCTGCAGGTATATGTTGATGATAATAATGCACAGAACAACAACCAGGAGCCAACATGGTTCGGTATCGCCTACCTGGATACGAATGACAACAATCTCCCGGACACCACGTCCCTGCCGACCGACTACTACGAGGGGTATTTCACACGTAAATTCGAAGGTTCAGGCGAGTACTACTTGTTCATACCGGGTGAGAACACGATCGAACTCAACTACAGCCTGTCGAATAATTACGTGCTCGGCGTGTGCTATAAAAAAGTCGTTGGCAGTGACACGGTCTGGGTGGGCGTTCCGCCGGCGACGCCTAACGACACGATCCATTTAAAGCTAATCTGCCCGAAACAGCTCGATACACTCTCCTATACGCGGAACTATGAGCGCAAGAATTACTATCAGGTGGTTGTTCCTGGATCACGCCTTGATACGTTGCGTATATTCTACCAGGGATCAGGAGAACAGGCCAAGGACCGGCAGGACGATATTCCGTATATCCAGCTTCTCAAACTCGATGTCAGTCCTCAGGATGGATTGGTCGACGAGAACATCGTGTTCTTCCCGAGCCGCGGATTGCTCCGGTTTCCTGATCCAGAACCGTTTGCAAGCGATACGCTCGATGATCCGGATCCCGAGATCTACACCAATCCGTATTACCAGGGTCAGGGAAAGTACTACCTTTTTACCAAAACCACCGAGTCGAAAAAGAAGTTCACATTACCCGAGAATGTGGAGAAAGTGTATGTTTATATCGACGGGGAATTGCAGGATTCAGTGCGCGATTACCACGTGGATTACGATGCCGGGATCCTGGAACTGAAAAAACCGATCCTGCCCACGCAGACCGTGCGCATCAAAGTCGAGTACTCGCCGTTCTTCTCATCAGCGGAGAAATCCCTGGTCGGCGTGCGCGCGAGCCTGAGACCACTCGGCGATGCCGTACTCGGTTCTTCGTTCTTCTACCGCACTGAGTCCTATCCAGCCATCGATCACATCCGGCTGCGTGAAGAACCCTTCAACCGCATGGTCTGGGAGGTTGATCTATCCTGTCCGCAGGATCTTCCGTTCATCACCCGGGCAGTTGACTGGCTACCTCTGGTGGAGACTGAGGCTGCGTCGCGGCTCACCGTGAACGCCGAGGCCGCATATTCTTTCTCTGATCTCAATGCCAAGAAGGAGGTCTGGCTTGATGATCTTGAGTCATCAACAGTCATCAGTCATGACGTGTCAGTCAACAAGCCGAACTGGGTGATGTGTTCAAAACCGATCGGTAAGAATGATTCACTCTTTGCGATGCAGCGCCTGATCTGGTTCAATCTCCGGGATGAGGACCGCTTGTTGGCGCAAGACATTTATGTTGATCCTCTGGATGAGAACGAATCCGCAGAAGTCCTGAAAGTGATATTCAATCCTGATGACACACTCTCGTTTGCCGGGATCATGCAGTATGTTTACGGTGAGAATTACGACGAAGTGGAGAATCTCGAGATCATCCTCAATGGTCGGGGCGGTGTAATGCACGTCGATTTTGCCCAGGACATCGATGAGGACCAACTGCGGCGCAATGCGGCCGGTGTTCTTGTCGGACAGGGGACGCTGGAGGATGAGGATGCGAACCGGAATTACGTGTGGAATCAGTACAATGAGGATACTGGTCTTGACCGGGTGTACGGTGATGATGGGAGTGGGATTGCCGGGGACGATGGCAATGATGATTACGACGACTACGGGTTCTCGGGCGCGATCAACGGGACGGAAAATAACACGCTATGGGACACTGAGGATATAGACCGGAATGGCAGTTTGAATAATGACAACCGTCTGGCCTCGTATGCGATTGATCTCGATGATACGACAAGCGGTACGTATTTCATAAAACAATCCGGATTGCAGCCAGGGTGGAAGATGTTTCGTGTCCCGATTAGAGATTCATTGAACATGGATACGATCATCGGGCAGCCTGATTGGCATAATATACGGTATGTCAGGGTTTGGTTCGATGGGTTCGCAGGTCCTGAGACGCTCCTGTTGTACAAACTGAATACGACCGGGAGCCGTTGGCGCAATCTGGGGATCGCCGGGCATGATCTTCAGAACCGGAGTGAAGCATTTACCGTAACCCCGGTCAATACAAAGACCCATACATACTACCTGCCTCCGTATCCAACTGAGGTCGATGAGTACGGGCAACCGAAATCCGAAGGGGGATTGGAATTCCGCATCACTGACCTTGAGACCGGCAACGCGTGCGTTGCCCAGCGATTGACGGATGAGAATGAGGATTACCGAGCATACGATACATTGACCTTCTTTTTTCATACCAAGCAGTCGAATCCACGTATCTCGATACGGTTCGGAACTGACAGCCTGAACTACTACGACTATACTGATGAATTTGAGAACGGTACTCCGACATTCAATGATTACAGGCTGTTCCATGTATCGCTACAAAGGTTCGTTGAATTGAAATCGCAGAGGGAGAGTTACTACGACACCAACACAGTGAGCGATTCCATTTATACGGTGAAAGGCAGGCCATCGATAGCGAGCAACCGATTTCTTGAGGTACGTTTGACAAACCAGTTTCTCACTTCTTTGTCTGATACGATCTGGTTCAACGACGTGAAACTGCGCGCCCCGCAACAAGAGACCGGTCGGATCGTACGAGGGAGCGGATCCCTGCAGTTTGCGGATCTCGCGTCAATATCGATCGCATTTGATGAATCTAATGGTCGGTTCAAGCGTCTATCCGAATCTAAAGATATCGCGGTGCAGAGCGCGGGGCACAGTTATTCAGCGAACAGCACGGTGAATATGAATAAATTTCTTCCCTCGCAATGGGGTTTCAGTATCCCGGTGAGCGGCAATTATCGGAATTCATACTATGAACCTCGTTTTTCGAGTTTCGCCGATGATATCGAGATATCAGGTGACGCCAGCGCACAGGAGAGATCAACCCTTGTGCAGCGATCGTACTCGGTCCATGTCGCCAAGAGCGGTTCGCGGAATTGGTTCGTGAAGAACACGCTTGACCGTTTCACGTTCGATCACGACCGATCGCAGACGTTTTCAAGAACCACCTCGAGCAAAGACACGACGGATAATGTGAATTACCGGGGAGCATACTCGCTCGATCCCAAGTGGGAAGTGCGGTTCCTGAAACAGTCGTTCTCATTCCTTCCAAGAAATATCAGTCTGAATGCTCTGTTGACGGACAACAGCATTAAAACGTATAAACGCTATAGTCTTGACAGCCTCTACAAATATGACTCCACGGGTTCGCGTCGGAGAAAGACCCTGACGCCGAACATAGCGGTGACTTATTCGCCACACCGTATCATGAGCGCTACCTACAATTTTTCAATGGTGCGGGATTCTGTACTTGGTCGGAAACAGCTTGGTGAAGAGGTGGGGAGGAACCAATCGCTGAACGCGTCGGTAGCACAGAATCTTCTGATCTTTTCCCCGCGCTTGACCTATAACTCATCATACAGTGAGGATCACCGTTTCGAGATACGCCAGGATACGCTCGATCTGCGCAATGTTTCCAATTCCGGACGCTACGGGATCGATCTCCAGGTTGATGTGAAGAAGATCCTTATGTCCATTGCCGGCTTGCGCGACGAGACCAAAGATTCCCTCACAGTCACAGGATCACCATCATGGTTCGCCCGGCAGGTTGAAAAAGCTTCCTCATATTTGACCAATCCTTCATTGGACTACTACCGGCAGCGCACCTCCAACTATATCAATGTACAACGCCGCCCGGACCCTGAATATCAATGGGGTTTGATCGATTCTTTGCCTGAGGAGATCCAAACACCCGGGTCATATCCCGGCAGGGGTATGACCGATACGTACAGCGGTTCATCCGGGCTGAACTTCCGTTTCCTCACCGTGACCGGGGGGTACAGCGGGAGTGTGAACCGGACATTTACCTATGGCGGCAAGGAACTTCGAACCACAACCGCCGTGTACCCGAATCTTTTCGTGCGTATCCTGCGATTGGAATCTCTGCCATTCTTCAAATCGTGGTGTCGTCAAGTTTCGTTGTCAACCAGTTTTGGCCAGTCTTATGAGGAACGGGATGAAGTGCGACCGGACACGATCGACCCGGTACAGGTATCAGATTCCAAAAGCTTGATGCTTAGCCCGCTTGCCGGTGTCCAACTGACCTGGAAGAACGGCATCTCAACATCCGTTGACATCACCTACACGCAGACCCTTGGCAATGACTATGCATCAGGTATTCCCCTTTCCTCGAAAATGGTGACCCAGGGAGCGGCTGCAAATCTTGCCTATACATTCAGCGCCCCAAAGGGTATATCCCTGCCATTGCTCCGCGGCATCAAGTTCTCTTCCAATCTGTCCCTTAACCTTGGGGCGAATTACAGCCAGACAACCAATTATTACGGTGACCTGTTCGAACCGACCAATGATTCCAAGACCTATGGCGGGAGCCTGGGGCTTTCCTATAATTTCTCCTCGAGCGTGACCGGCGGCGCGAATATCGATTACACCCAGAATGAGGATATGAATAGTGAACAGGATACGCGCCGGGTCAGCCTTAACATCTGGACGAACATAAATTTCTGAGGACGTGCTCGTGAATCCTACTCCGTATCCGTACTCGGTATCAAGGACAGTTTTTCTTCTTGGTATAATTGCATTAGGACTGCATGCAGAGGGCCCATTTGATTATTTACAGGAGTTCTGCGCGATCGGCGAGCGCGTGCCCGGCACCAAAGGCCATGACCGCGCACGGGATTATATTATCTCTCACTGCCCGACACCAGAAGTTGATTCTTTTTTTACCCGGGGAATGTGGTTCTACAATATCTACCAGCGGTTTCCGGGGACCAAAGCGCGCATTGCGATCGCCGCGCACTGGGATTCTGATATTGACTGTCCGGGTGCTAATGATGGCGGTTCAGGCGTTGCTCTGTTATTGAGCCTTGTAGATACCCTTGCAAAGGATTCGTCTGACCAAAGGGTTGATCTTCTGTTCTTTGACGGCGAGGATGTCGAGCAGGCTGAATTACTCGGGTCAAAGCATTTTGCCGCACAGTGTGTTGATGAATATTCGTTTATCCTCGTCATTGATATGGTGGGCGATGCGGATCTGCAGATCTTCGAGGAAGGTAATTCCGCGAAGTTCTTTCCGGCGCTCGTTGATTCAATATGGGACATCGGACAAGCTGTCGCTCCCAGCGTATTCATTCCTTTTGTGAAATATTTCATTGTTGATGATCATATTTCATTGATCCAGTACGGGTTACGGGCGATCGATATCATCGATTTCGACTATCCATACTGGGACTCAAAGGACGATACAATCGATAAGTGTAGTCGTGAGAGTCTTGCCTCGATGTATGCATTTTTGCTCAGGATCGTATATCCTTCGCACCGTTATTGATTATGTGAATGCGGTCATAGACATTTGGGAGGATCCGGGAGTCATGATATTTGAAAAAAGGGAACGTATTATACTGATTACAATGCTGTTCGTACTCGTTGTGGTCGCTTTCATAGGGTATGGCAGGCGCGCGCGATGGAAGCGAGAATACTCGATGATCGTAGAGCATATTAGCGCACAGATTTCGATAAACCGTGCAACTAAGAGCGAACTGGAGACCCTCCCTGGCATCGGGTCAGCGCTAGCACAGGGGATTATCGACTACCGGGACGAACATGGCATGTTTTTGTCCCTTGAAGGGCTGAAATGCGTGAAAGGGATCGGGGAGCAGAAGTATCGGTCGATCCTGCCATATATTAAACTATAAATGGGGTGTAGTAAGATCACATTGCGACGCCCCAAGGAGGTCGTATGTTGAGTTTCATATATTTGTGTCTGATAGCATTCAACCAGAATACGGTCGATAGTGCGATGGCGCGTGTACGGGGAGTGTATGATCTGCCAGTTATAAGCCCGGGTGCGTGGGTAGAGATTGCAGGCTGGACCGGCGCGCTCGAGCGCTATTATGCAGGACCGGTTCAGGCCCTGCCGGGACGGTCGGACATCGTTGTCGGGGACGAACCATCGGAAACGCTCTCTGTGACCGGATATTTCTATAACAACGGCGATATTATCGTTGTCAACGACGGCGTGGTCCGGATCACCCAGGCGGATTTCCATCTGGACGGAAGCATAATCGCTATGGGTCACGGTGCTGTCTATGTCGATTCCAGTTCATTCACAATCCATCAGCATTTTATCTACCACCGGATCCTCAGTACGGTCGATTCAGCCTATTTTTCCATCACCAATACCACGACCGATTTCAGCGGGTACCAGATAGGTGTGAATATCCAAGGTTGGGGTGAGTTCGTCATGACCAATGTCATCAATCATGACTGGATCACGGCCGTGGTGATGCATGATGCCAGCACCATCCTTGATCATGTTGAATATACCGGGGAGTGGTTGTTCATTAACCGGTGTACTTCGTTATTCCATGATGTTAATTATCTTATTACCTGGTATTTTTGTGAAGATTCATCCATCGTCGATATTGCTTTTCCGGAGAGCGATACTGTGTATGGGTTCATATTTGATTCCACCATGGCGAATATCACTAATATCGATTACCACGTGGAGATCGACAGTTCCACGAACTGCATATGGGCGATGATACCCCTGCGCGGGTCGGATGTGACAGTGCGCGATTCTTATTTGCGGGTAACGGGTCTGATGTTCGAGGGTGTTGATTCTTTTTCCGTGACCGGTCTGGTCAACGGGCTCCACTACAACGATTTCACCCTGCCCGTCCCAGACCGCACCTATCACCTTATCAATACGACGGTCCAGACGTGGAACCTCTACCCATCAGACTCCACGATTGTCATGCTCACAAGTTCGATATTCGGTGAACTGTGCGGATTTGCGAGTAGTTTTACAACGATCCAGCAGGCGTTCTGCGACGGTAGCGGCGGTCATATCGAGGCGAGCGGCACCGCGACCGTTCTGGTCGTGTTGTCGAGTATCTTTGCGGATGTGATTACAAAAGAATTCGGTGTCTGTTTGCTCGCCCACTGTTCTATGCCTTACGGCAGGATATGGGCGACTGGCAGTTCGGTCATGGTTATTGTGAACACACAGTTCCCTGAGGAACCGATACCTTACGACACGTCGATCGTCTTTGTCGCTGCTGTTACCGGGCCTTCAGAGGCGATTGTCGAGGATACCATCGGCATCATCGGATCAGCGTGGATCGATCAAGGTCCATTTCACCCCCTTGATTTTGATCATTACCGGCTTTACTACCGCGCATTCGGGGATAGTGTATGGCAGCCAGTCGGCAGTGAAAAGACCACAGAGGTGCGGTATGATACGCTCGATCATTGGGCGACCACCGGGCTTTCAAGCGGTGATTATGAAGTGCGGCTCGTGCTCAAGGATACTGCTGGGGATAGCGTTGAGGCCATGAAACAGATACGCCTGCGGCCGACCGGGATTGCAGAGCTGCCATCACATCCAGCTCAAGCCGGTTTGTGCTGTGAACGCATTAGCGGCACTGTATACAGGATAACTTCGGTATTCGACGCACCGGATATCCATATTTATGATATTGCAGGCAAACACGTGGGTTCTTTCCGAGAGTCCGACATCCTGTGGACTGCACCTTCCTGCGGCATTTATTTTGTTCAAGAAAAGAGCCATCAGATAACGAAAAAAGTTATTGCATTCTGACATTGATTGACTTTTATAGTGGATAAGATACAATAACCACATAAGGAGGTTGTATGAATCTACCCTATGGTCAGATCAAAGGTACTGTGCTCATCATGCAGTTTTCAACTGCTGATTTTTCGGTCGCCTCGGTACTATCCGCGATCAAAATTCATCTCGATGTTATCGAGGAATTGGGGGTTATGTTTTTAGGTGCACAGACCGATGTGGTTGCCGGTCCGACACCGGTATTTCAACCAGTGCCCGTCATTGCCCAGTTCGAATATACGGGCAAGGGATCGGGAAAGGATGTTTTGGGCAAAGTCTATAAGATAGTCTGGAACGGCATTATCGATTCATTCCCCGACGAGACAGCGTGGTCAACAGCGAAAGAAGCATACTCGTCCTTTATTGCAGCACAGGCAGATCTCCTGCGGGCACGGATAGAAGCGAACAAGGAATAATCACTTCGTGTCCAAATAAAAAGTTCAAATGACGATTGCCAAAAAACAAGAATATCAGTGTATCTGTGTATCAGCATATCAGGTTGCTGGATCTGATTGTCCGGGTTGCTGGTATCTGGCATGCCGATGTTCTGATATGTAGACACGCTATTTATGATTATATGACGAAAGATTCTTGAGAGCATGGTTATAAATCTCGTTTTTCTCGCACTCGTTGCACTCTCCACTGATTTAAAGTGGGTCGAGGTCGACCTGTCGCTCTGGCAGGATGGAAGAGCTGATTTTGTCTACAAGATCAGATGGGATGTGTTTGATGGTTCGATGAGCGGTTTCTATTTTCAGGAATCCACGGTTGATCCTTACTTCGATATCGAGAGTTCGTATGCAGTCGATACGTATGGCAATACATTTCCCCTGGAGATCAAGGATCTTGGCAGCAAGTACGATATCATTCTTGCCCATGGTAAGCGCTTTGGCCCGGGTGAGATCACGTACATATTCCATTACGGGGGTGATTTGGGCCGAAGCGGGAACCTGGCATTGACCGAGAGCGAATTCGGGGATCTCGTGGTTTTGAACTGGGCGCCGAGTCAATGGGATGAGCCGCTCGAACACTACACCGTGTGCGTTTACTACCCAATCAGTGTCTCCGGGAAAACCATCAACCCCGACGTGTACGGATTCCGGACCGAGGAGTTCATGAACGAGCGATACCTGCTCAGTTACTGGGGACAGGAGTACGATGGGGAATACTGGCTCACGGTACGGGCACACCGCAATAATGTCGGTGCGATGGAGAAGGTGCAGATCCAGCAGTATGTGCCGGCACATTATTTCAACACCGAAAAGTTCGGGACGAGCGAGATCGAGCCGGAATACTACGAAGTTGAGAGGAAAGGATTCAGGTTTCCGTTCGAACTGCTCTGGATGGCCGTGTACATTGTACCATACCTTTTTTATGGGAAGAGCAAGGTGAAGAAAATCAGGGGCGCGTACAGTCAGGTACAGAGCCTGCAGTGGCTGCGTACGGATTGGATCCCGCCCAAGATAGAGGTTGCGTCGTTCCGAAAATCCGGGAAGGTAGCAAAGCTCGACCTCATTGAAGCTGCATTGCTGCTCGATTATCCGGTGAATAAGGTACTTACGATCCTTGCTCAGAAACTCAAGGACAGCGGCGTGATCGAGATTTCGTCGCAACAGCCCTTGAAGATAGAAGTGCTCAAGCGCCCGCCTGATCTACGGTATTATGAAAAGGTATTCCTCGAAGCGCTGAACGCGGATGGTTCATTAAGCGAAACCGGGCTTAAAAGCCTGGTGAGCCAGGTCGTGGAACAGGTGTCAGCACAATCATGGGATTGTGATATCGATGCGACCAAACTGTACTATGAAGAAAAGATCGGCGCGCATATGCCGGAACAGCCGATTGATAAAGAGTATAATAAATCAGAATACTATGATTATCTTGCCGGACGTGAATTTACCAGGCAGCGTTATTATCAAGATATGGAATCATCGTTCGCGTCCTACGGCGAGCCGATCAAGAACTATTCTACGTTTGTCCGTTCAGATGCCTGTCACAGCGCCTGCTATGTACATACCGCCTGTCATGATGCATGTCATTCGGCCTGCCACAGCGCCTGTCATTCAGCCTGTCATAGTGCCTGCCATTCAGCCTGTCACTCTGCTTGCGTGTCAGGAGGAGCGCACTAATGGCGGACAAATTCCAGATTCCAAAATCCAAAATCCAAAATAATAAGCAATTACAGAGCAAAAAAACCAGTACGATAAATGATATATCATGGATCGATGAGTTCGTACAGAAGGTGAAGCCCTACATACATGTGCGGGAAATGGACCGTCTCCTTATCCTCATACCCAATCAGGCGTACAAGTTGAACATGTCGGGTGTCGCGATGCTGAAATTTCTGCTTGCTGGAAATCCGGTCCATGATCTCCTTGCGCAGATCGGGAATGATGAACCCAGGCGGCGTGATATCCACCATTTTTTTTGTGATCTACGGGCTGCGGTGTGCGGTTGCCTGCGGGAGCACGAGCAGCGGGAAGCCGTGACCTTTTACGAGTTCACCGGTGATTTCAACGAGTATCCGGTTCTCTCTGAGATCGCGGTCACGTATCGCTGCAATTTGCAATGCGAGTTCTGTTATGTCGGGAATAAAGCATACGACGAACTCAACACGAGTGACACGAAGAAAGTGCTTTTTAAGATCCTGCACGAGGCACAGGTTCCGAGCGTAAGTTTCACGGGCGGCGAGCCGCTGCTCAGGAACGATATCTGCGAACTTATATCCTATGCTTCCAGTATCGGCATGTGGACGAATCTCATCACGAACGGTGTGCTCCTCGATGGGCAGATGGCCAATGATCTGAAGACAGCCGGTCTGTCAAGCGCCCAGGTCAGCATCGAAGGACCGAACGCCGAGGTGCACGATACGCTGACCGGGCATCCAGGTGCATTCGAACGCACCTGCGCGGGGATCCTGCGTTTGCATAAAGCCGGTATCCCGGTCCACACAAATACAACGATATCCCGCAGGAATCTTTCTGATCTTCGGGGTATTGTCCAGCTCGCGAAATCACTCGGATTGAAGCGATTGTCCATGAATTTATGTATACCCTGCGGAGCGGCGATCGACCGGCCCGATCTATGGGTTTCGTACGAAGAAATAGGTCCGCATATCATGGATGTAAAGCGGTATGCTGATGCTGAAGGCATGACCTTTCTCTGGTACTCACCGGTGCCGGTATGCATGTTCAATCCGGTCGCTCACGGTCTTGGTAACAAATCCTGCGCCGCGATCACCGGTCTTCTCAGTATCGATCCGCTGGGTAATATTATTCCCTGTTCCTCGTGGCGTATGCCCGTCGCGTCTTTATTGAGGAAACCATTCAAAGAAATCTGGCAATCAGAATTCCTCGCGTATTTCAAAAATCATGATTATGCGCCGCAGCAGTGCCACGGGTGCGTTGATCTTGGTATGTGCAAGGGAGCCTGTCCGCTATATTGGAAGGCTTGCGGGCTCAAGGAGCTGGATGGAAAGCCATAAGACCTACGTGGTGTTCGATGCGATCAGCCCGCGAGCACGCATGATCGCCTCGGTCTTTTTGGTCGCGATCGGCTATCTTTTCCAGCTTGCATCGCGCAATATCCTGGCAGGGCTGCCATTCATTATCGCCTGCGTCGTCCTCAATCTGGTTAAGAGCATACATATAAAACGGACGGACGCGAAAAAATACGAATGGCAGGAAGTGACCCCGGAGAAGATCGATCAGGTCCTCGAGCAATGTCAGAGGATAAAGCGCTTCAATACAAGCGAGGCAGGATGTATTATCGCGGCATTCGTGGTATTCATGTTCGGTATCGTATTCATCGTGCCGTTCATTCATTTTCTCAGATATATCACTTTTCCTCTTTCCGCTACGATCGTTAATGCGATCATCCTCTTTTGTGGTCTTGCCTTTTCCGGGCGCCGTCATGCATGGATGCCACCGGCACTTGATATCAAAGCCGCGATCGTGAAGCGGCTGATCAGCCATGCTCTGGTGGCTAAAGATCCTCAGGTCAAGGCACTACCATACCTTGAAATCGGGCAGGGCAAAGACGGAACGATCCCCAATGATACCCGCTTCATGGTGCGCTTCATTGATGGATCAGAGGACTTCATCGGTCTTCAGGGTCAGATATCGATCAATAACGTAAAAGGACGAGCCTATCCTTATTTTTATGTGGTCATCATTGCAAAGCCGGGTTTTGAACTGTTTAAGAAGATCGACAACAAGGACACGGACAAGCTCGTGATCGAACGGAAAAAAACCGCTGAGGTCGATGTTGTCGTTATCCGTCAAAAGACCACCAAGACATCGGGATATCACACGGATACCGCGGTCCAGGATCATACATTGAAGACCGGCATTGAGCGCGTTAAAAAAATATTCGAAAACCATGCAGTGTCATAGATCGAGGAGGATGAAAACCACCGTGGTCATAGAGGAGAGCATACGGTCGATGCCATGAGTAAAAGAAGTCGGTCGACTATCCTGACAGTGGTATTGATCGCGATCTGTGGTATCGCATTCCTTCCGTCTTTGCAGAATGGTATTACGAACTGGGATGATCATGGCTTGGTCGTTGACAATGTATCGATAAGAGGCCTGGCGTGGGACAACATAAAGACCTTCTTCTCGTCCTACTATATCGGCACGTATATTCCGTTGACCATCTTTTCATTCGCCGTCGAATACCATTTCTTCCAGGACGATGCCCGTGTTTACCACATTATGAATTTATTCTTGCATCTATTGAATTGCGTGTTGGTTTTCTGGCTGATATATGTACTGAGCGGTGACCTGGTCGTTTCTCTATTGACCGCCTTGATGTTCGGTGTGCACCCCTTACGCGTGGAATCAGTGGCTTGGGTAGCCGGGAGGAAAGATTTGCTCTATTCCGCTTTTTATCTTGGGGCGCTGATTTCCTACGTGTACTATACAAAAAGAACGAAGGTGTTCCTGTATTTTATTCCCCTGGTGTTATTTTTGCTCGCCGTGCTGTCCAAGGGGATGGCTGCGGTGCTGACCTTTGCACTGCTTCTTATCGACTATTACCTCGATAGACGGTTTGGTAAAAAAATCATACTCGAGAAGATACCTTTTTTTGTAATTACGATCGTTTTTATGATCGTTGCGGTCTATGCCCAGCAATATTCAGAGGCTTTGAGGCCCGCGCCATTGACGAAATTTCCTCAAACGTTCTTTGTCGCAA
This sequence comes from Caldifarciminota bacterium, assembly GCA_016936155.1. Taxonomy (GTDB): domain Bacteria; phylum Hydrothermota; class Tepidihabitantia; order SM23-42; family SM23-42; genus JAFGPO01. The sequence goes on from JAFGPO010000013.1 coordinate 25,956, forward strand.
CCCACGGTTTTTTATTTTACTTAAGTAAAACCGCTGCGCCCTTCGGTCTTTCCGCCTTATATCCACACCCGGGTATGAAGAACGGGTTTCTTCCGCTTGCGTACCTTATTTCCCCTGTCTTGGTCATCGCAATTGTGATCCTTGTCGCGTGGGCCCGTCGCTATACGAAGAAGATCGTTTTTGGAAGTCTCTTTTTTACGGTAAACACCCTGATGATCCTTGGATTTATGCCGGTTGCCGGTCCAGCGATCGTTGCTGATCGATACATATACATTGCGTCGATCGGATTGTTCTTTATCATTGCCGAAGGTGTTTGTTGGTTCTACAACAAACCACTGAAGAGCACCCGGATGTTCCGGCATATCTTCGTTGCGGTTATGATCGGTATCATTGGTTTGCTCGGCATAGCGACCTGGCAGCGATGCACGGTATGGAAGAGCAGTATGACACTGTGGAACGACGTATTGTCCAAGTATAAGAATGTTCCGGATGCGTACAACGGCCGGGGACTTGCTTTCTATGACAATAAGGAATTCACAAAGGCGATCAAGGATTTTGACCGGACTATAGCATTAAATCCGCTGTACGTGAAGGCATATTATAATCGGGCAAATGCCTACGATGCTTTACAGGATTATGACCGCGCGATCGCGGATTATTCATTGACTATCAGCCTTGATCCGAATTATTCCAAAGCATACAATAATCGCGGTTTGGTTTACAGCCGTCAAGGTCGATCAGAGCTTGCCCTTGCCGATTTCACGCGGGCGCTTATGATCAATCCCCTGTATACGGTCGCGTACAACAACCGGGGTTTGACATATGGACGCATCGGTGACTATGATCGTGCGATCGAGGATTTTACGAAGGCCGTTCGAATAGATCCGACCTATAAGAATGCATTGTACAACCGGGCGATAACGTACTACCAGACAGGTCAATACGCGAAGGCGTTGCAGGACGCAAAGCAGGTGGAAGAACTCGGGGAGAGCGTGAACCCGAGGTTCATGGAGGCATTGCGGCAAGCCGTGTCGCGGTGAAAATTGATTATTTGAAGTATATATTCTGACGGCGGTCCAGAAAAAGGTCATTGCAAGTGTTCATACGTTTATCGAGCGCCTGATCCGGGTCGATCTCGTTCACCTCAACGCATGTTTGTTGATCCACACGCACCAGGATCTCCCCGCGCGGAGACACTATTTCACTTGAGCCGATAAAGGTATAGTCTTTCCCGCCCCGGTGTTCCTCGCCGGTCCGGTTCGCCATGACGATGAAGACGCCGTTCTCAAGCGCCCTGGTTTTATGCGCGTCCGGGCAATAGGGCATGACCAAGTTGGCGCCGTGTAGGATGATCTGGGCCCCTTTCAAGGCAAGGGTGCGCATTGCTTCAGGGTAGATCCAGTCGTAACAGACAAGCATGCCGATACAGACACTCTTGTAGGTGAAGACGGGAAATCCCATATCCCCGGGGGTGAACAGCAATTTTTCTTCAAAGAAGAGATGATTTTTCCTGTAGATGCCGATAAGCCCAGGCGGTCCGACCAATGCCGCAGAATTATAGATCCGGTCGCCATCGCGTTCGGCAAATCCGTAGGAGTAGCAGCATTTGGTTGTTCGGCTGAGCGCGTACATATGTTCGTAGGTCGGTCCGCTGCCGGCGGGTTCGGCGAGCGCTGATAATTCCTCGGGCGATAGGAATGTGTATCCTGTGGCGAATAACTCGGGGAGTACGATGATATCCGCCGCGTGATCCGCAAGAAGCGCTGTTGTCCGGTCGAGGTTCTCTTGTTTCTCGCCAAACACGGGATCGAACTGGAGGAAGCCTACTTTCATCAAAATCCCAGATCAGAATCGATAAGCATGACCATCATTTCGGTCTGGAGCGGGCGGTACTGGATGATTGAGATGACACGGCAGATACGGTGTTCAACATGACAATCGACACAGACCCCGGTCTTTGCGCACGGAGTATCCGCATGCACCCTTTTTGCGTTCATGACCGCAGCCATCTCCTTGCTCCGGCGTATTCCTTCGTCGATCGAACGGACAAGTTTGTTCACACCGGCGACAATGATTACGTGTCGGGGCCCGAAGACCATATCCGCGACCCGGTTTCCAACACCGTCGATGTTAATGATGTCACCCTGGATCGTGATCGCATTGGCGCTCGTGATGTAGTAATCAGCAGTACCTTCGAGACGCCGGTGATCTTGATCGGTCTGTTCAGTGAGATTTTCTTTCCAGTGTTGGTACACAGTCGTGCCGCGTTCGGTGAATCGTTCGATGAGACCGAGTTCCCGTACGGTCACTGAGCCAGGGATGCCGACTGACGCGGAGACCGGTACGATCCGCATGATCTCATCGCACGCGCTCTGCGGTGATCCGTGATATGAGGCGTTGAACCCTCGCTTTTTGAGCGCGCCGATGACGTCATGCCTGCTATGCTCGGTGAACCACTCTTTGATCGTTGCATAACGCGTGTTACTTGTTTTCATGAACATCATCCTTTCGATCTTTGCCGTGCCGCAGATCATCCCATGTCTGGAATATAGTACGGATATATGGTATTGTGATCGATCCGCCGACAATCAAACCGATCGACAGAGCTTCCTCGAGTTCATCGTTAGAGAGGCCATGTTCAAAGCATTTGACCGTATGGTACATGATGCACTCGTCACAGCGCAGGACCAGGGAAGCGATCAGTCCGAGCATTTCTTTGAATTTCTTTGACAGCGTACCTTCTTTGTATGCGAGCGCATCAAGGCTGTAGAACCGCTTGATCCGGTCACTGCCGTATTTCATCACGATCCTGTTGAGCCGTTTGCGTTCTTCCATGAATTTTTCCGCATGCTGCATTTTCATTGCACTACCTCCTTGGGATGATCCGTGTTGATTATAGGGAATATACCGGTAGGTTATGCGAGTGTATCGGGCGCTATGTAGTCGCCGTGTTTCTTCTGTGCTTCAAGCAGTCTCTTCTTCTGGCTTTCGAGAGTCTCGAAGAGTAGAGGCAAGGGATCGATAGTGTCGGTTTCGTAGACCTTTTTGATACGTTCGATCTTTGCCAGGTTTTCAGGTATCCGTACGGTGAATTGCTTTATGTATTCTGCTTTGCTGTAGTCCTTGTTCAGCACTTCTTTGAACAAGCGTTTGAGATCATCGTATAGCGGGATCCGTCCAGTCGGTGTGTCGATCGCTTCTGCGTTTTTGTTGATGCGGAGTTCCATCCATTTGTACCACACTTTTTTATCGGTTTTTTCGTTCAAGAATTTTCCGTCCTTGCCTTTGAGGAAGTAATTCACCGAAAAAATGCGCGGTGTTTTTCTAAGATCTTTCCCAAAATCAAGGTTCGCCTTGATGTACTTGCCTATCGGGATGGACAGGAAATCAAGATTGGACATGAGGTTGAATTTACGCACGCCTTCTTGTCCGAGCGTCGCCGCGGTCGTTTCGGATTCCAGCGAAGCACCTTTCGTGATTATGCCGTGCGACCAGTCAAATGCTTCTTCGACCGGTACGCAGGTGTCAGAATCACGCCCGCCGTATACCATACCTCCAACGACTACGCCCTTTGGATCATGGAGTGTGGGATCTATATTCTGCATATGCTCAAGCGATACGGTGAATCGGGCATTCTTGTGTGACGGCGTTATTTCATTACCCTTGTCATCCTTTTTCCCGGGCGTCCACTCGCCCGAATGGTTGATGCCCTTGGGCGGAACGTCGCCATCCTTGCCAATCCAGTATACTCTTTTGTCCGGTGTCATGAGGACATTGGAGAAGATGATCTCCTCGCCGGGAGTATGGAGGGTGTTGTACTGGATCGGGTCGTCCTCGGAATTGATGCCCATGATGATACCGAACATCCCTTTTTCAACGTTGACCGCGCGCACCTCGCCGTTCTTCTTGCGCAGGTATGCGATATCGTCGCCGACGATCGTCTCGTTATCGAGCATGGCGGTCGATGTTTTCCCGCACAGGGAGGGGAATGCACCCGTGATATACGTTACCCGGTTGTTCGGACCATGAACACCCATGACGAGCATGTGTTCGGTAAGCCAGCCTTCCTTGGATCCGCGGTGGATCGCGAGACGCATGGCGAGTTTTTTAAGCCCGATCGTATTGCCGCCATACTGTGTATTGCAACTATAGACTATATCGTCTTCAAGATCGATATAGACGCGGCGTTTTTCTAAATTCTTACTTGTCATACGTTCGTCGAGTTCACCGGCTGAATGAACGATTTTGAAAAAACGGGCCTTATTACCTTGCCTGACGAATTCTTCAAAACCCTGACGGTAGAGGATATCCTCGCTGTGAGCGACATATGCAGAATCCGTAAGCTGGATAACCGGTTGTGAGAACTCAGAGTTCGTGGGTCCGAGACAGAAAAAGCGTACGTATACTTCTTTTCCTTTCATGATGTCTTCCATGATATCATGGACCTCTTTTAGGCACTCGTCGCGGTCCCCGGTTCGGATCGCTTTGTCCAATTTTCTCCCTTTGGGCATCAGGATTACAGTGTGCTCTTTGTCACGCGCCTGGTCTTTGTAAGCGTCGAAATGCAGGGTATGGCCTTTGGTCGCGAGTTCGATTTCCTCTTTATTTCTGACCGCAGCCTCGCGGATGTATTTGATATCGTCCGGTGCATCGGTACAGATGAATACCTTATCCGGGTTGCAATGTTCTATATATTTTGCGATGAATTGATGCAGGCCAGGATTATCTATCCTCATCAGTTTTTTCAGACCTTTTTCGCCGATCCGTTTTTGCAGAAGATCCTTTATCTTGTTATCCATCTTTATAACCTCCTTGATATTCCTCTCTTTTTGTTATTAATTTGGTTGAACGAACGACTAAATTTGAACGCTATCGTTGAAAAAACGAATTGGTGTATTATATCTATTTTACTGTCAGATGCAAGAGTTTCGTGAGTTCATTGCCTGGACATAGCTGTAAAAGGCGTGTAATTACGTGTTTTTTAAGGTCAGTGTCAAGATATGGTCATACTTTAGTCCCGGTGATCGTGAATGCGTTCCTCTCTAATTTTATCCAGGTGCCGACATCCTGTCCGATCGCATTTCCACACTGGCAGCGCACTACCCTGCCGTCGTGCACGGTATGGTCATGCGACATGCGCTGTTTATAACACCGGAGTACGCGTCCCTTGCCGACCTTGAGGTACTTAAAGAGCTTCTGCCTGCAGCGAGCACAGCGCAGCGTGAGCATCAGCCGATCATCTGATCACGACGATCTTGATGCACTGTTCCGGGTGGTTATCCAGAGATAAAAAGTAAACGCCGTTGTTACATCCCTGCATCGGGATCGAGGTGATAGGCGTTATAAGCGCAGATACCTGCACAGGACGTCCGGTTGCATCATAGATCGAGAGGATCGCGGGTGTACATTCACAGTGTACGGTCAATGTGTGCGCAACAATAGTACTGTTGACCACAATCAAACCAGCAGACAACACAGTATGTTCCTGTATGCCTACGAGCGGCGCGATGTGGATGGTGCCGCTGTCACCTGACGCGCCATTCGTGCCCTGGTATCCGGTCCCGCCGGCACCGCCGCTCACTGCTGCCGAAAACTCCAGAGTATCTACCAGGTTCGTATACAGAACCTTGA
>JAFGPO010000131.1 GCA_016936155.1 Caldifarciminota bacterium
CGCATGCAGTGGATCGCGTGCGCGTACCGGCTCAAGTGTCGGGTCAAGAGATTAAGAGGAGCACAATCGCTCTTGAGTTTTGACCGTAATCCCAGGCCGAGACGTTCATTGAGAAGCGCGATGCCGTGATCCCCGATCGTTCCGCTGATAATGACCTTATCGCTGATACGGATCCGTTCAGTCCCGACCTGCATCCGGATCCGACCGATACCGCTGGTTGTTATGAATATCCGGTCAACACTGCCTTTTTCAACGACTTTGGTATCGCCGCACACGATCATCACCCCGGCATGGCGCGCAGCCCGGGCAGCTGATGCGAGGATACGCTCGAAGCTGATGATCGGGAATCCTTCTTCAATGATGCAGGAGAATGACAGCGCGTAAGGGATCGCGCCTTTCATCGCAAGATCGTTTACCGTGCCGCATACTGCGAGTTTACCGATATCTCCACCCGGGAAGAATATGGGCTGGACAACATAACTGTCTGTCGTGAAAGCGATATCCGCACGCGACGCGGGCAGGGCAGCGGCATCTTCCAGGCGCCGGAGGGTCTTGTTCCGGAAATACTTGAGAATGACATTTCGGATGAGTTCACGGGAAAGGGATCCGCCTGAACCATGACCGAGTGTTATGCGGGTGTGTCGCATGATCACAGCGTTAGTTGGAACGTGTCGCGAAGATACCCGTGCGCGTTATGGTTTTCTTTGAAACGACCGAGTCCCCAATTTGGTTCCATGTTGAGCGTAAAGGTCCCCAGGTCAAGGTATTTGAATCCTTTCCGGTATCCCCATCGCAATATTTCGTGAAAGAGCAGATTGATCGGGCGGTAGTGCTGGTATTCATTGTCATGACTTATGTAAAAAGCGAGGATGGTCTGTGGATTCGTCACGAAAACAACGACCCCTCCGATCATGGTGTGATCGATATATGCTCCGAATAACAGGATCTCCTGAGGGAACAATTTTTGAAGTTTCAGCAGTTCAGTGAGCGTATGGGTGGGCGTTACATTATGGCGCATGCCGAGGTTATTCTTGAGAATCGTGTAGAATGTCTCGTACTCGTCAGTGAGCTGCACAAAAACCCCTTCGCGTTGTGCTTTCCTGGTAGACCGCCGGGCATCGGCATGGAACGCAGGTAGGGGTTCAGCACTCGTGATCGGGATGACCGCAGTTACTTCGCGCTTGAGGTAGGTAAAGCCATGTTTGGCAAAGGCGAAGTCCACATATTGGTGGGGATCCTGGAAGTATATGAGTGGTGTCTGGGTGGCAATGATCTTCTTGTAACCGTGGGACCGGAAATATGCCACGAGGTGTTCGACCGCAAGGCACACGGTGTGGATCCCGATCGCGTGTTTTACAACGAGCCCGCCATAGGATGCACCGCGGTGCGAAATGATCGTATCACCGTGCTCGATCGCGGGGAAAACCGCGATCAGGGCGCCCTTTTCTTTAACCATACAATGATGGTTGATGAACCGGGTCTTCGGGTGATAACTCAAAAAACGCTGGGAATGGAATATCGTACCGTTATTCGATCCGGTAACGAATGCATCCCAGGAAGCTGTTTCACGTTCGGGAAGTCTGCGGATATCCATAGGTACGTTCCAGTATAATAAAAGGGACAGTGATGTCAAGGAAAACGCACAAGAATGAACGCAGGAGAGTTGTATGATCATTGACCTGGCATGGTCTTTGTTCTATAATAGCATGGAGTGGTACGGCACATGGCACGATCGAACATGGTGATCAAGACGAAATTAGTCGCTCCCCGGGTCAAGAGGACTGCATTGCGGCGCTCAAGGTTGCTTGATGTATTGAAGAAAAACCTTGATAAAAAGCTCGTCCTCATATGCGGCGATGCCGGGTACGGCAAAAGTACCCTCATCGCCCAGTTGTGCGCGGAGATGGAGGATCCCTATGTATATTATGCCCTTGCCCCCGCGGACAGCGATCTGACGACCTTCTTTCATTACCTCGTAAGCGGGATCAGGAATTCATGCCCGCGCTTTGGGAAGAGAACGGAGAGTATCCTGGGGCAGACCCAGGACCCTGAGATCATTGTCGGTACCCTGATCAACGAATTCGTCGGCAGTATCCATGACGAGTTCTATATACTGCTTGATGACCATCACTATGTTCAGGATAACGAGGCGATCACGCGGGCACTCGATTACCTGTTGCTTCATCAACCGCAGAATATGCATTTAGTGATCACGTCGCGCGTTATCCCTGGTTTCGACCTTATGTTCTATCGCACGAAACAAGAACTCTTTGAAATAAATGCGACCGCCTTGCGGTTCGATCATGATGAGCTTCGTACGCTTCTCCATGATATGCACCACCTTGTTTTACCGGATAGCGAGATCGAACGTATTATCGAACATTCGCAGGGTTGGATAACCGCGGTGCAGCTTATCATGCAGAAGATCGTGATGACCGGTGAACCGCAGGTTAAGGAGACCCTGAACGGCTATGTTGCATCAGGGGAGGAACTATTTGACTATTTCGCCCGCGAGGTATTCGAACATCAATCAATGAAAGTACAGGATTTCATGTTACATACGTCGTTCTTGCGGACGCTGACACCGAGACTCTGCAATCGTCTGCTAAAGATCCGCTCCTCAGGATCGGTCCTCAGAAAACTTGAGCGGGAGCATGCATTCATTGCACAGATCAGTGCCGGTGTATATGTATACCATCCATTGTTCCGTGCGTTCATTAACAGCCGTGCAGTGAAGCGTTTCAGCCGGACCAGGATCACCGCACTCCATGGCATAGTCGGTCAGTACTTCATCGAGCAGGGTGATCCTGAGTCGGCGCTTGATGCGTATATGCAGGGAGGGATATACAAAAAGGCCGGTGCATTGTTGAAAAAGGTCTATGATGACTATATACAGTCTGCGCGTTTCAACCGTCTTGCACGCTGGCTCGACATGTTCCCCGATGAATTTCTACAACAGGACAACGGGTTGCAGAACATCAAAGCATCTGTGCTCTGGCACACGATGTCTATCAACGAGGCTTTAGCAATTTACGAACATGTCATCAAACAAGCGCGCAAGAGGCAGGAGGCAAAGAACCTCTTTTCTGCACTCTATGGGGCAGCGCGCATCTTTACGAGCCAGGGTAGATTTGCCGATGTCATTGCATATTTGAAGCGCTGTCTTGCAATACCCCGTATCCCACAACTCAGGATGGTCGATGTCTATAATCTTCTTGGCATCTGTTATGTATACGGGAACAAGTTCAATGTCGCGGAATCCATGTTCGGAAAAGCAGTACGGATCCTGAAGCGGCATGGCGGTATCGAGCAGAATGCTTCGTTAATGAACAACTGTGCGATCGTCGCATTCACAAAAGGCGAACTTGAACGATCAGTGCGCATGTTCCGCACGCTCGCGCAATCCCATGCTAACCGGCTTGCCGAAGCTCACGTCTTTGCGAACATTGCCCTCGCGCTCATCGATCTCGGGCGCCTTGACGAAGCCGCGGAGGCACTTGTCGCATCGTTCCGACTGAGCCGGCAGTACACTAACGTCCGCGCGTTCCAACAGTTCCTTTTGGGGCTTGGTTTTTACCATCTAGAGCAAAACAATTTCCAAAAAGCCGAACACTACTTCATCCGTGTATTGAGGGCGAGTGAGGATGCCCAGGAGCGTTTATCCGAACAAAAGGCCCGGCACGGATTGTTGAAATTGCACTACCTGAAGAGAGATACTGCCGCTGCCCGGCTCGCTCTTGCAGAGGTTTTGCAGAAAGATACGCTCGTGCCCGGGGTACGTAACCACGACGCGTTCCTTCTTAAGGGACTTATCGAAATCCAGTCCGGGGAAAGTGAAAAAGCAGAGCGCACGTTCCTTGATGCCCTGTCCATGGTCCAGGATACGGAATTCAAATACAGCCGCATGAAAAATCTATATCACTGCGCATTCCTGTACCATGCAAAGGGTATGCATCAGCGCACTGAGCACTATCTTGAGCAGGCTTTGAATATTGCGCGGAGGTATCACTACGATTATTTCCTGGTGCGACAGGTGCGGTATTCTTCAGAACTTCTCGAGTATGCGGCGGAAAAGCACATCGAGTCCTCGTATGCGGAAAGAATACTCCTTAAAGCCATGAGATTGAGCCGCATCACGGTGAACCTTTTTGGGTCCTTTGGTGTTTCGGTCCACGGCCGTATGCTCGGTTCTTCAGCCTGGCAGACCCGCAAAGCTCAGGTCGTGTTTGCGTATTGCCTGCTGAACCGGCACCATCCGATCGCAAAGGATGCGCTCATCAGCATGTTCGCGTCTCAGGATAGACCTGCCCAGGCGGATCAGGATATTCGCACGACGGTATCGCGTGTCCAGCGGGCAATGCCCTGGAAAAAAGTGATCTCGTATGAACGTGGATTCTATCATGTGCACCCGGGGCTCGATGTACGGATCGATGCCGAGGAGTTCGAGCGCTTAAGCAGCCCGTTGATCGAACACTCTGGTCCTCTTGATTCTTCCATGAAAAACCAGATCCAGCAGGCACTTGTTCTTTACCAGAATGATTTTCTCGTGGGATTCTATGATCAATGGTCAGATACCATGCGCAATCATTACAAGGACCGTTACCTGCACCTGCTCTACATACTTGCTGAACATTACCGGATCAAGGGTGAGCATGAACAGGCACTCCATGCATACGAGAAGATCACCACGATCGATCCCATGCATGAAAGAGCACAAAGCGGTTTGCTCCAGGTGTTTCTAGCCCTGCACCGGGTCAGTGATGCCCAAAAGCACTATGATGGATTGTGCCGGATGATGCGCGAAGAAACCGGTATCGACCTGCCCAAGGACCTGAACGAGTACCTGAAAACCACATAAAACTCCCGTAATCCTGGCAAATAGTATTGTAACAGCGGTGTAACAACCCTCTGTATCATTACCCATAATGGAGGTAATTATGAAGAACAAGATGTGTACGTCCCTCACCGTTGTCACAGTATTCTTGCTCCTCTGTAATGTGCTCAATGCCCAGGCAGTGCTTGATGACGATACATTGTTCATCGGAAGCGCAACCGGTACAGCCAACGAACAGGTCATTATACCGGTATTCCTTAGCACGACACATAATATCCAGGGATGGCAAATACCCATCCGTTTTGGTGGCGGAACCACTCCAGCCTATTGTGATTCTGTCAGTACCGTAGGAACAGTGATGGAAAACTGGGTGTTCCAGGCGCCACTCACGAACAACAATGAATGGAACAATATCCAGGCATGCGGGATCGCAGGTCTAAAGGACTGGACAGGTGGTGCCATCGATCCTGGGTATCACCATGTCATGGATCTCTACTTCACGATCAATGCCAATCCTCAAGCGGGAACCTATGTTCTTGATACGACCCGCACCTCTTGGTACCAGGGTGGTCCGATAATCGCCTATATGATAACCGTTGGCAATGTTTCCTATATAACGCATGTGGTTTCCGGTGAACTCACGATTACTCCTTTTGGCATCAGGGAGGGAAGTGATGATCAAGCGTGCGGTCTGCAGGTGTATCCGACCGTCGCGCGCGTCGGCGAACAAATCAAGGTTCGTTACAGCGCAACAAAGCCGTTGGCGATGTGCGTATACGATGCAACAGGCCGGATCGTTGCCCGTTTTACAGCGGATCCAGGTGCGTATACGGCCTTCAAAACGAACGGATTGTGCAGCGGTGTTTATTTCGTGACCACTGATGAAATAGGGTTGCGATCAGCGACAAAGATCATTTTGTATTGATGACTGGTTTTATCAGACGGGCCCCGTCTGTTCACGAGGGACAGGTGGGGCCCGGTTTTTTTGATGAGTTCCGTAAATAGAAAATTTCGCAGGTCGATCATTGTTCCTGCATTTGGCGTTTGATGTCCTCGATCTCCTTTTTTAGTTGTTCGATCTCCTTTTTAATATTCTCCAGCTGTTCTTTGAATTCCTCGCGTCCGCTCTCGAACGTTTCTTTGAAGTCTTCCATATCAGGCATCTGAATATTGAATTTTATAATTTCTTTTTCCTTTTCCCCGAGCTTCACTGATTTTTTTATGCGAGAACCTGACCGGAGGATTTTTATCTCAATTTTTTTATTCGGTCGGTCCGCGACGACATCTTTGAGGACCTGGATTTCGGTGATCTTCTCCCCGTCGATCTCATAGATAACGTCACTGACCTCAAGACCCGCTTCATCGGCCGGCGTATCCTCGTATACCTTGGTGATCAGTACGCCGTTTTCAAGATCGAGTGTCTTGAGCATGGTCTTGCTGATCGGCTCGCTGAGGACGCCGAGGTAGCCGATCGTGGTTTGTTCTGCGAACAAGAGTAATGGTATGAGCATGACGATCATCGGCAACAGCTTTTTCATAGCAACCTCCTTTTCAAGAGAAAGTGTTCTGCAAAAACGAACTGGCTAAAAAGTAGCACCACCCGAATAGTGTAACTACAATTCTCATGCACTATCTTTCTGACACTCCTGCCGATCAAATGGTTTAGCGTATATGAGGGGGAGGGAGACCGTATCTCATGCAATCGTGAGTGTAATGAACGGGTTATGATCAGAGTGCTCTTTCAATGCGGACGATCGTGCAGGGAGTATCATGGATCGTGACCGTATCGCCGGTCTTCTTGCCAAGCAGCTGCTGGGCTATGGGCGCTTCATTGGAGACAACGAAGTTCTCAAGGTCAGTATCCCAGCGGCCAAGGATGGTGTAAGTGCTTTTCTGCCCGTTTTCCTGGGTCAATACGACCCGTGTACCGATCATTACCTTATCAGTGGTGATCGACATTGGATCGATTATCTTCACCTGGGCAAGTTCCTGTTCTATGACCCGGACTTTTTCCATTAACTGGGCCTGTTTCTCCCGGGCTGCCTTGTATTCGAAATTCTCGCTCAAGTCTCCGTATTCCCGGGCCCGGCTGATCTCTTTTTTGTTCGCCGGGATCTCCTCATGGAGCAGGTGTTCGAGTTCAGCCTGCCTTTGCTTGAGTGCATGTGCGGTCGTATAGATGACCTCTGTTTTCTGCGCCTGGAGAGCAGGATGGTGAAAAAGGACGATCCGGATAAGATCGTTCTTCTGATACTCTTCAAGGGTTTCGTTCATGGAGATCGTATCGAGGACACGCCGCGCCTCGTCGGGATCCGCCTGTTTCATGATGCGGTCGAAATTTTCCAAGGAAAGGACCTTAAGAACAAGGGCTCGTATCCCGGTCACATGATCCAGGCTTTCGATGATGCGCGGAATAAATGCGGGGATGACGTATTCAGGAAGCAATCCCTCGGCCATCTTCTTGAGCATCCACTGATATGCGTAAGGCGCGTTCTTGGGCACCGAGAGGATTGAGAAGAACACATCCTTTAAAATGTTCGCATGGTCCTGCAAGCGCACATGGATTTCATCGAGGACTTTGGGTTGGTTCACCGTGAGCATGAGCTGTTTGAACAGTTTGGTCCATGTTGCGGGATTCATATCCTGGATCATGTCAAGCACGTGTTTCTGATGTGCCGGGTCGGAAATCTTTTTCAAGAGAACCGCTGCCTCATTGTCCTCAAGAAGCTCGCGCACGGTATACGTAAAATCCCCATGGATGTCATGCTCCGCGCAAAAGAGGTAGATATCGACCGCCAATGACGGGTCTTTTATCGATACCTTGTTCCCGGTCGCAACGAGTTCCGGTCCGACATGTGCCATGAGTTCAGGCATAGTGCGGACATAGTCTTGGGCAAGCGCGTATTTTTCCCGGGGCTTTGCTTTGATGAAGACAACGCGTGCCTGGGCGGTTTTGTCAACTTCGGTTTCCGCGTACGAATAGGCCTTATTCGTTCGCCCTCTGGTTTCAATATGAGGGTTCTTTTCCAAATTTTTTCTCACCCCGTCCCAAAATTTATTGATCACTGTTTCTTCGATAATCCCCTTGAGGTGCGATTTTATCTCTGCGCCCGTGAGCGGTTCATGCCAGCTCTTGAGCAGGGTGATCACGACCTGCATCGGTTTTTTTTCTGCCATTTCCTGGAGGAGTTCGGGACGGGTGTGTTTTATGTACAAAAAATGGTCCTGGTGCAACGGAGTGAGCAGTCCACGGGCAACGTCCAGGGCAAGAAAGTGTCTCTTTTTACGCTCGAAGTCGAGCACGATCTCTTTTTTCCCCGGATTCACCGCGATTACATGGCCAACGCCATAGCGCTCGAAATAGAAGTAGGTGCCGATGTCATACGCAAGGAATTCATCGAGACGGGCGAGTGATTTCATGATCGGTTCGCCGGTTGTGACCCCGGATCGCTCCAGATATTCATTCAGGTGTTCGCTGTCCAGGTAGCGCTTACGGTACAGGTCGACGAGGCGCTGCCGAATCTCAGGATCCTCTTTGCGATACACGAACAGATGTTTGCACACCGCGATCGCGCGGTCATACATGCGTTCTGAGTCATAGTGGCTTGCGAGCATATCCAGTAAAGAGGTAGCAAAATCGGTGTTGCCATGTTTATGAAGGGTGTCCGTGATCTCAGTGAACGCGGTGACCGGGACCGTTGCATCGAGCACCATATCGGTCCACCGGTCCTGGAGCTTTTCATTATTTTTGTGCTCGAGGGCGGCGCGCATATCCGAATCCATGGATCCTATTATACTCATCCCTGGTGCCTGCGCAACACCTGAAACAAAAGGCCTCCCTTTGAAGGGAGGCCGTGGGAGGTGAGTGAAGAAAGCTACTTTTTTGGCGCGGGGGACTTTTTGCGTATCAGTGCCCAGACCACGCCGCCGGTGCCGATCGTGACGATGACGTAGAGGATGAAGATACCAAAAACAAAGATCGGCGGACCGATCAAGAAGACGATGATCGGGAGGATCATCGCCGCGATCCAGCCAAGGCAGAAGATACCGACCTTGCTTTCCACATTCCACTTGAAGCTCTTTGCCACGCGCTCGCCGATGATGAATGAGAGCGCTGCAGTGCCGAATATGATCGCGAGAAAAACCGCGAGCGCAAAGACCGGAATGAGCGGTATACCGATGATCGATATCGCGAACAGGATGATGAGCGGTAAATAGAGCACCTGCAGGGCAAGACCGAGACCGATCGACGCCCATACGTTATGCTGGAGCGAGGCCGTGATCTTGTCAACGGCCTGCGGGAAAATGATCATCACGAGCAGGGTGACGATGAAGATGACGATGAGCATGCTGATGAAGAAGAGGCGGGGGAAGGTGCCCACACCAGGGATGTGTCCCGGGAACCTGAAGACCCGGCTTATACGCGGAAGAATTTTATGGATGGCTTCGGCCTCGATCGACATGACCTCGCCATTGACGATTGCCTGTTCGTTCCGGTTCATCGCGCCGCCGATCATCGAGATATCGCCTTCCACGATCGAACCAGAGTCGAGGGCCACTGTGCCGCCGACCACGAAAATGTCGCCAATCAAATTACCCTTGTGCTGTAGATTGCCGCCGAATATCGCCGCATCGCCATCGACTGTACCTGAAATATAGCAATTACCGCCCATGACCGCGACGTCGCCATCGATCATGCCGTTGATCGTGACCTCACCGCCCATGACCGCGACATCACCGTTAACCACGCCGTCGATGAGCGCGCTGCCGCCGGTGATCGTAACGTCGTCGTATACGGTATCGCCTGCGGGCAGCTGGTAATCACCGGCAATGCTCATGCCTTTCATAGGCTTGATATTCACGTCGATATCCAGGCTGTCCAGATCGATATCCGGGATCGTTTGAGCAGCGGCGAGCCTGGGGAACAGGCTGAATTCACGGTAAACATCGAAGAGAGTATGAACCGGTTGTGTCCGGTCGATCGCGAGCGTGTGCAGCGGATGGTCTTCCGGTCTCATCCCGTACGGGCCGGGTGCTGCTGAAACCACGATTTCCGGCATTGTTTCCATCTGCGCGATCTCCTCGTCAGTATAACGCGGTGCCATAACCGTGGTTTCCGGCATCATACCGCACCAGGCGATATCTTCATGCTCATACCGCGGAGCAGTGACCACGATCTCAGGCATCATGCCCATATCCTGCCCCGGATTGACCAATTGCATGGCGATGGTAATAAATAGTGTTATGCCTTGCATTTTTCCTCCTTATGTACTGCGGTTGCAATTATTAAGAACATCATGATACTCACCGCGATCCCGATCACTGGATACGCCGGATTAATCGGCAGTTTCGCGAGCGGCGACAATACATGCCCGATCGTGGTTGCTGCCACCTGGACCGTATCCACCAGGCGAATCAGGGCTGGCATCGACGTCAGCAGCTTTGTCACCATGAGCCGGTAGGGCACAAAAAACAGACTCGCGAGCGAGGCCACCCATATACTGCCAAGCACCAGGACTGCCTTTTTCCATACCCGGCGCGTGGTTGCACCGAGCACCTGCATGACCCGGGCATTAAACCCAATCGACGGGTATACCTCATTGAGCATACGCAGTGAGTCGCGTACCTGCTGCATCGCCGAATAGAGTTGCCGGCACTCAGGACAGGTTGCCAGATGATCGTGTAAAAGCCTTGATTCTTCAGTATTTATCTCGAAATCAAGGGACTTTTGGATGAGTCGTTCGATTGTTTTATGCTTCATCACTAGGTAGTACGTGCATGGTTGGCAAAAGTTTCATTCTTTGCGCTGTACCAGGTCAGCTAACTTCTTTCGTGCCCGGTGTAAGCGGGTCTTGATGGTCGTGATCGGAAGATCGAGGATCTCGCTGATCTCTTCATAGGTATGTTCTTCCCGGTGGAACAGGATCACAAGTTCGCGATCGATCAACGGAAGTTGTGCAAGGCATTGATCGATCTTTTCTCGTTTTCTCTTTTTCTCGAATTCCTCAACCAGGTTGTCTGGAGCCGCGTGGGTTTCATCGAAATACTCGTATTCTTGTTTGTTCTTTCTGAAAAAATCCAGGGTCGTGTTATGGGCGATGGTAAAGAGCCACGTAGTGAACCGTTTCGATGTATCGAACCTTGAAAGGTTCTTGAAGCATTTTATGAATGTATCGAATGTTATATCCTCCGCGTCATGGTAGTTTCGCACCATGCGGTATATATAGCTGAAAATCCTTCCTTTATAAATATTAAGCAGGATCTGACAGGCTGATTCATCGCCGGTGCATGCCTGGTCAATGAGCTGGTTCGTTTTTGCCGTATCATCCATGTGCTTCACACCACTGGGGCTGCCAGAGGTAGAAAGAACCGGTAATAATAACCGTTCGATCGCGGCTGGAATGTGCGCGGACATATTCCAGGGCGTTCTTCATGGTTCCGGCGATGATCACATTCCGGTTTTGCCGGCGCGCGCGTGCGGCAAGCCGGGCTGGGGCGACTGCCCGCGGGTGATCAGCCTGTACAAGCAGGATTTCGCGGGCGCGCGGCATGATGTGGCGTTCGCAATACCGGAAATCTTTCTGATCGCTCGTGCCAAAAACGAGGGTGAAGTTATTGATGTGCATGTCTTTGATCGTCGCATCGAGTGCGGCATAGGAATCCAGGTTATGTGCGCAGTCAAAGATGATCCGGGGCTTTGTGGACACGATGTCAAAACGGCCCCGCAGGCAGGTCTGTGCAATACCCTGGCGCAGGGCCTGGCGAGTGATCGTGAATCCCGTTGCACGCAATTCGCTGAGCACCGCCAGTGCGAGTGACAGGTTCTCAGCATGGTGGCGTCCGATCATGGGCATGCGCAGCGAAAAGTCGCCGAAAGCACCTTTTACTTTCACCCGCGTACCCCGGGCAGTGACCTCGATAGGACGCACCGAGTGTACAGTATCGCTGTAGATGACTCGTACGTTCCGGGCGCGGGCAGCGCGCTCGAGAACCCGGGCGGCACTCGGACGCTGTCTGGTGAGGACCAAAGGCACCCTGGATTTGATGATCCCTGCTTTCTCCTGCGCGATCGCGGGCAAGGTGCTGCCGAGCAGGTGCTGGTGATCGTACCCGATCCGGGTAATGACCGTGATGATCGGGGTTACGACGTTCGTGCAGTCGATGCGTCCACCCAGGCCGGTTTCCAGGATGACAAGATCCGTGCGTGCCTTGAGAAAGTAAAGGAACGCGACGGTTGTGAGCACCTCAAAATAGGTGCGTGCCCGTTGTTTTTCCCCGATGAACGGAGCGATCTTCTGCAAATAGGCATAGAGTTCTGGCTCGGTGATCGATCGATTATTGATCCGTATCCGCTCGTGGACCGAGCACAGGTGGGGAGAAGTAAACAGGCCCACGCGATAACCGCACGCACCCAGGCAGGAATGGAGCAGGGCAGCGATTGAACCCTTGCCTTTAGTGCCGGCAATGTGGATCACATTGCGCAGGGACTGGTGCGGTTTGCCAAAAAGATCCAGGAATCGCCGGAACGCTTCCAAATCATAGTCATACCCGGCGGTTTTTTCGTGGTCGATCAGCCGGTCGAGGAACTGGGCAGCATTCACGTTATTCAAGCAGCTTCATTTTCATGCTGATGTCAAGGGCCGGCGCCGAGTGGGTGAGGGCGCCCACGGATACGTAATCGATCCCGGTCGCGGCGAGCGCATCGAGTGCGTCAAGCGTGATGCCGCCGCTTACTTCGATCTCAATGGTTCTAGAGTGCGCCCGGATCAGCCGCGCAGCTTCCGTGATCTGCGTGGCATTCATATTATCGAGCATGATCCGGCCGATATCGAGCGATAGGGCTTCTTCGAGTTCCTGCATCGTTCGCACCTCGACCTCGATGAATGCTTTGTTACTGCTTTTCCGGATCGCCTGCACTGCCGGGTTGATCCCGCCTGCTATCTCGATGTGGTTGTCCTTGATGAGCACCATGTCTGAGAGCCCGAACCGGTGATTATATCCCCCTCCAGTCCGCACCGCATATTTTTCCATGACCCGCAGACCAGGCAGGGTTTTACGCGTGTCGAGGATCTTGATCCGGTTGTTACTTGCCTTTACGAATTCGTGAGTGAGCGTGGCGATCCCGCTCAAGTGCTGTAGTATATTCAGGGCGGTCCGTTCGCCCTTCAGGCACGTGGCTGCAGAACCGATGATCGTGGCAAGCGTTTCGCCCGGAGCGACCAGGGATCCATCATGCACCGTGGTTTGAAAATCAATGTGGGTATCGAGTTCCAAAAAGACCATGCGGGCGAATTCTATACCGCAGAGCATGCCGTCCTGTTTTGAGAATAGAATCGCCAGGGCCTGGCGACCCGGGGGTACGATCGGATCGGTCGTGATATCACCTTTTCCCAGGTCCTCCCGGAGCGCCCGGCGGATGATGCTCAATGCAGTGCGTTTATCTTTAGCGCTGAGTGCGTGTTTCTTTTTTATATGTCCTCCCTTCGTGGCGATCGAGCGAGCGTTTTATTGACCGGATACGGTCACGGATGACCGCGGCACGCTCGAACTCCATGAGCGACACCGCTTCCGCCATTTCCTGGTGGAGGCGGGCCAGTTCGTCGATGTGTTCGTCTTCTTTTGTTGTCCGGTTGGCGAGCCGGTCAGCGACCGAAGTCGCCTGGAGGATCTCGGTCTGGGTCTTCACGATACTGACCGGTTCTATGTTATGCCGCCTGTTATAGTCGATCTGTTTGTTGCGCCGTCGTTCCATTTCTTTGATCGCACGGCGCATCGAGTCCGTGACCGTATCAGCGTACATGATGACTTCGCTGTGGATATTGCGTGCTGCCCGTCCCGCGGTCTGGATCAGTGACCGTTCGCTGCGTAAAAAACCTTCCTGGTCTGCATCGAGGATCGCAACGAGAGCGACTTCCGGCAGGTCGAGCCCTTCGCGCAGCAGATTGATACCGACGAGCACGTCGAATTCTCCGAGGCGCAGGCCGCGGATGATCTCGATGCGCTGGATAGCATCGATCTCAGAATGCATGTACCGGACCCGTATCCCGATCTCATTAAGATAGTGGGCGAGATCTTCGGCCATGCGTTTCGTGAGCGTCGTGACGAGCACGCGCTCTTTTCGCTCGACCCGCGCCTGTATCTCGCTGAGCAGGTCATCGACCTGGTTCTGTGCGGATTTTATCGTGACCCTTGGATCAATGATACCGGTGGGGCGTACGATCTGTTCTACGATCCGGTTACATGATCGTTCAACTTCCCACTGTCCGGGCGTTGCCGAAATGCATATCGCTTGATCGATGCGGCCTACCACCTCATCGAATTTCAAAGGACGGTTCTCGAGTGCTGAAGGGAGCCGGAAGCCGTGATCGACGAGCGTCAGTTTACGCGACCGGTCGCCTTCGTACATCGCATTGAGCTGGGGTATGGTCACGTGCGATTCATCGATGATCATGAGAAACTCCTGGGGAAAATAGTCGAGGAGGCAGAACGGACGCTCGCCTGGCCGGCGTCCGGAAAGGTGCATGGAGTAGTTTTCGATGCCGCTGCAATAGCCGAGTTCAATGAGCATTTCCATATCGAACTTCGTTCGCTGCTGTAATCGCTGCGCTTCCAGGAGTTTGTTGCGGGCAGTGAGCTCGGCAACCCGTTCGTTAAGTTCCCGCTCGATCGCCTTGATCGCGACCTCGACCCGGGGCGGCGTGGTGATAAAGTGTTTTGCCGGGAATATAACGATGCGGTCGAGTGTTTCAAGCGTATGCCCGGTAGTGGGATCAAAGATGTGAATGCTCTCAACCGTGTCGCCGTACAGTTCGATCCTTATCCCGTATTCCTCTTCCGCTGGCCGGATATCGACGATATCGCCGCGCACGCGAAAACTGCCGCGCGGGAACGCGATGTCATTTCTCGTGTACTGGATTGCGGCCAGGTCGTGGAGGAGTTTCTCACGCGGCACCTGATTCGATCGCACAATAGTCACGACGAGTTCCTTCACTTCGTCCGGAGAACCGATATTGTAGATGCACGAGACCGATGCGACGATGATCACGTCCTGCCGGGTGAGCAGGGCCGAAGTGGCCCGGAGACGCAGCCGTTCGATCTCTTCATTAATCGAAGCGTCTTTTTCGATATACACATCGGTTTCCGGCACGTATGCTTCTGGTTGATAGTAATCATAGTAGGATATGAAGTACTCGACCGCATTTTCCGGAAAGAACTGCTTGAACTCGCCGTAGAGCTGGGCAGCGAGGGTTTTATTATGCGAGATGACAAGGGTGGGTTTTTGTACCCGTTCGACCACATTTGCGATCGTGAAGGTTTTCCCGGACCCGGTCACGCCGAGCAGGGTCTGGAACTGGACTTTTTTTTCTATCCCCTGCACGAGCGCATCGATCGCTTGGGGTTGATCTCCTCTGGGTTCAAAGACCGACCGCAGTTTAAAATTCACGCTTTAAAATTTGATAGGTTTGTGGTCCGATAGTCAAACGCAACCGCTGATCGTAAGCGGTCTTTTTTTCGCCCGTGATCACGTCCGCGTACACTCCGCTCCAGGACGGGAGTTCAACGAACGATTCTTTATCACTGTTGTTGATGATCACGATGATGCCGCCGCGATCGTACGCGTAGATCTGATTGATGTCATTGGCATAGAGCGAGTAAAACGTGGTGCTGGCAAGCGCTGGATTGGCTTTTCGGATCTGGACAAGTTTCTTGATCTCTTCGAGCAGGCTGCGGTTCTGTTGTGCTCCATCCCATGGAAAACAGCCGCAGTTGAGCGGGGCGGAACTCGTCATGCCGACTTCGTCCCCGAACATGATCACGGGTGATCCAACCCAGGTCATCATGAATGCATAGAGGTTTCGCTGCAAGGCTGGATTCGGGGAAAACCTGCGACCATTATGGTCAGAGAGACGGAGAAGGTTCACGCTGTTCACCTGTCCGGGATTGAAAAACAGCAGTTTGCGAATGGCCCGGTCGAACTCGCTCGTTGTCATGGTCCGGTCGATGAAGTACGAGGTGAGCACTTCAGTGACCTTTCTGTTGGAGCATCCGTCAAAACCACTGCCTGAGACGAGCCGCTTATCAGAACCGATCAACAGGACCTCCGGGTACCTTGGTTTAAGGTTCATGCGCAGCGTTTGTATGAATGCCGGATCAAGAATACTGTCTTCACCGATATAAAAACCGTCAATGCCGAAGTGCTTCCAGTATTCCAGGTATCCGAGAAGGTAGTTTGCCACCTGCGCATTGCTCAGGTTCAGTTTCGGGAACTCGGGATCATTACGCCAGCATTCATATGTTGGCGGCGATGTTTTAATGGGCAGGGTATTGATCCGGTACCAGTCAAGATACTTGGATGCTGCCTCATTTTTCTCGATATCCTCGAACGTAGGGAATGCCCGGCCGGTGTGGCTGAATGGCATGCTGCATACGATCTTTATGGCGCGTCGGTGGATGTCAGTGATGAGGTTCTTGAGCGTAGTCGTGTCGCCGAAGTGAGGGTCGATCGTGGTAAAGTCCTCTGGATCGAACTTGTGATATGAACCGGCAATGAATAGAGGCTGGAGCAGGATGATGTCCACGCCCAGGGATTCGATATATGCAAGCTTGTTCCTGATTCCGATAAGGTCGCCGCCATAGGGATCCCATTTATGCGGAGGGCTTCCCCAGGATCGTGTCTTTTCCGGATCGTTCTTTGGATCCCCGTTGAAGAACCCGTCAGGGAATATTGAATAATACACTTTGCCGTGCGACCACGATGGTGTTGTGAATGCCGGGACAGCGGCAGTATACTCTCCAAATTGAGGAATACGGAGTGAATCCTGGGCCGTTTTAATAATAAAATGATACGCGGTTCCAACATCGAGCGCGGGAACGATCGCGGCAAAGTACTCGTAGGGATCTTCCTGAAATGCGGATGGCATAACCGTGGAGAGGGTCTCTATGTAGACCCGAACCTCAGTGGCCGAAGACTGCTTCAAACGGATCTTTACCTGGTGGAGCGATGGGTTTACATAGAAAATGCTGTTCGTACTATGATAAACGTCAGCTGGTGTCAATGCGCTCCCCATAATCGGAAGGATAAGCACTATCATATATACTAACACCCTCTTCATATATAATATTACTGTATTATCTATTATTGTCAAGTATAGGGTATGGATGAGCAAGAGACTTAAGTGGTCGAGCGTCTTATGCGAGACCCCGCACCTTGTTCTCCGCATGCGGCTGAATATTTTCAAGACTTTCTGTGGGGTTCTACACGGACATCAAACACATTGAAGTCTATGTCCGCAAAACAATGTGCGGGGTTGACAATTCGGTAAATGTTATTATAATTAACCGATATGGCGGACACATCGTTCAAGGATAACGTGTTGTCCACAACCTTCCCAAAACCAAAGGAAATCGTTGTTCGGCTCGATAAATATATCATCGGTCAGATGGAAGCAAAGAAGGCGGTGGCGATCGCTTTGCGTAATCGATGGCGCCGACAGCGCGTTTCAGATACGATCAAAGAAGAGATTTATCCGAACAATATAATTTTGATCGGACCGACCGGTGTTGGAAAGACCGAGATCGCCCGGCGGCTCGCTGGTATTGCGCAGGCTCCTTTCGTAAAGGTGGAGGCATCGCGCTTTACTGAGGTCGGGTATGTTGGACGGGACGTGGAATCCATGATCCGGGGTCTGATCGAAATTTCGGTTAATATGGTCCGTCAGGAAAAATCAGCCGCGGTCGCAGAGAAAGCAAAAAAGTTCGCCGAAGAGAGGATTCTTGATATCCTGCTCCCGCTGCCGGCAAAAACAGTCGATGCGAGTACGGGACCGCTGCCTGAGGTTTCCGGACCAGACAATACCCGGGAGAAAATGCGTGTCCGGCTACGGGAGGGTAAGTTTGATGACCACATCGTGGAACTGAACGTTGTGAGCAGCAAAATGCCTTTCGTTGAACTATTCACGCAGGCGGGTGTCGAAGACATAAGCGTCGCGCTTGAGGAGGCATTCGGTGGCCGGATGGCCAAGAAGCGCAAAAAAAGAAAGATGCCGGTAAAAGAAGCAGTGCGGTACCTTGAGAATGAAGAAGCGGATAAATTGATCGATATGGATGAAGTGGTCAATGAAGCCCGTGCGCGTACTGAAAATTCCGGTATCGTATTCATCGATGAAATCGATAAGATCGCGGGGAGCGGAGCAATCCATGGTCCGGATGTATCCCGCGAAGGCGTTCAGCGTGATCTCTTGCCGATCGTGGAGGGCTCAAGCGTGGTCACGAAATACGGGGTAGTGCGGACCAACCATATCCTCTTTATCGCGGCAGGAGCGTTCCATAACAAGAAACCATCGGATCTCATTCCTGAACTGCAGGGAAGATTTCCGATCCGCGTAGAACTCAGTTCCCTGAATACCGAGGATTTCAAGCGTATTCTCGTGGAACCGGAGAATTCCTTGATCAAACAGTACAGCGTTCTTCTGGCCACTGAAGGCGTTCAGATCTCTTTTCAAAACGACGCGATCGATGCCATTGCACGTATCGCGTCACAGGTCAATACATCGACGGAGAATATCGGTGCACGGAGGTTACATACGATCATGACGAAATTGCTCGAAGATATTCTCTTCTCAGCGCCGGATGTGAAGGACAAAGAGATAGAGATTACCGGGGAGGATGTGCAGAACAAGCTCCAGTTGATCGTGAAAGATATCGATATGTCGCGATACATTCTATGAAACGGGAGTCATTGAACTCTACTATGTATGAAATTTAAAAAAGTACTCCTGTTGTTCACTGACATGATGGACCAGGCGGTCATCAGTGAGATCGTTCAGTTCTGCAGGAAATTTAAGAGTAAGTTGTATGTGCTGTTCGTGCTCGAGCCAAAAAAGATCTCCCGCCTTTCGAGTATTACCCACCGGGCGTACGATACATTACATAAGGAGATCGAAGAGCAGGGGTGGCAGTTGCTCTACCTGGTGGAGGATGAAGCCGTCCAGCACAACGTATGGACATCGTTGCATTTGGAAGAGGGGGGCATGATGGGCGCGGTCAAGAAATTCATTGAAGCGTACGCGATCGATTGCATCATGGTGCGAAGATCTGACGAGACGAAGAAACTTTTCCTGTCGTGTTCGGTCCCGATCATGGGTTTATGATGACGGAGCTCTCAGTACCTTTTAAAAGGATGTATGCATATCAGCATCCGACAGAAGATTTTTCGGTTTCTATGCCGCATAACGTTTAACCATCTTTTAGGGGGTGTAATGGCACTCAAGATATCTGAATTCCTCAAGCCCAAGGCGATCATCATGGATATTCATTCCAGGGAAAAGCTTGAGGCGATCAAGGAATTGGTCGATCACATGGTCGCTAAAAAATTGGTAAAAAATGGAGAGGAGTTCCTCCGGGCGCTTGCCAAGCGCGAGAATCTCGAATCCACCGGCATCGGCAACGGGATCGCGATACCGCACGCACGCACGGATTCGGTCAAAGACCTGCTCCTGGCGTTCGCCCGTTCTCCTGAAGGTGTCGATTTTTCTTCGATCGATGGCAAGCCATCATACCTGATCTTTCTCATCGCATCACCAGAGGAGAGAAAATCCGAATACATCATGGCGCTGGCAAAGCTGTCACGCTTGCTCAGGAAGCATGATGTACGAAATCAACTCAAGGGCGCCGGGACACCGGAAGAGGTGATGGAGATCATCAGAGCGAACGAAGAGTGATGCGTTTTGTGCCCCGGTGCATGATCGTTTTTTGCGCACTCGCTGGAGTACTGTGCGCGGCAAAGCTACTCATTCCCATGGATATGACACAGACTGACCACCTCCAGGCATACGGCATCGCTTATCGTGCTCTGGAAATGGGGATGAGTGTCGAATGGTTATTGAACTACCGCGGCGGTTCGTTCCTTATGGATCGCATCAAGGATGTGGAAAAAGAATGCGCGCTGCGCGGCGTTACGTGGAGTATCGTTGAACCGGATGAGATCGTGACCATCTATACGACCATCGAACAGAGCAACATGGAGACCGTGCTGCTCGAAAAAGCGCCAAGGATCGCCGTGTACATACCCGAAACCTTTGAACCATGGGACGATGCAGTCACGCTCGCGCTTGAATATGCAGAGATCCCTTACGATCAATTATGGGATGAGGATGTGTTACAGGGGAGGCTTATGGATTACGACTGGCTGCACCTCCACCACGAGGATTTCACCGGGCAATACGGCAAGTTCTATCTGAGCCAGCGTAATGAGCCGTGGTATCAGGAAGAAGTGCGTATCAACGAGGCAATGGCCCAGCGACTCGGTTTTCACAAAGTGTCGCACCTGAAGCGGGCGGTTGCCCGGATGATAAAGCAGTACATGGAACAGGGGGGATTCGTGTTTTCGATGTGCTCGGCGTGCGATACCTATGAGATCGCCCTTGCGGCATATGCAACCGATATCTGCCACAACCTGTTTGACGGGGATCCGTTCGATCCGCAGGCGAACCAAAAGCTCGATTTTTCCGAATGCCTGGCATTCGAGAATTTCCAGGTGATCCTTGATCCCCTTATTTACGAGCATTCCACGATTGACGTCACGAACGAGGCATCGGCCCGCGGTCCGCAAACTTACATTTCCCTGTTCGATTTCAGCGCCAAGTTCGATCCGGTGCCGACCATGCTCGTGCAAAACCACACGTCGCTGGTCAAAGAGTTCCTCGGACAGTGCTGCGGGTTTCGCCGGACCACGGTAAAGCCGTCCGTGGTCGTCCTTGGTGAGGTCTACGGTACCGAGGAGATAAAGTACCTGCATGGCAATTGCGATAAAGGCACGTTCACCTACCTTGCCGGGCATGATCCTGAGGATTACCAGCATTTTGTCGGGGATCCGCCAACCGATCTCCGTCAATACAGGAATTCGCCCGGCTACAGGTTGATCCTTAACAATATTCTGTTCCCGGCGGCACGCAAAAAGGAGCTGAAAACATAGCGCTTTCAAAATTCATGATCCCGGTCCATGAGATCGCGGATACGTACCGTGTCGAGTACGATCACATCAGCGCCGGGGAGCTTGAGCTGAAACACCCGATGATCGAGAAGGTCGATCACATCGAAGCGCAGGTTGGTCTTCGTGCCTCGGCGATCGGTATCATAGCTGATTTCCATATAACGTACAGCGCGACCTTCTCGTGCGTGCGCTGTCTGGATATATTTGAGACCACATGCCACGCCGACCTTTCACTTAACTATGTTACCGGAGTGGATCCACACGCGCACGCTGAGAACGTGGATCTTTCCAGGATCGATATCAACAAGACCTACTATTCAGGTCCGTATATCGACCTCAAAATCGGGATACGGGAAGCGATACTTCTGTACCTTCCGATCGCACCATTGTGCAGGGAGGACTGTGCCGGCCTGTGCCCGAAGTGCGGAGCGAACAAGAACCGGAAGCAGTGCGCGTGCGTCATTGATGCGGGAGGTGTGTTCACGTCGGTCATTATACCGGATCGTGACAAAAAGATGCGTAAAAAAAGAAAGGAAGGTAAAAAGACCCGATGATGACCCTGTTCCTTCTCTCCATACTCTCGCTTGACACCATTTTGAATCAGCCCGCACTGTCGCCAGCGCAGTGCGGTATTTATGTCATAGACCTTAAAAGTGACAAGGTCGTGTACGCGTATAACAGCCAGAAATTGATGATCCCGGCATCGAACATGAAGATTATCAGCACCGGTGCATGTTTGACCTATCTTGGTCCCGAGTTTCGCTTCACCACGAAACTTGCGATCAGCGGTATGGTGAACGAAGGAAAGCTGGTCGGTGATATCGTGCTTATCGGCGGCGGTGATCCGACATTCAGCATTTACGGGATGCAGCAATTCGTGCAGGTGATAAAGTCCAAAAAGATAACCGAAGTTATCGGCAACATCGTTGTTGATGATACGTATTTCACTGAAATGAGCCTGAACGGGAATAATTTCCGGTTTGAGCGCCTTCCTGTCGGGTGGGCGTGGCACTACCTCGATGCGCGGTACGCGGCGGAAGTGTCCGCACTATCTTTCAATAAGAATGTCGTGAACGTCCGTATGGAAGCGACCGATATCGGCGATACCGCAAAGGTGACGCTCCAACCGGACATACGATATGTTGTGTTGACCAGCGATATGATCACCAAAGCCGGTGATGACAGCATC
>JAFGPO010000132.1 GCA_016936155.1 Caldifarciminota bacterium
GTATGGTACACGGCACCGACCGCGATCCGTTTGCTCATGAAAGACGGTGCGGATATTGTCAAACAGCACGATATGTCTTCTTTGCGCTATATGATCAGTGTCGGTGAACCGCTCAATGCTGAAGCCGTGATCTGGTCAAAGGAAACATTCGGCATGCCGTTCTATGATTCCTACTGGCAGACTGAGACCGGATCGATCGTTATCACCAATTTCCCGGGCATGGAAGTGAAACCCGGATCCATGGGCAAGGCATTCCCTGGCATCACGGCCACAATCCTTGATCTCAAGTCCTTCCAGCCGATCACCAAGACCGGCACAGTCGGTCTCATTGCCCTGAAACCTGGCTGGCCATCCATGTTCCGCACCTACTGGAATAACAAGGAAATGTATGATAGTAAGTTCAAGAACAGCTGGTATATTTGCGGCGACCGGGCAAGCATTGATGCGGATGGGTACTTCTGGTTTGTGGGCCGGGACGATGATGTCATCAACACCGGCGGCCACCTGGTTGGACCATTCGAGATCGAATCCGCGCTCCTGGAGCATGAAGCGGTCGCTGAATCCGCGGCAGTCGGTAAACCCGATCCCGTGAACATGGAGGTCGTCAAAGCATTCGTCGCGCTCAAACCCGGTTTTGAGCCGAGCGCGGACATCGAACTGAGCATCATGAACTTTATTCGCAAAAAACTATCGCCCCTTGCCATGCCCCAGGAGATTGAATTCGTCGCATCGCTGCCCAAGACGAGGAGCGGTAAGATCATGCGCCGGCTTCTGCGCGCCAAAGAATGGGGCGAAGAGATCGGTGATACCTCGACGCTGGAGAATGACTAAGTACCACGAAACAAAAACCATCCCGCGTAAGGCGTATGGCGTAGAGCGTATTGCAAAAATAGACATACATATCAGTGCATCAGCATATCAGTATGCAGGATATCAGTACACCGGCAGATCAGACTCGTTGTATCTGATGCTCTGGTATTCTGGTTTGCTTCCCACTGATATACTGACATCCTGATATGCGTTTTTTGGATTTGAGAATTTGAAATTTGATCCATAAGGAGGTCACATGGCTGAAGATTTGAAAAAAACGATCATCGATTACGTGAAACATGAATACCTGGAAGATGAGGACGAGGAAGAGATCGACGAAAACACACCGCTCATCTCAAGTGGTATCGTTGACTCCTTTTCGATGGTATCCCTGAAGACGTTCATTGAAAAGAAATTCGAGATCAAGATACCGGATGAAAAAGCAACCACCGATGCGTTCGATACTGTGAACAACATCATTACGCTGCTTAAGGAATTCAATGTCACATAGGAGGCAGGATGGCGTATAGCAATAAAGCAAAAGAGTTCTTTGACGGCGAGATCAAAGGGATCCAAGAAGCCGGAACATTCAAGGAGGAACGGTTCATTGAATCACCCCAGGCCGCGAACATAACGGTCGAGTATCCAGTCGGCACCGATACGAAAGAAGTGCTGAACTTCTGCGCCAACAATTACCTCGGGTTATCGAACCACCCGGATGTGATCAAAGCCGCTCATGATGGTCTGGAATCCCGCGGGTATGGTATGTCGTCAGTCCGGTTCATCTGTGGAACGCAGGATATCCATGACGAACTGGAAAGAAAATTGACGGAATTCCTGGGTACCGAAGCCACGGTACTTTTTGCCTCATGCATGGATGCGAATGCCGGTGTCTTCGATGTCGTGCTCGATAAAGAAGATGCAATGATCGCAGACCGTCTGGTGCATGCATCGATCGTGGATGGAATGCGCCTGTGCAAAGCACAGCTTTACAATTATAAACACATGAACATGGACCACCTTGAGGAGAAGCTTAAGGAAACACAGGACTGCCGTTTCCGCATGATCATCACTGACGGCGTCTTTTCCATGGACGGCGACATCGCACCGCTCGACAAGATCGTCGAACTGGGCGGAAAATACGATGCCATGGTCATGGTCGATGATTCCCACTCCACCGGGTTCATGGGCAAGACCGGCCGGGGCACACATGAACACTGCGGGGTCTTTGGCAAGATCGACATCATCACCACGACCCTGGGCAAGGCGCTCGGCGGCGCGTCCGGCGGATGCGTAAGCGGTCGTAAGGAGATCGTCGATCTATGCCGCCAACGCGCGCGTCCCTATTTGTTCTCGAATACCGTGCCGCCGGTGATCATCACGGCTGCGAATAAGGTCATCGATCTCATCTCCAAGACCACGGACCGCCGCGACAAGCTCGAGAATAACACTGAGTATTTCCGCACCAAGATGACTGAAGCAGGTTTTGACATACGGGAAGGCGTTCATCCGATCGTGCCGATCATGCTCTATAACGCAAAATTAGCCCAGGATATGGCGCGCGATCTCTATAATGAAGGGATCTACGTGATCGGGTTCTCGTTCCCGGTAGTGGCAAAAGGCCAGGCAAGGATCCGGGTGCAGATCTCAGCCGGACACGAAAAAGAGCACCTCGACAAGGCGATCGCGGCATTCACCAAGGTGGGCGGGAACTACAACATCCTCGGCAAGGGCAAGAAAGAGATCATCGAGATGTACGGCTACTAGTTTCTAGCATGAACAATACAGCAGACGTCATCGTCATCGGCGGCGGGATCATCGGGACCGCGACCGGACACTACCTGGCGAAAAAGGGGCTGAAGGTATATCTCTTTGAAAAAAACTATCTGACTGCCGGATCCACGGGTCGTTGCATATGCGGTATCCGGCAGCAATTCTCGACCGAACTGAGCATCAGGATCGCGATGGAATCCCTCAAGAAATTCAAGACAATGCATGATGAATTGGAACAGGATGTCGAATTCCATCAGGGCGGATACCTGTTCCTTGCACACGATGATGAAAAGGCCAATACCTACAAAAACCTCATTGCGATCCAGCAGAAAATGGATCTGGATGTTTCCTACATCGGTGTCCGGGAAATTGAAAAACTTGTACCAGGGATCTCCACGGTCGACCTGCTTGGCGGCGCACACTGTCCAAGCGATGCCCAGGCTAATCCATTTCTGGTCGTTGATGGGTATGCAAAAACGATCCGCCGGACCGGTCGTGTCTTTGACCACACCCGAATTCAGACGATCACGATCGATCATGACAGGGTCGTCTCTGTAACGACCGATCGCAATGAAATATATTTTGCCCCGACCATTGTCAATGCGGCCGGTCCGTCGATCCGCGACGTTGCGGAACTCGTGAGCCTCGAAATCCCTATCTATCCAGAACGACACGAAGCGATGATCACCGAACAGATCGAACGGTTCTTTGACATGATGATCGTGGACTACCGGTCAGACGGTTGCTACTTCAATCAGAAATGGGGAAAGGGCAGTATCATTGGCTGCTATACCCCGGTCCCGAATGTTCCGGGAAAGGATACTGGTGCGTCGTTCATGTTCGCCCGGGAAATGGGACGGCGCATGGCGCGTCTCATCCCAAAACTAAAGGGCATCAAGATCATCCGACAATGGGCAGGCAGTTACTCGATGACCCCGGACGGCAATCCGATCGTGGATTGCACGGATATCGAAGGATTCTGGATCGTCGGCGGCATGTGCGGCCATGGATTCATGCTGGGACCGGAGATCGGCTGGGTAGCGGCCAATCATATCACCGAACAAACGTGTCCCTATGATATGAAAACCTTTGCCCTGAAGCGGGATTTCTTGAGTAAAGAAGTAATGAAGTGATCTCCTTCAAAATCCTGTCCCAGGACCCGCTTTCACAGGCACGAAGCGGTGTTCTGAGAACAGCCCATGGTAATGTCCGTACACCGAACTTCATGCCGGTCGCAACCCAGGCATCGGTCAAGGGTATCGCTCCATCTGATCTTAAAAAACTCGGCGTCGAGATCCTTATCAGCAATACCTATCACCTTATTCTGCGGCCTTCATCCGCATTGATCCGCGACCTGGGCGGACTTCACTGTTTCATGAACTGGGACCGGGCCATCGTCACTGATTCCGGAGGTTTTCAGGCATACTCGCTCGACCGGCTGCGCAGAGTCAATGACAGAGGCATTGAATTCAGCTCCCACCTCGACGGTTCCCAATACCAACTCACCCCGGAAAAAGCGGTTGCAGTACAGGAGGACCTCGATTCTGATATTGCAATGGTGCTTGATTTCTTTACCCCGTACCCGTCAGCATTCCTGGACGCGCGGCTCGCAGTCGAACGCACGGTCCACTGGGCAGAACGCAGTTGCGCAGTGAAGAAAAAGCAACCGCTTTTCGGTATCGTACAGGGGGCTTCGTACAAAGACCTTCGTATCGAGTGCGCTGAACGCCTTACACGTCTCCCGTTCGACGGCTACGGCATCGGCGGACTCATGATCGGTGAACCAGCGTCCACGACGAATGAAATGGTTACCGTAACAACGCGTATACTGCCGCACAACAAGGCTCGCTACCTGATGGGATGCGGATACCCGGAAGACATTCTTGAAGCGGTCGAGCAGGGCGTAGATCTGTTCGATTGCGTTCTCCCCACGCGCAACGGCCGTACTGGCATGGCGTTCACGTCCCAGGGCAAGGTTATCATCAAGGCAAGCCGCTATGCGCGCGATACAGCGCCGCTCGACTCCCAGTGCCGCTGCTCTACGTGCCGTTGTTTCTCCCGTGCATATATACGCCACCTCTTTAATGCGGGCGAATTGCTCGCCGGACGGCTCGTGAGCTACCATAATATCCATTTTTTTATGCGCCTAATGGCTGGAATACGACAGAGCATCGAGCAGGGGACATTCCAGGATTTCAAGAAAAAGGTATCGAAACATTTTGATTTCCGGGATATGGCAGAGATCCGCTCAAAAGAGTCGACGTTTTGAAGTATCACTATTTTAATCCATATGACTGGTGCCCGTTTTTTCGCACCCATGTATCTATGATTAAAGATCTTAAATTATCGGTTTTATGCTAAACTTTATTTTTAACCGATGCGCGGTTTTTCTTTATATTACCTCTTGACATAAAAACAATTGTGTATATAATAATGCAAAATGTGACAAATGTGATAAAAAGGAGTGGTTATGTTCGGTAAAAAGAAAAAGGTGTTAGGGCTTGATATCGGTTCAAGCCAAACAAAAATGGTTGAATTGAGTGCAGGTAAGAACAAAAAATTGGTTAACTATGGAATTTCGAGGGTCTTACCTGATGCTATAGTTGAGGGAGAGATTATTGATCGAGAAGCCGTCTTAGACTCCATACGCAGTCTGATCGAGAGTAAGGGGTTCACCACGAAAGATGTGGTCATCGGTCTCGCGGGCCGTGATGTCATCATCAAGAGGATCACGATGGATCGCATGAGCGAAGCGGATACGCGCGAGCAGATCAAATGGGAAGCGGAGCAGTACGTCCCATTCGATATCAATGAAGTGTCTCTTGATTTTGATGTCGTAAACCCGACCTTCGGTGAGAACCAGCAAGAAGTAATCCTGGTTGCGGCAAAGAACGAGTTGATCAATAATCTCACATCCCTGCTCAAAGAACTTAACCTTAATCCCGTTACTGTGGACACCACCGCATTTGCTCTGCAAAACGTCTTCGAATACAACTACTCACCAGGTGCGGATGATATCATTGGACTCATCCATATCGGTGCCGGCATGACGGTGATAAACGTCATCAAGGGAGGATCATCATTGTCTGCCCGGGATGTTTATTATGGCGTGAACGCTTTTATCAGCAAATTGCAAAAGGAGGTCGGATTCAATTACGAGGATGCGGCCAATGCTGTAAAAGGCACAACACCGGTTGGAGCATCACAAGATTCAATCCAGGGAGTGTTCGAATCGTTCGTTGGAGACCTCGGTACACAGATCGAACGTAGTCTCCAATTCCTCTCCAGTGTCACTGGCGAGGAAAAAGTGAGCCAAATATATCTTTCGGGCGGTGGGGCACTGATCCCGAATCTCTTGGAGTATTTGAAGAGAAGGCTTGGGGTGACGATCGAAATTCTTAATCCCTTTAAGAACATTATTTATGATCCCACAATATTTGGTCCTGAAGGGGTAGATGTTGCAGGACCATGTCTTGCCCAAGCTGTTGGTCTGGCTTTAAGGGGGGAGTAATGATAAAAATCAATTTAGCGCCGACTGCCAAAAAGAAAGCACCAAAACGCAAGGCAGCAAAAGCAGCGCGCCCCGGAGTAAAACTGCCCTCCGTGCAGACTACTGTAGTATACATCATCGGTATCGTAGTGGTCGTACTTATTGTGGCAGTTTCACTGGTTATTCAGGAGAGTCAGAAAGGCGGTCTCAACAGAAATATCACGCAACTCAATACAAAGCTGAATGAACTCAAGGTATACAAGGCTGCGGTCGATAGCCTGGAGAAACGGGAACGCGAACTGGCAGCCCTCATCGCACCCATTAAAGAACTCAATCAGAACCGGTTCTTCATTGCCCATGTTCTGGATGAGATCTCGATGCGGATCCCGGAATTCACCTGGCTGATCCAACTTGACATCACGAAGGAAAGCATGACGATGAAAGGGGTGACAGCATCGAATCTTCTCGTCGCAGACTTCATGAATCGGCTGGAGGAATCACCCTACATCCATAATGTCGACCTGACAGTCCTGGAAAAGAAAGCGATCGAAAAACAGGAAATGATGGAATTCACGCTGACTGCTGGTGTCAGGGATGAATCAAAGGGTGGGAGGTAGCGATGAACCTGAGAGAACCAAAAACGCAAAAAGTGATCTTTTTCTTCTTCATTCTGATCATCGTCCTGGTTGCCTTCTTCTATTTCATCTATCGACCGAACCATCAAAAGGTCAAACAGCTCAGCGCGCGACGCGATTCATTGCAAATCGAGGTTCAGAAAGCCGAAGCAGCCCGTGCCCGGTTACCGGAACTGCAGGCAAAGATCGCCCGCCTTGAGATAGAATGGGAAAAAGCAAAGGAAATGCTTCCTAAAGAGAAAGAGATCCCATCACTTATTCAGCAAATTTCGAATTCTGGTGCGAAAGCCGGCGCCAGTTTCATTTTGTTCAAGCCAAGCGGTCCACAACCAAGAGCCAATTATCAGGAGATTCCTGTTCAGATCAAAGTCGCATGTGGATATCATCAACTGGGAAAATTCCTGTCCAATATCGGCAACCTCGCGCGAATCGTGAATGTCCCCACGGTGAAGATCAAAGCGGGTGATGACCGCAGTGTTGAAGCGGAATTGCAGGCGATTACCTATACCGTAGCAAAAGGAAAGGAGGTCCCAAGTGGTGCTCCACCTCGTAAGTAGTTTTCTCTGTACGATCGTGATATTCAATCAAGCCCCCACTGAAGAGGCTCCGGCAGATTCCATGTTCCCGGTGGAAAAGTATCAATATACACAGGCTGGCCGACGTGACCCATTTGTGCCATTGGTCGGTATTGAGATCGGTGAAGGAGCACGGGTCAGCCATCTGAGCGTGGAAAACCTGACCTTGGTCGGTGTCTTGTGGGGTGATAAAGGCTATTATGGCCTCGTGAAGGACGGCACGAACAAAGGCTACATACTCAAAAAGGGTGATAAAGTCGCGGGTGGTTATGTAGCGAGTATTGATCGAGGTAAAATCATCTTCAATATAGTTCATGCTGGCGTGCAGACACAATATGAGCTGCCACTTCAAGAGAAGGAAAGGAGGTAGACGATGAGAAATGTAGTGATCCTCGCATTATTGGTTTCATTGGTGAGTGGCGCTGTAATCAAAGATTTAGTGGTCGTTCCTGAGGGAGTAAACACACAACTTACAATAGTTGCCGATGCGCCATTTGTGGCAAATTCATTTACCTTAAAGAATCCTCCGCGGATCGTTATCGATTGTTCAGGAGTTTCCAGCCCGCTCGTTGGCGGAAAATACGCTGTCAATCGTGGGGGAATACGCGAGATTACAGTTACCGGATTCACTGAACAGACTAATCTGATCCGTATCGTGGGCGAACTGCAGAGCGACTATTCCTACTTAACGCTCACTGAAGACAATAATTTTGTGGTTACGCTCCTCAGCGGCCTGGTATCACCTTTCCCGGAGTGGCATGCAACCGCGGCGGACGTCCTCGCGCCAACAGGGACAGAACCTGGTGCGCCGGTCCCGACACCCCGGCCTGCAGGCACTGCGACTGGCGGACGTCCGATATCGTTCAATCTTGAAGACGCGCCGATCATCAGTGTCTTGAGGCTCATCGCCGAATACGTTGGTGTGAACATCGTTGCCGGCAAGGATGTCACGGGTACGGTTACAGTACGTTTGCACAATGTCCCCTGGCGTCAGGCCCTGGAAATAATCCTCAAAGCCTCAGGGTATGCCTACCGTGAAGATCCGGGCGTTATCAGAGTGGACACGGCTGAAAATCTCGATAAACAGGATTACGATCTTCCACATGCATCTAAAATCTACAAACTTGAATTTGCTGAACCATCAAAGATGCTCGATAAGATCGACGCTATGCTGTCACCAAAAGGCAAAGCCAATGTCGATGTCCGCACTAATTCGATCGTGGTGACTGATGTCGAGCCGATCCATCAGAAGATCGAACGGCTTGTAAAGATCCTTGATACCCCGACTCCGCAGGTCGAAATCATGGCAAAGGTCGTGGATATGGATATGTCAATTTCACAGGGATTGGGTATCGACTGGACGCTCCAGGGTTTGTCGAGCCGTATCCTCTCCGCGGACGTAAACAGTAACATAGAACCACAGATCCTTGGGTACGGCGAGATCAATATTGCAACGGTCCCGTCGCTTGCCCAACTGAATGCCACGATCACGATGCTCGAAGAAAACGGCAAGGCACAAACGATATCGTCACCGCGTATCACGGCGGTCGATAATCAGGAAGCGAGCATCCTCGGTGGTCAACGTTTTGGTATTCCGACCAGAGATATCTCGGGGAATACGGTCATCCAGTTCTACACCGTAGGTACAAAATTGGAAGTCACGCCGCATATCAACTCCCTGGAAGAGATCACCATGGAGATCCATGCCGAGGTCAGTGAATTGGACCGCGCGTCCGCCCTGGCTGGTCGTCCGATCATAACAACGTCCGAGGCTGACTCCAAGGTCCTGGTCGATGATGGGAACACCGTGATCATTGGTGGTTTCATACGGAAAAAGGAAACAAAAAATGTACGCGGGATCCCCTTGCTAAAGGACATCCCGATACTCGGTGCCCTGTTCCGTGAAACGACCAAAACCGTTGAGGACCGAGAACTTCTGATCTTCATCACTCCTACGATTATTAAATCATAGGGATGAACTGACCAGAACGTTCGAATCTGCATATACGGATAAAACGCTGTTTGTTGGTCATGAATGAGGATCATCGGAGGTAATAAAAAAGGTAAACGCATCCTTGTTGCCAGAAAAGGTATCCGACCAACAAAAGGACTTGTTCGCGAAGCGATCTTACAAGTAATCCAGGAAAAGATCCAGAGTGCCCAGATCCTCGATATTTTTGCGGGGAGCGGGGCACTCGGTCTTGAAGCGCTTTCGCGCGGCGCTTCCGGGTGTGTGTTCATCGAACGCGTTCCCACGGTCCTCTATAAGAACATTAAAAATATCGCTTACGATAAGGATACGACCGTAATCCGTGAAAATTACACCACGGCGCTCAAACGACTACAAGGAAAGCGCTTCGCAGTGATCTTTCTCGATCCACCCTATGCCAGAAAGTATGTGGAGCGAACGATCACGCTGATCGCTACATGCGCACTTCTTGAACCACATGGCATTGTGGTCGTCGAACACGATCCACATGAGCAATTTTCGTTGCCGGATGGATTCGAACTCTTCAAGCACAAACGTTATGGTGACACTGCAGTCACGTACCTGGTACGAAAGGAGGTATATGGGTAGCACGGATAAGAAAAAGGCTATCTATGCGGGGACATTCGATCCCATCACATACGGACATATCGATGTGCTCACACGTGCCGCAAAGATCTTCGATCAGATCATCATTGGCGTTGCTGCCCGGCCAAAGGAAACGCTCTTCAACCACGCCGAGCGCACCCGGATGGTTCGATCGGTCTTCGTGCATAATAAAGCCGTGCAGGTCGAGGGATTCTCCTCTTTACTTGTTGATTTTGCCCGCCGGTGTCAGGCAAAAACGATAATCCGCGGCATTCGCGCGGTATCTGACTTCGACTATGAACTTCAGCTCACGCTCATGAATCGAAAACTCGCGCCGGATATTGAAACAGTGTTCCTCATGCCGTCCGAGAAATTCATTTTCATCAGTTCGTCGCTTGTTAAGGAGATCGCGACACTGGGCGGCGACATTTCCCACCTGGTCCCGGATCCAGTCGCATACGAATTGCTGAAAAAATTGCGCCGCACACGCGTCGCACACCGAAGATCAACGAAGTCTTGATTTATTGCTTGATCTGTGTAAAGTTGATATAGAGGAGATCATATGAACAGAATTTATCTTATAATCGTACTCATGCTGGCATGGGTTGCTGCGTTTGCTGACGAACCTGCGCATGAGCCGAAGCATGCTGTCGAGTCTATCGTGTTTGACTTCATTAAAGATCTAAAGAGCGACGTGTATGATGAAAATATTTTTTTCTTCCAGTCTGATACAGAACTCGCCAAAGAAGACCGGATCTACTATTTCCGGCGCCTGGAGACGTTCGTCCGCAACAACACGTGGGACCTGTATTTCACTGCGGTAGATATCTATGATGGAGAAGAGGATATTGCCGATGTCATTCTGAAAGCAGCATCCGGGGATATCGTCATTTTCATTGTTGCGTATTGGTATGACACCAAACGATGGGAACTCGATGGGTATGAGTTCCCTGGATTGACCTATGACCGCCCTGAAGAACAATCCTATGAGGACTATGTGGATGAGATCGTTGAAAATGCAAAAAGTTATGGCGTGCCCTACGCACAACGCAAAACGATAACCGACATGGGAACATATTATATCGAGTACAAGTAGTTGCGTCATAATTACGGTAAACCCCTGCCTGCAAAAGCAGGGGTTTTGCTTTTTAGCAGGTTGACGCACTGGTCCATCTATTGTATAATCACCCTTATGAAATTCGTCGATGAAGCCACAATATATGTTACCGCCGGTCGGGGCGGAGATGGATGTGTCTCATTCCGCCGGGAAAAATTCGTTCCGCGGGGAGGACCGGACGGTGGTGATGGTGGCGACGGCGGATCGATACACCTTATGGGGAAAAAAGAATTGCACACCCTTATCGATCTGAAGATAAAACCCCATTATAAGGCAGAACGCGGCATGCACGGTCAGGGAAAGAATCGTCACGGGAAAACCGGCAAGGATGTGTATATATATGTACCGACCGGAACGATCGTTCGCGATAACGGCCAGACCATCGGTGAGGTCATGCAAAATGGTGAAACGCTCATCCTCGCACGCGGCGGTAAAGGCGGCCGCGGCAACGCACACTTTGCCTCTTCGACCAGACAAAGCCCCCGGCATGCAGAAAAAGGCCTGGAGGGCGAGGACCGAACGCTCGTCCTTGAGCTGAAATTAATCTCGGACATCGGCCTCATCGGACTGCCGAACGCCGGCAAATCAACGCTTCTTAGCGCACTTACGAATGCTCGTCCCAAGATCGGGGATTATCCGTTCACGACGCTCAGCCCCAATCTTGGTGTCTTGAAAGGCCGGGACCGGCGTATTGTCATCGCGGACATGCCCGGAATCATCGCTGGGGCACATGTCGGGAAGGGACTCGGCCTGACCTTTCTCCGTCATATAGAACGAACAAGAACGATTGTCTTTGTCATTGATATTGCCGTACCGGATCCTTTACAGCACTACCAACAACTCGTCGATGAATTCTCACACTACAGTACGAACCTGGTGAAAAAACCACGGATCGTGGTTTTCAACAAGATCGATCTTCTGGATACTGAGCAAACGTACGATCTTTCCGAACCGACCTTTTATGTATCAGCCGTGACCGGCGAAGGCATTGATGCTCTTGCCGAATATCTCCGTGTATGAAGATTCGGTTCAAGCAAGATCGACGGACGATACTCCAGATCCTCAAGAGCGCAAATATGAAGCGAAAGATCCGTGTCCTCGATAAAATGAACGGTGTTAATGAGCGCGATAGCATTAATATTTTGCTCAAGGTGCTTGAGGATGAATCATGGATACTGCGGGAAAAAGCCGCCCACAAGATCACCCAGTATGGCTCAAGGGTCGTAGGGCGACTCGAACGCCTTCTGATACGCGGATATTGGTATACCCGCGCGGCCGCTTGTCTGGCATTGGGAGAGATCGGGAACGCGCGATCGATCCCCGCCATCGTCGATGTACTCCTGCGTGATGACAATCCGACCGTGATCAAAGAAGCCTCGCGCGCGCTCGTCAGAATCGCGCAGAACCATCCCGAGGCATACACCGAGGCCTTTCATGACCTCAACGTATCAAAACCCGATCATGACCGTATCCGGGAATCGATCCACGCAGCGATGAAAAATCAGCATCGTCCCGGGAATGATAATGAGTGATCTTCACGATTTTATCGATCTCCTTTCGATAAAAAAAATGACCGAACGCAGGCTCTACGATCTCCTTGAGCGTTATCAATCACCGGAACGCATCAAGCGTGCTTCAGGACCCGAGCTTGCCGCGCTGGTCGGACCTGACTGCGCCCGCAGTATCACATCTCTGCGCGTTACTGAAGAAGTCGAACGTGCCTATGAGATCGCAGACCGATGCGCCATCTCTGTCGTGCCCTACTATGCTTCGGGATACCCTTGCTGGCTCAGAACGATCCCCGATTTCCCGCCTGTCCTGTTCGCGCGCGGCGCGATCCTGCCCGATGACGAAACGGCTCTCGCGATCATCGGAACGCGCGGGGCTACGGTGTATGGTAAGAATATCGCTGAGCAGTTTGCAGCTGAGTTCGTTGCTGCGGGAGCGACGATCATTAGCGGCATGGCACGGGGTATTGATACAGTCGCTCACGCATCAGCCCTTAAACATGGCGGCCGCACGATCGCGGTGCTGGGATGCGGAGTGGACCGGTGTTATCCACCGGAGAACCGCGATCTCATGAAACGGATCATAGAACACGGCGCGGTGATCTCGGAGTTTGCGATCTCCACTCCTCCCCTTGCCCAGAACTTCCCAAAACGCAATCGTATTGTTTCCGGACTCGCAAAAGCGGTGATCGCGATCGAAGCGAAAGAAAAAAGCGGTGTCATGAACACGGTGAACTGGGCTGCCAGTCAAAACAAGGATGTTTATGCAATACCGGGGAATATCTATTCCAAAACCTCATCCGGCACGAATCGACTGATCAAAGAAGGTGCGATCCCTGTAACATCAGCGCAAGAGGTGTTAGAGCTCTGCGGGTTCGATCCCCAGCACCGCGAAAAGAGCGTTCACGATGTGAACCTCGATGAAGCTGAACGCATGATATGGCAGAACCTTACCCACGAACCAATATACCTTGATGTCCTTTCGGAATCCATTAATCAACCGACCGGCATGATCCTTAATACCCTGCTGGCGCTTGAATTGAAAGGTTTGGTAAAGCAACTGCCCGGCATGATGTTCGTTAAAACGTTCAATAAATGAACGTACGTATGGCGAATAGAGGATATAAAACTGGAAATCGGTGATTATGTTCCTGTTTTCCAGGATGATAAATATTTCTTCTGCTCAGCAGTCAGCCGGTCTATCTTTATACCCATCGATCGCAGTTTCAACCGGGCGATCCGTTCATCGATCGCGACCGGCAGATTGTACACGATATGCTTCAGTCGAGTGGTTTGCAATAAGTACTCGGCGGCAAGGGCTTGATTTGCAAAAGACAGGTCCATGACCATTGCTGGATGCCCTTCCGCCGCCGTGAGATTGACCAAACGTCCTTCAGACAACAAGTACACTCGCCGACCATTGCGTAGGGTATGCTCCAGACAGAGCGGACGGATCGCTCGTTTTTTCTTGCTCAAACGTGCGAGCGCCTTCTTATCGATCTCGACATCAAAATGACCGGAATTCCCGACAAGAGCTCCATCCTTCATCCGGCGGATATGCTCTCCACGAATCACATTGATATCCCCGGTCACGGTAATGAACACATCACCGACCTTTGCCGCGTCCGCCATCGGCATGACTGTATATCCATCCATACGTGCTTCGAGCGCTTTGACCGGATCCACTTCAGTCACGATCACATTCGCACCCATACCTTTTGCGCGCAGCGCAAGACCACGGCCGCACCATCCGTAACCAGCAACGACGAAATTACAGCCGCTGATCAGAATATTCGTTGCCCGCAGGATACCATCAATGGTCGATTGACCGGTGCCGTAGCGGTTATCGAACAGGTGTTTTGTCAAAGAATCATTTACCGCGATGATTGGAAACCGCAGTACGTTGTCACGCTCCATTTGCTTCAGACGGACCACTCCGGTCGTAGTCTCTTCAGTACCGCCGCGCACGCCTTTGATGCGCTTTCGGTGCACTGTCGAAATAAGGTCTGCCCCATCGTCGATAACGATCTCCGGACGGTTCTTGAGAACCTGAGCCATGTTCGCGTAGTACTCTCTGCGCGATTCGCCGTTGCACGCAAATACCCCTATGCCCTTCAGCGCCAGGGCAGCAGCAACATCATCCTGTGTCGACAGAGGGTTGGACGCGGTCAGGAAGACACTCGCCCCACCAGCCTTTAACGTATACATCAGGTTAGCTGTTTCAGTCGTAACATGAAGGCAACACCCGATGCGGCAACCCTTGAACGGCTTCTCCTTTTTAAAGCGTTCCCGTATGAGCCTGAGTACCGGCATTTTGGACTCGGCCCATTCAATCCGCAGATCACCCTGTGAAGCACGTTTAGTATCCTTGACCCGGTATTTCATAATACTCCTTTCATTCCATTAAATAATCGTAGAGAATGCGTCCTGTACTACGAGCCAACAATGCAAAAGCGGTGTGTAACCTTACAGACCTGCTTCCCGTTTGATCGCATCGACCATATCACAAATTTCCCAGGAAAAACCTTCTTCTTCACGTCCAAAGTGCCCGTAACACGCGGTACGTTTGTATATCGGTCTACGGAGATTCAATTTGTCGATGATCCCCTGCGGTGTGAAGTCAAACAGTTTTTTGAGGATCGTGATGATCTTTGCCTCATCGATCTTTCCCGTGCCGAAGGTTGTAGCATTTATGGACATAGGTTCGGCAACACCGATCGCATAGGACAGAGCTACTTCGACTTTGTCACACACCCCTGCAGCAACGAGATTCTTTGCGACATATCTGCACATATAGGATGCCGAACGGTCGACTTTGGTCGGATCCTTGCCTGAAAAGCACCCTCCGCCATGATGACCGATACCTCCATAGGTATCAACCATGATCTTACGTCCGGTAATTCCGGTGTCTCCCTGAGGCCCGCCGATTACGAAGCGTCCGGTCGGATTCACCAGCATCCTCGTTTTATCATCTATCAATTCTTTTGGCACGATCTCATGGATAACATATTTTTTGACATCCTCATGCAACTTCTCATTACTGACATCAACATGGTGCTGCGCAGAGATCAGTATAGAATCGATCCGGACCGGCTTCAGACCATCATATTCAACGGTGACCTGAGATTTTCCATCGGGATGCAGGTACCCAACGACATTGGTCTTACGGATCTCAGTAAGCCGTCGGACCAGCCGATGAGCCAGCAATATTGGCAAGGGCATCAGTTCTGACGTTTCATTCGTCGCATACCCGTACATCATACCCTGATCACCGGCTCCACCGATATCCACGCCCATGGCGATATCCTTGGATTGTTCCTGGATCGCGCTCACGACTGAACACGTTTCGGCATCGATCCCCATATCGGTATCCGTGTATCCGATCTCGTACAGCAACGCACGGACGATATCCGCGATCGAAACGTAGCAGGCAGTGGATATCTCACCAGCAACGAAAATAAGTCCCCGGGTCGCCAGTGTTTCCAAGGCGACACGGCCAAAAGGATCCTTTTCCATTATCGAATCCAGCACGGCATCGGACACTTGGTCGCATACCTTATCTGGATGGCCTTCGGTAACTGATTCTGAAGTGATATGATATCGTCCCATGTGCCTCCTTTTCAAGTATTATATGTATATCCCCGTAAAAATCAAGCATCATAAACGTTCTTT
This sequence comes from Caldifarciminota bacterium, assembly GCA_016936155.1. Taxonomy (GTDB): domain Bacteria; phylum Hydrothermota; class Tepidihabitantia; order SM23-42; family SM23-42; genus JAFGPO01. The sequence continues at coordinate 16,156 of JAFGPO010000132.1, forward strand.
TACGGCATCAGCACGGGCTTTCAAAAGCCCCGCGATCGATGTCATTCAGTAGACAGTACACGATAGGGCAAAATGCGGGCAATCTGTGTAATCTTTCTGTTGTATCGCTGTAATCAGAGATTTTTCGTCCTTAAAAATCTCCGTTTTTCATTGACTTTTCACGCTTTACTCTTATAATAAACCAGAAGGAGACAAATACATGATAAACCTAATACTCAGTTTATACATGATCAGTGGAATTGCCGGCAAAATCCAGGGCACGGTCTATGATGCCCATACGAATGATCCGATACCGTATGCTGACGTGGTCATTGCGAACACGGAAATGGGAGCCGCGACGGATGCTGATGGTCGTTTCTACATCCTTAACGTACCTCCCGGGTCATATACAGTAGAGTTTTCTTATATCGGATATCAGACAAAACGCATCACTGATGTTGTAGTCGAGATCGACCGAACCACCCGGCTCGAGGTTGAGATCCTCCAGACAACGATCGAGATAGCGCCGATCACAGTTACGAGTGAAATGCCGTCTGTTCAGAAAGACTACGTAGCCACGACCTATATCGTGAGAAGAGGTGAGCTTCCGCACCTGCCCATTGATTATACGACCAAACTCGTTGCTTTCCAGGCAGCAGTTGCCCATACAGACACTGGACTCCACGTGCGCGGCGGACGGGCAACTGAGGTCCTCTATATGATCGACAATGTCTCGATCGTTGACCCTCAAACCGGTGACCTGGCGATCAATCTATCCAGGGGCGTGATCGATGAAGTGATATTTTTGCCGGGGGGATTTGATGCGGAGTACGGACGCGCCATGTCCGGCGTGATCAACCTGATCAGCTCATTCCCTAAGAACAATATCTCATCACGCCTCTATGGCAAAACCGAGACGATCATGCCTTTCTACCAGGATTTCGGGTACCAGAATTACCAGGCATCCCTGCATCTTCCGGTTTCGGAAAGATTCAAGGGGCTGGTATCGCTCGATCTCATGCATACTGATGATTGGGATCCAAAACTGTACATCTTGCCCCACAAAACAAGGGATGATTACTCGGTCTACGGCAAGTGGTTCTATGCCCTGTCCAATAAATTCAGGATCAACGCGAGCGCAGCCCAATCACGCACCCAGTTCGACCGCTATGAAACCCTCTGGATGTTCCACCTCGACCATTACCGGTCGGACTTGCGGACCGGCAACATGCAGGTCATAAACCTTTCCTATCTGCCCGCTCCCAAGTACTTTTTTTCTCTGACCACGAGCCGTCTTTCCACGCAGCGGACCTTTGGACCCCGGACACTGGAAACGGACGATGGTGTATTCAACGACTTCACGTTCGAGCCGTATCAAACTCTCGTCTGGCCGCGCGGCGGTACGGACAATCCGTTCGGCGCCGAATACTGGCGCATCGTTTGTTCAGGGGACTATCCCGAGTACCAGTTGAAGAGCTCGGATGTGATCAAAACGAATCTGGCGAGTACGATGCAGGTGCACCGATATCATGAATTGAAGACCGGGTTCGAATACGTATACCAGTATTTTGAAAACTTCACGTACTTTATCAGCGACACCGCGAACCAGCTTGTCGATGAATACCAGTATCGCCCAACAGAATATTCGCTGTATGTACAGGATAATATTGATTTCCGGGGACTTTATGCGAAGATCGGGTGCCGTTATGATTACTTTGACTATGATATCTTCGGTGAAGCTCCGAAAATAATCATCTCGCCGCGTTTCGGTTTTTCCTTCATGGTTACGGACCAATTCCTGTTCCGGGCGAACATCGGCAGATATGCACAGCCGCCGCTCTATGATTATCTCTACAGTTACTATAACCTCATTCCATTACCATCGCACATTGATAACGTCCCCCCGATCGGTAACCCGAACCTTGAGCCTGAAAAAACCACGAGTCTGGAGATCGGTCTCCAGGGCGAGATTGCCAAGAACGTGAATGCTACTGTGAATATCTTTCGTAAAGATGTTTCGGACCTGGTCGGTACAAAATACGATACGACCGGCGCGCAGACATACATTTCATATTTCAATGTGGAATACGCGAATATCCAGGGGATAGAGGCGATCCTGGAATTCCAGTATTCTATCATCCACGGAAAAATATCTTACACGCTTTCCAAAACAAGGGGAACGAGCTCCTATGCACTCGAAGCTTGGGAGCGGCGCTACTATGATCCAGGCCTCACGCCTCCGGCCGAGGAGTTCGATCTTGATTTCGATCAACCGCACCGGCTCTTCATACAGGGTCTCGTTACCCTGCCCTTTGCAACCAATGTCTATTTGTTCGGGTACCTGGGCAACGGCTTCCCCTATACCCCGCCCGGCCCTGAGGGCAAGTATGATGAGCGTAATATCGAAAGGCTCCCCATGCAGAAACAACTCGATTGCGTTGTTTCTAAACTCTTCAGGATCGGTGATTTCACATTCAGTGCTGATTTCGAGGTTGTCAATGTCCTGGGGGTGCGTTATTTTGTGAACCCACACTTTCCAGTTGTCCCCATTGAATCGATCAAAAAAGAGGATTTCGATCATAATCCGCCATTCATTGATGTTCATAATCAGTATTACTCAGCCGGAGCCGACCTTAACCATGATGGTATGATCGTTCCATCAGAAGAATATTTGAGTTTTATAGGCTTGATCGAAGCAACCGATGACTGGGTGAATGCCTATACCGCGCCACGACGGGCACGTCTGGGCGTTCAACTCAAGTTCAATTAAAGGAGCAGTCATGAAACAACGTATGTTTATCGTTAAATTATGCCTTTTGTTCGTCATCTTCTTTATGGTCAAAACATATCAGGGCTGCCAGGATCCTCACGATTTTGAACCCCCTCCAGACACGATGGTTTCGCCCCCGAACATGGTACCTGAGCTTGTCTCGCCGCCCAATGATACCGGGATCATGTACCAACAGGATGGGCATGGAGCCGATACGATCTGGGTTCTGTATATATGGGATATCATCCCGCAGGCACAGTACTATGATCTCGAAATATGTCATGGCGATACGAGTTTTAATAATGTAGATGCCTATCGGTGTGCTGCCAACTCCCAGACCGTTGTTATGCCGGAGCACGGCACAGGCTCGTTCTACTGGCGGGTACGCGCAGGCAGCGATTACTGGACATGGTACACGGACTGGTCCGACGTATGGCGAATACGTCTCGCATATCCGCCGTTCTGATCCTGATGATGATCCAGGCACAAGGAGTAATCACATGAAAAAAATTCTTTTTTATGTATGTATGATCATTTTATATTTGCACTGCGGTGGTTCGGGTGCACCAGAGGTTACGATCGTAACGCCAATCGACGGCGAAGAGATCAGGGGGCGTGTTGAAATTCTCGTTGAGGTGAGCTCTGAGATCGCGATCGACCACGTGGAATTCTTCATTAATGATTCACTCTATTTCACCGGGCTTGCCGTACCGTACATGTATCCATGGCGAACGAGTGAACTCCCTCACCTATCATCGCATACGATATGTGCTTTGGCATTCGACAGCGAGGGTAACGAAGGATCTTCTGACACGATTACGGTAACCGTCAATATCCTCGGCACGAACAAGTGGCGGTACGATACCGAGGGATCGATCCAGGCATCACCAGCGCTTGGTGCGGACGGAACCGTGTACGTCGGCGACCTGTCCGGGTATCTGTATGCCCTTACCCCTGAGGGATCCTTGAAATGGCGTTATGCAACCGGTGCCGCGATCGAATCATCACCAGCGATAGGAAGTGATGGTACGATCTACTTCGGTTCGAATGACAATACATTGTACGCCCTGAATCCGGACAGCACCGTGCGCTGGACATATCCGCTGGGTGATGAGGTCGAATCCTCACCCGCGCTTGGGTCGAATGGCTGGATATACTTCGGTGCGGATGACAACACGATATATGCACTTGATCAGAATGGTGCCTACCAATGGTCATATACAGTCTCGGCCTACGTTGAATCATCACCCGCGATCGCGACAGATGGCACAGTCTATTTTGGTTCCTGGGATACGTACATTTATGCACTGGATCCTGCTGGCGGATTTAAATGGCAGTATAAGACCAATGGCTATGTTACCTCGTCACCTGCGATCGCGGCAGATGGCACGATCTATATCGGTTCCCAGGATGGGTGTATGTACGCCTTGAACCCTGACGGAACACTGAAATGGCGTTACCAGACTGGAAACGCGGTCAATGCCTCACCGGTCATTGACCGCGACGGGACGATCTATATTGGATCATGGGATCACTATGTCTATGCCCTGACGCCGAGTGGTTCACTGAAGTGGCGCTATTTGACCGACGGTATCGTTGCCTCTTCGGCCGCGATCAGCAGTGGAGGAACAATCTATATTGGATCACAGGATTACTATCTCTATGGATTGACAGAAAACGGCACCGTGGATTGGAGTTTAAAAACCTGGGGCCCGCTGACCTCCTCGCCGGTCATTGCTGATGATGGTACTATATATATCGGCTGCATGCGGACGTGGACATCAACGCTCTATGCGATCCAGGGTGGAACACCTCTCGCCGCGACACCATGGCCCATGTTCCATCACGATATACGGCATACTGGTTCAGTACAATGAACTGATGATACATCACCGGGCGCGCCGTTTCCAGAAATACATGATCGTAAGTGACGCAAAAAGTACGATGAGGATCAGGTACGCGATAAGGCTGTATTTTTTCAGGAATGTGGAAGCCTCATCCCATGTCGAACCGACATAAAAACCCGCGGCAACGAGAAAAACGTTCCACAGTATAACGCTCGCAAGGCTCAGAACGAAAAATTTGAATCCGGGGAGATCCGCGATACCCGATGCGAAACACAACGGAGCGCGCATACCCGGGAGAAACCGGTTTAAAATACTGACCATATCACCACGCTGGTAGAGCCTGGCTTTGGCGCGCTCGATCATGGTGACCGGGAAGATCCGTCCAAGGAAAGTACGGGACAGGAAGCCGATCAATGCATCGCCATGATGCCGGCCGATCGAGTAGAGGATCATCATGCCCGCGATACTGCCGGCTCCCGTGCATACGAATACGAGATACGGGCTGAAAACGCCCTGCCCGGCTAAGAACGCGAACACGAGCACGACTGCATCTGACGGGTATGGCGGGAATAAGCTCTCAAAGCATGCATTGAATACCAGGAACGAGTACACAAGTACAGGATCACGGGCGGCAAGCCAGTCAAAAAGAGGGATGAACCAGTCAGTCATGCATCACGGATTATGGTGAACTTTTTGGTGATTTGAATACCTGTTGCAAGATCGCAAAGGTCTGCTCGATATCTTGATGTTCGACAAAAACCATCACATCGGTATGTGCGGTCAGCACTTCCCAGATATTTATCCCCTGTTTCGCGATCGGCGTCACAATCTTTTTGATTATACCGGGTTCGTTGATGAACTTAAGGCTTCGCACCAGGATCTTGCCGATGCCCTTTTTGAGATTGAGCAGTTTCAACCGCTGCTCACGCTTGACAAGGGGTGAAAGCACGGTGTACGCGATCTTGCAGTACCTCTGATCGATATACAGGGCGATTAAATTCTCGGACACCGTGATCGAGTAAATTGAAATATTTTCCGCCGCGAGCACGCTGGAGATCTTTTTGAGCAATCCGGGCGTTTCCGGGATCCGGTTGCCGATGAACGTGAGTACTGCATAGACAAGTGGTGAACGCTGCACGACGACTTTTTTCTTGAAGACGATCTCCGTCCCTGATCTTCTATGGATATTGTCATCGAGCGCGGTCACCTTGATGCGCGGCAGAGTATCCTGGTGTTTTAGCGAAACCGGATGCAAAACCTGAGATCCTGAAGAGGCCAGCAGACCGAGTTCTTCGACATCCAATGATGAGATTTTGGTCGCCTGGCCATGCAGGCGCGGATCCAGGTCGAGCACACCTCCGGTTTCCTTGATAAGGACCAATTCCCGGGCCCGGAGAAGTTCACTGAACAAAAGCGCTGAGATATCACTCCCGCCCCGTCCTAATGTTACGATACGGCCTGAGACGTCGCGCGCGATAAATCCGGGAAAAACGATGACCCGATGTGAAGCATACAATGGCATAATATATTTTGCGATAATGCCCGTGCTTTTCCTCATGACCTTAAAATCACGCTTCTCGTTGATCTTTTCCCGCGAAAGCACCCGCGGGATTTTTAGCGATATGAAAAGGGGCCATTCTTTCATCCATGGCAGGATCGCGATGGACTTCGCGCCGAGTGCATTGAACGCGGCGGCGAACATCTGGGCTGACATTACTTCGCCCATGCCTGCGAATCGTTCGAATTCCCAGAAATCTGGCTTCGGACAGACGGTAAGGAACGCATCGATGAGCTCGGTCGTTTTCCCCTTCATCGCCGACACAACGACGCAGATTTTCATCTTATTTCCGCGCAGCAGGATTGCCGCGATCTTCTCGTAATCGCGTGTTTCCTGAAGGACCGAACCCCCGATCTTATAGACGTTAATGGATCTCATTCCGCACAAGCGATGCAATCGGCTCATGTTTACGAACCATAATAACACGGTCGCGCTCGATCATATATTCGGCCGGCAGGAGCCGTCCATTATAATTGGAAGCCATGGTCCTGGTATAGGCTCCGCAATTATATATTAAAAGCAGATCACCACGTTTCAGTTCGGGTAACATATACATGCCGAATTCGTCCGAATTTTCGCACAATGGTCCGGCAATGCGCGCGCGATGACGCGTACCTGCGTGCCGTGAGAGCGATTCGATATGGTGATACGCTCCATAGAGCGCCGGTCTGATGTTCTCGGTCATGCCCGCATCGATGATATAGAGCGGGTGTCTACGCCGTGTCTTGACAGACATGACACGCGTCACGATGGCGCCTGCATTACTGACCACGCTTCGTCCCGGTTCCAGGAGGATCGCAACACCATAGCGGCGTGTCAGATCCTTGTATGCACGGGTGATCGGACGGTAATCCAGAGGTTTTTCCCGTGGATGATATGGAACCCCGAATCCGCCGCCTAAATTCACGGATCGTATCATAACCCCCTCTTTGCGGAAAAAATCGAGGACCGTGCCAATCACATGGGTATTGCGGACGAATGGTGACGGGGTCAGGATCTGCGAACCGATATGAGAATGTATACCGACCATTGTCGCATTGCGGAAGCCACGGATCATACGGGTGATCGCGGGAAGCTGGGTGATCTCGAGACCGAATTTGCTCAACGGTGCGCCGGTAGACAGATGAGGATGAGTGTCCGGGAATATCCCCGGATTGATGCGTGCAAACAGTTCGATATGAGTATGCATGGCCCGGGCACAAGCTTCCAGCATCTCAGCCTGGTCAAGCGCTTCAAAATTGAACCTGCGCACTCTGTTCCGGACCGCATACCGGATGTCTTTCTCGCACCGCGCGATCGTATTGTAGAGGATACGGGATGGTACAAATCCTGCTTTGCGCGTTGTATACAATTCACCAGGTGATACGACTTCCGCACCCATCCCGGCGTTCTTGACCGTGCGAAGAACTGCGAGCGATGTATTCGCCTTCACGGCAAAATACATGTTCGCATGGCACGCTGCAAAGTGTTTTTTCAACCGCTGTATGTTTTCCTGTATCGATTGCCGGTCGTACAGGTAACATGGTGTATCGATCTTCGCAATGTTCCCCAATATTATTTTACGCATAGCGTGTGAGTATAGTCAAAATGCTGAAGGTGTCAAGGCAATGTCCAGTCGATCTGACAACCCAGTTCGTGTTCGATCACGTTCTCCTTCCATACCATCGTATACTTCGTGCTGAACCCGAACAACCTGCTCACTTTGAACGTGCCGTAGATGAATGCATAACTGCCTTTCCCGTAAACCATGCGGTTATTCACAACTCCCGGCAGATCGATCTCGTAGATATACATGCGCGCATCGTACGATTCCGTAGAGAACATACCGTACCGCATGCGCATTGTGATCCCTTTATAGCGGCTGCCGAGTTCGAGACACACATACAGCCCTTGATCAATCATGCTGTCAATGAATACATACCGCTCCTCCAGCCGGATATCAGCCCATAGTCCCTTACTTGCCTGCAGGCGCAAAAAGATCCGGGATCCAGCAAGGTCGAGTGCGCTTTCCTGATATTGCCAGCGCATTTGTAGTTTCAATTGAATAAATCGTATCTTTTTTTCTGCGGTCATGCGCACGCTGTAAAGTACGGTATCTTTACCTGCATCGCTGTCCATATCGATTTCTGCCGTGAGCAACGCGATCTTCGAGCGATTCTTCAATACAAGGATCCCGCCACGTGAACCGCTTTCTGCTTCAACGCCCTTGGGCGAATAGTACCCGATCGGAAAATAGCGCGCTATCAAAGCAACGTCGAGGTAAGGGAGTGCACCACCGATCCCGCATAGGCCGCCATATTTATCTTTCGCCCCGCGCGCAACTTCTGCAACGAGACCTGACGAACTGCCGGTGTACGCAACCTGCAAACCTGACATGAAAAATGTGCTGCCATAAAAGCGGGAGAACGAATCAACGCACGCAAACGACGGGTCATACCGACACCAATAGGTCCGCTGTGCGATCCGCAGCGGACCGGAAGCATACCCGAGCGCGTACCCGGCGCATTCCTCATTGATACGATCCTTGTGATCCAGCGATGTGGAATCGACATGATCACCGCAAGCATCAAAGGAACGCGCGAAACCCAGAGTATCGATCCTTCCATCCAATCGTTGATTCGAATAAAATAACGTAAATTTCAGCAGAAGCGAGTCAGTCACTGCCGCACCGAAAAAACCGCTGTTCTCATTGACCGAGGTATACGGGATGATCCCCCGCTCACGCAGGATATAGTGGAAATCTGTGGTCGAATAGAACGAACCGATCGGTGACAACATGACCCCGGTCCCCAGGTCCAGGTTGTACTTTCCGAGGGCAAAGGTACATGCGTCATATTGCGCTACAAGTCCGGCCGCCCAGTAATCAAGATAGTGCTTTTCGTATTCGTCCTTTTCTCCAACACCATAGAACGTGTACGGAGCAACCCGGCACAGAGTGCGGCCGAACACCTCTTCACGATATCGTGACCACGGCAACATTGTGGTCGCACGCAGGCGCACGGCGGTTTGTTCATGGAAAACTCGTTTCTCCGTGAAAGTAATATAGGGAAGGATACGGTCGATCATCAGCACATCAAATCCTGGAATACGCTCAAGATCATCGCGGTTGCGGAATACGCCACCATGAGTACGCTCTTCGATGATCCGTTGACACTCAAGGAACGACAAAAACGGTATCATCTGGAGCATCTCACGCGAGGCGGAGTTGATCGGTATCGGCGCGCTCTTTAATTGTTCAATGTCACGGGCGATGATTTCGATGTCGCGTACCCCATCATACTCGAAGAGATGTGCTTCATCAATGATCGAACACAGAACGATGACTATGAGCATCATGGATTAAACGTCACATGCATCGCATGTGACAGGCCAAGGTATTCATGCAACGTACCGGTATATCGCATGCTGATATGACCAAGCGGAAGACAGAGCATATACTCGAGGTACAATGGATCCGTATTCGCGCCAAGCCCGATTTCCAGGTATTTGTGCATTGCCCATGATACTCCTGCATTGAAAAAAGGTAGGCGCTCATGCGTACCGCGCGCAGCGATGATGCAGGCAAGATTATCATGAAGCGCGTACCGGGCGCGGATCGCGTAGATCATGGGCACGGCGTCGGTTTCATTGAAGCGCGGTACATTCAGATTGTTTAACCACCCATTGATCTGGAGCGCACCCAGATCATAGTATGCGCTCAGGTGCACTGCATACCCATAGCGGCTATACAAATCCTTGATCCAGTAGTTCAAGAATGAAATTGCCACTCCGGCACGCAGGTCCGGAAAGATGTCAAATCCAAAACTACCGGTCAGCTGATTCTCCCGGTATACATCACACCCGAAACTCACGCCGGATGCCATAATGGACTTCTGGGCGACTGCGAGCATATAGGTATGCACTCCTTGTATCCCGTAATGGGACTGCATTCCAACTGCAGCGCACCAACCTTCATGTTGATAGAACGCACAATCATGCATATGCTCGCAGAATATGCTTTTCGGATAGTACATTGATTCAAATACCATGCAAAGGTACAATAGTATCATAAGTGGTTTACGTTGTAAAAAAGAGAGCGGACGCCGCTCTTACGCAGATCTTACGTCTTCTATGTGAAGCACCATATTTTCAACAGCAATGACCTTTACTCTCGAGCCTTTCTTTACTACGCCCTCAGATCGAGCATTCCAGTATTCCCCGTGGATGAAGACCGTGCCGCCTGATGTATTGATCACGGTCCTGGCAACGCCGATCTCATCGATCAAACCCTCTTTACCACTTGCCTTCTTCTTGAACTGGGCACGGATCCCGAGACCGACAAGAAAAAAGAAGAAGGCGCCGATGATCACGACCACGATAGCGATCGTAGCCCACGAGATCGACAGAAAGGGAACCCGGCTCTCGAATAGAATAAGAGATCCTAAAAACAATGACACGATACCTCCTATGGTTAAAAGACCATGCGAAGTTATATAGATCTCCAGAAAAAATAATAGCGCGGAAAGTGCGATCAGGGCAACTCCCGCGTAGTTGACCGGCAGCAAATGCAATGCATAAAATCCGAGAATGATACAGATACCTCCAATGACCCCGGGAAAGATCATCCCGGGACTGCGCAGTTCGAAGAATAATCCGTAAACACCTAAAAGAAGGAGAATGTACGCGATAGTAGGATTCGTTAACAGCAGAAGCAAACGTTCCTTGAACGTCATGGGAATCCTCTGTACGTCATCCACAGAAGCATGGATCGTGATCGTATCGCCCTGAAGCATGACACGCCTTCCATTGAGGGCGATGATGAGATCTTCTATGCTCGCGGCAATAAGATCGCAGACGTTGGTGCGCAACGCGGTTTCAGCGTCAATGGAAGCACTCTCCCGCACCGCTTGTTCTGCCCATTTTCCGTTCCGCCCGCGCTCTTTTGCGATCGCCTGAAGATACGCGACCGCATCATTGGTAACTTTGCCGATCATTACACTATCGCTCTGTTCTCCGACGCTTACCGGATGAGCCGCGCCGACATTCGTACCGGGTGCCATGGCCGCAATGTGACTGGCGTATAGAATAAAAACTCCGGCGGATGCAGCCCTCGCTCCATGCGGTGCCACATATACGATGACCGGGATATGCGCGTTGAGTATTTTCTTCGTCACGGTACGCATGGAAAGATCAAGACCACCGGGTGTATCAAGCATGATGATCACGGCGTCGACATCATTCTCTTCGCCTTGATCAATGACCCGCAGTATATACTCACTGCTCGCGGGACTGATAACACCATCAAGTTCCCCGATATAGAGTGATTGACAGAGTATAAACGCATATACGATGCTCGCCATCACTGTATCATATCCATTTCACTGTCAAAGTCAACACTATTGAAAAAAGGTCATAATGTATCTCTGTAATCTTTTTGCCATCGTTGTAATCGTTTTTTGTAAAAAATTTCTTGACAAAAATATATATGTGGTTATACTATTTTTAAACAAGGAGGTAATAATGCCGAAGTGCGGTTCACGCAAAAGAAAAACAAAAGCAAAGAAAAAGACAACCAAGAAAAAGGCTCCAAAAAGAAAGAAGACAACAAAGAAGAAAGTAGTAAAGAGAAAGAAGACAAAACGCCGTAAAAAAAGATAGTTGCTGCGTTGACAAAAATCAAGCGCCACGTATAATATTTCATGGATCCTGCCGAATTCAAGGCGGTGAATGAACGTCTCAATAAGAACCTCGATGAGATCAAGGAATCCATCAAGACTCCGGACACGTTCAAGAAACCAGAGGCCTCCCACCTCCGGGACAAGACTAAATACCTGTTTTATAGCGTGACAAAAGCCACCGTAGATATCGGCCACAGCATCATCCTCGAGCTCGAGCTGCGCGAGCCGTTGAACCGGGCCGATATATTCATAAGCCTTGCCGAGAGGGATATTCTTCTCCATTCAGTCGTACCCGGTGTTAAAAAAGCGGTACTTTCACTCCCCAAAATAAACACCCTGACACCCGAAGATCTCCTCGATCTTATCAAAAAGAGCATCCCGGATATCGGCAAGTGTCTTGCTTCTTTTGAGGTGTATTTCAATTTCAAAGATAAACCAGTATGAAGATCATGTTTGCGGTTTTTACAAGCATTTTCGGATGTGTTATCGGCAGCTTCATGAATGTCCTGATCTTCCGGATCCCCAGAAAACTCTCGATCGTAAAGCCGAATTCCTTCTGCCCGAGGTGCAAAAACCCGATCCCGTGGTATGAGAACATGCCGGTCATAAGTTACATTGTCCTGGGCGGACAATGTTCGCAATGCCATACGCCGATCTCCATACAGTATCCGTTGATAGAAATAATCACCGGAGGTGTCTTTTTATATTCCTTTTTTAAATTCGGGCTTTCATTCGACTTCGTATTCCATATCCTTTTCTTCTGTTTGCTGATCGTTATATCGGGTATCGATCTCACGCACCAGCTCATACCCGATGTTTTCTCGTTCCCCGGGATCGTACTCGGCCTCCTCTTTCACCTGATAAATGGAACGATACTCCATAGTGTAGCCGGGCTCGTATTCGGAGGCGGACTCATCCTGGTCATCCGGATCATTGGCGGAAAGGTCTACAAAAAGGAAGTCATGGGCATGGGGGATGTTTACCTCTGTGCCATGATCGGTGCCTTTGTCGGCTTCCCGTATATCATCGCAGCAATATTCATCGGAGCTCTCAGCGGCGCCGTGCTCGGTATCATTTATATCGTATCCACCCAACAGGGTCGCGAAAGCGCAATTCCATTCGGCCCATTTCTGAGTATCGGTGGCATTTCAGTCATTCTCTTTAAACACCTCATCATAAAGTTTTTTGCAACACTCGGTATCTACATTCAGTAGGCACCCGGTCACTTCCTTCCACCGCATGAAACTACTCACGATCATCGGTCCCACGGCAAGCGGGAAAACAGCGCTTGCGATCAAAATCGCTCAGCAAATCCACGGTGAGATCATCTCCGCAGATTCAAAGCAAATCTACCGGTACATGGCGATCGGAACCGCGCAACCAACTGCCGAGCAGCGCAGGATCGTACCATTCCATCTCATTGACTTCATTGATCCGGATGCCGACTATTCATGCGGACAGTTCGCACGCGACGCGGAAACAATTATGGGTGAAATAATATCGCGAAACCATACACCGATCGTTTGCGGCGGGACCGGTCTTTATATAAAAGCTCTGTATGATCCACTCCACCCGCTGCCGGAATCAGACCATGCGATCAAACGGAGACTCATGCGCATGATCAACGAAGAAGGGATGGAATCTCTGCATGCACGTCTATTGCAAGTCGATCCAACCTGGGCCACGAAGGTCGGCCCGCATGACCGACAGCGTATCATGCGTGGTTTAGAGGTGTACGAGTTGACCGGTACACCGCTCAGCGTTTTGATCAGCGAACAAAAACGCCGGCCGCGCTATGATCCATTATATGTAGGACTTCATTTGCCGCGTACTGAACTGCATGAACGTATCGATAACCGTTTCGATACGATGATCGAACAGGGTTTGCTTAAAGAAGTACAGGCACTCCTCAAGAAGAATTTCGATCCGGAATGCAATGCCTTGCGTACGATCGGCTATCGCGAGATCATCGATCACCTGCGCGGTACTACACCCATTGCAAACGCGATCGCGCAGGCGAAACAACATACGCGTCAATTTGCAAAGCGCCAGCTTACCTGGTTTCGCAGGTTATCACATGTTCAGTGGTTTGATCCTCGGGATAAAGATCTGGCTGTACATATTGCCGGGCGTGCCCGAGCGGCATTCAGTGAATGATCGGTCACTGATCGTGTGCCAAGCGGTGTTTTTCAATGACCGAAACCACCTGTTCGATCTCCTGTTCGATCGTCAGATGGGTCGTATCGATCACGATCGCGTCCTCTGCTTGTTTGAGTGGCGAGTGATCACGGCTTGAATCGTACCGGTCCCGGAACCGCAAATTTGCCAGGACCTCATCCAATTTCACTATAATACCTTTTTCCTGCATTTCCTTCTGGCGTCGGCGCGCGCGCGCGACCAGATCCGCTTTCATGAACACTTTGATCTGGGCATCCGGAAATACAACGGTGCCGATATCCCGTCCTTCGCACACGATATTTTTTCCCTCTGCGATCTCGCGCTGCTTCTTGACCATCCACTGCCGCACTTCGGGGATCGCGGAAACTGGTGAAACGAATCTACTGACTTCCGGAGTCCTGATCTCATTGGCTACATCCCTCCCATCAAGGAATACGGAAAGTCCCGCGTCACCATATATGAGCTCGACCGTAGTCGTGGCGATGATCCGCTTGATGAGGTCCTTGTCGATCGTATTGGTATCACCGCCGCTCAGAAGATACTTGAGGGTAACTGCGCGGTACATCGCGCCTGTATCCAGGTAAAAAAAGTCAACTTTTTTCGCCACCCCTTTTGCGGTCGTGCTTTTACCGGAACCGGCACCGCCATCGATCGCGACTATGAATTTCGCCATGAAAAATGATCCTGTATCGCCTGCTTGTATGCAGGGGTCATTGTCCGACCACGCCGCTGGAGTACGATGCGTGCGGTCTCGAGCGCTTTGTTCAGGCTGTACACTTTTTGTGTTGAACTGGTGAGCCACGTGAAATCAGGTACATAACGAGGTATCATACCCCCGCCAAAGAAATTGACGAAACTGCCGATCACCGCACCCGTGGGGATCAAAGTCCCTATCCCGGTCTTTGTATGATCGCCAATAAAACAACCGAGTTTGGTCATCCCTGTCTCGTGTGTTGTGCGCCGGATTAAAATCCTAATGGGTCCGTAGTTGTTCTTCAAATCTGAATTCGTGGTCAGGGCACCGAGATTAACCCACTCACCGATAAAGGAGTGCCCGATAAATCCTTCATGGTACTTATTGGCATATCCCTGAAAAATGCAGGCTTCAATTTCGCCTCCGATCCGGCACATCGGACCGATGCTCGAGGCCGTGATCTTTGCGCGGTCAACGATTGTTCCCGGACCGATGTACGTGGGACCTGCGATCGTTGTAAAAGGACGCACGCACGCATGCTCATCTATGATCACTGGACCGGTCGATGTATCCAGCACTACCCCTGGATGAACCACAGCGTTCGAGTGCAGGTACACATGCTTTTTTGTCCCGATGATGATGATACCTTTTGGCAGTATCCTGCGATGCCGGATTCTGTTCGCCCGGAGTTCTGTAACCGCTGCATTATAACGGACACAATCCCATATCGCATTGAGGATATAACCCTTAATATTCTGCTGACGTTTCATGCGCATACTGCTTCGCTTGATCTCCTTGGCGGTTAGTGGATACGGGGATCCGTGTTTCACCATTCCCACGACCATGCCATTGCAAATGAGTGCGCAGTCAGCGCGTGGGATAACGGGTCTTGCGGTCATAATATACCGTGCGGATAAGTACACGGCAGTTTCCTTGAATTTTGTTTGCCTGTGATCGGCGCTCCGCTCGTTTACCAGCGTGACCTCTACCCTGGAGAACCAGGATCGTGCGTGCTCCAAGATCGATCCGCTCCCGATCCGGAGATCATATTGAGGATACAGATTTATGAGCGGATAGAAATCTGCGATCCGGTCTTCATATACGATCAGCTTCATAGAGCAAGAAGGATTGTCGCCAGAAGTGCACATAAAATACCAAGAACGCGCGTCAGGGTGATCGCTTCTTTGAGAACAATAAAACCAAAAAGAACTGGAAAAATAACGTACATATTGGTGAATGGCACGACCACGGATGAAGGGCCTAGTTGCAGAGCTTTGTAAAACGCCAGGATCGCAATGAACGACACGATACCAACCGGAATAGCATAAAACGCATAGCGGGAAAAGGTCAATGTCCTGGTCACGGCAATGTATATAATAATGAAGAACATTGACCAGAATGTTACCCAGAACGTCGTGCTTGTCGCGCTAAAGTAACGGGTCAACATTTTGCCGCCAATCGCCCAAAAACCCCATCCAACAAGAGCGATCACTGCATACTTGACATAGGTCATGTGGAATTATAGTTACCACCAGGTTTATGTCAAGGTAATAGAAAATACGCCATCCCAGGCTCAATCTCTTGACAACTAAATAAATTGGTTTATAATTGTGCCATGATTAAAGTTGTGCTTAATGGCAAGAAATATAAGGTCGAAAGAGGTGATCGAATCTCCGCTTTTGTACAGAATAAACAATATATTGCTGCTCTGATGAACAATGTTCTGAGTGATTTGAACTCTCCGATCAACGAAGCAGCGACCATTGAAACGATCGATTTCACCCATGAAGCAGGCCGGCAGATCTACTGGCACTCAGCGTCGCACATAATGGCCATGGCGGTTAAAGAACTCTTCCCTGATGTGAAACTTGCGATCGGTCCAGCCATTGATCATGGTTTCTATTATGATTTTGATACAAAAACCCCATTTTCTCCTGCTGATCTTGAGAAAATAGAACAAAAAATGCGTGAAATCGTCAAAAAGAATATTCCTTTTGAAAAAATCATCATGAAAAAAAACGCGGTCCAGGAGTTCTTCAGCCGGCGCCAGGAAACCTATAAACTCGAATTATTAAAAGATATTGAGGACCAGGAGATCCGCCTGTACCGTAACAATGAATTCGTTGACCTGTGCCGCGGTCCGCACGTACCCAGTACCGGGTACATACACGCCTTTAAGCTGCTCAGCGTTGCTGGAGCATACTGGCGTGGTGACGTATCGCAACCCATGCTCTCCCGCATATATGGAATTGCGTTTCCGACCACGGATCAGTTAACCGAGTATCTTAAGAATATTGAGGAAGCAAAACAACGTGACCACCGTAAATTAGGTAGTGAACTGGAACTCTTTTCAATATTTGAAGAAGCCGGGCCAGGACTTGTATTCTGGCATCCCAAAGGGGCACTTATCAAACGGCTGATCGAGCGCTATTGGATACAAATACATGAGGAAGCAGGGTACTTGCTCGTTTCCACCCCTCATATCGCACGGGGACATCTCTGGCACCAATCAGGTCACTATGATTTTTACCGCGATAACATGTTCATCCTGCCGATCGAGGATGAAGAGTACATTCTAAAACCCATGAATTGTCCCGGGCATATTTTGATCTTTAAATCCAAAGTACGAAGTTATCGCGATCTTCCCCTTAAATTTGCGGAACTAGGTCAGGTATACCGCAATGAATTATCCGGAACGTTACAGGGATTACTCCGTGTTCGTGGCATCACAATTGATGATGGCCATATATTCTGCCAACCCGATCAAATAGAAGAGGAAATCGTCCATGTACTTGAATTAACGCTGAAAATGCTGCACAAATTCGGTTTTGACGATTTCAAGATCAGTCTCTCGGTTCGTGACCCAAAAACCCCGGAGAAATACCTGGGGAGTGATGAAGAATGGGAACGTGCAGAGAAAGGACTGGTTGCGGCACTCAAATCAAAGAATTTGGAATACGTCAGGGAAGAAGGAGAAGCAGTATTCTATGGACCAAAAATCGATATCAAGCTCCTTGATGCGCTCGGCCGGGAATGGCAGGCAACGACCATCCAGTTCGATTTCAATCTGCCGAAGCGCTTTGCCATCGAGTATCGGGATAAGGATGGACAGCATAAGGAAGTAGTGGCGATCCACCGGGCGATTTTAGGTTCGATCGAGCGGTTCATGGGATGTTTGATAGAACACTATAAAGGTGCATTCCCATTGTGGCTTGCGCCAATTCAGGTTGCGATCATGCCGATCACCAACAAACAAAACGCGTATGCAAAGCGCCTGCATACCCGCTGCGCACGCCACGGCCTGCGGGCGGAATTGGACGCACGCAGCGAAAAGATCAACTATCGGATCAGGGAAGCAGAGGTCAACAAGATCCCCTATGTTCTGGTGGTTGGCAAAAGAGAAGCGGATAAAAAGACCGTTTCCGTTCGAAAACATGGCAAAGGAGATCTTGGTGAAATGAACATTAAAAAATTTTTTGACCTTTTGAAAAAAGAACAAGGAGGTGGTAATTAAAAATTTACCGAAGGCAAACCACCAGATAAGAGCACAACGTGTTAAGATCATTAATCCTGACGGACACGTTCTCGGGGAATTCAACATACGGGAGGCGATGCGCATGGCGCGCGATCAAAAATTCGATCTTGTAGAGGTTGCTCCGAACGCGAATCCGCCGGTGTGTAAAATAATGAATTTCGGAAAATACATCTATGAAAAAAAGCGACAGGAACGGGCAGCGCGGAAACACCACCACCGTACAACCGGCCGGGAGATCCGTATGTCGTTAAAGATCAGCGAACATGACTACCAGGTGAAACTGACCAAAGTAAAGGAATTCCTCGTGGATGGCGACCGCGTCAAAGTAACGCTGCGATTACGGGGCAGAGAAATGCTCCATGCCGATCTAGGCTTTAAAGTACTCGATCGTGTGGCAACAGATCTTGAAGGATTAGGGAAAAAAGAGAACCCAACGGCCCGAGAGAACAATATCATCCACGTGACATTCCTCCCCGAGAAGAAAAGGAGATAGAAAATGTCAAAGCAAAAAACGAAGCGAGGTTGGGCAAAACGTGTAAAAGTGCGAAAAAGTGGCGAAATTTCAAGAAGTAGAGCTGGAAAGCAGCATAATTTAACCTCAAAAAAGAAGAAACGGAAGCGTAGGCTCCGTCAACCTACAAAGGTGGCAAAAGCCGACAAAAAACGTGTTAAAGGCTTGATTTAGCCACAATTGACAAAATTAACTATATGATTATACTTTAACTAAAAGGAGAAAATCATGCCTAGAACGAGAAATGTCCCCTCTACACGGAAACGACGCAAGAAATGGTTGAAAGCGGCAAAAGGCTATTGGGGAGCCAAGCACAAACTCTACAAAACTGCGCGCGTAGCAGTCATGAAAGCCTGGCTTTCAGCGTATCGCGAGCGAAAACGTAAAAAAAGAGTGTTCAGATCATTGTGGATAACTCGTATAAATGCTGCGCTTAAAGCCCAGGATATGAGATATTCACAATTTATCCACATTCTCAAACAGAAAAACATTGTCCTGGACAGAAAAACCCTTGCTGCTTTGGCTTATGAATATCCCGATGAATTTAGTAACTTGGTAGAACTGTGCCGCGAGCAATCAGCAAAAAAGTAGAAATATGGAACAGGTTCTAAACGAACTTAAAGTCGAGATTGAACAATCGCTGCAACAAGCAACGGATGTTAATGAACTCGAGGGTGTTCGCATTAGATACCTGGGCAGAAAAGGTATGATCAACAAGCTGTTTAAAGAGATCGCACAATTGCCCCAGGATGAACGTCGTTCTTATGGTCAAATGATCAACTCGATAAAGACCGAATTGGAGAATACGCTGAACGAACGGCTACAATCAAACGCATCCTCGCACCAGTACGATCTCCTGCTTCCCGGATGCAAACCATATGCAGGCTATATTCATCCATTGACCGGGATATTCAATGATATTGTAACCTTTTTCACAAATTATGGATTTTCGGTTGCCACGGGTCCTGAAATAGAATACGATTGGTATAATTTCGAAGCATTGAACATGGCACAGGATCACCCTGCCCGGGATATGTTCTCAAGTTTCTTCCTTAACAATGATATGCTCCTGCGCAGTCATACATCACCGGTACAGATCCGTGTCATGGAGAAACAAAAACCACCGATCAAGATTATCTGTCCGGGTCGCTGTTACCGTCGTGATCCGTTCGATGCAAGCCATTCACCGGTATTCCATCAGGTCGAAGCGCTCTATGTGGACAAGGGCGTTTCTTTCGGTGAATTGAAGTGGATACTAAGCGAATTCGTCAAATGGATGTTCGGCCCCAAGACAACGTATGAACTCCGCCCATCGTTCTTCCCGTTCACTGAGCCATCCGGTGAATTGGCTATCAGTTGTGCGGTGTGCGGAGGCAGCGGATGTTCGGTATGCGCGCACAGTGGATGGCTTGAAATGCTGGGCTGTGGAATGGTTCATCCTAATGTCCTTAAAAATGTAAAAATATCCTCAAAAGAATATTCAGGGTACGCACTGGGTATGGGCGTTGAACGGGTCGCGATGATAAAATACATTATCGATGACATCCGTACTTTTTACGCCAACGACATCCGGTTTCTGGAGCAGTTCTGATGCTTGTATCATTGCTATGGCTTGAAGAACTGCTCGGCATGAAACTGGAGATCGACCGGATCAAAAAGGATGCATTGAGCCTGGGGTTTGAAGTGGAAGAAACAACCCGTCTTGCGCCTGATCACGTGGTCGTGGGTAAGATCATCGCCGTAAAGCCGCATCCCCGCAGGACCGATCTGTACGTGCTCCGTATTCGCACGAATAAGGAGCTCTGCATCGTTTCCGCGGATACGACTATTGCGGTCGATGATCGCGTACTCGTCTGTCCGGCGGGTGCGGTTTTCAAAGACCAAACGATCGCTCCCCGGGATTTTGACGGTGTCACTTCCCAGGGAATGCTCATAAGCGAACAGGAGTTAGGACTTATTGACCGATCGATTGGCGTGATCGTCCTGGATAAAGGAAAACCAGGCGATTCTTTTGCCGCATGTTTTGATGATGTCGTACTCGACATGAGCGCCACCCCCAATCGCCCTGACTGGCTCTCAGTCGATGGCATTGCCCGCGAACTCGCAATACGCCTTGCTATCGACTACAACACGCATTCGGTCATCAATCGACTGCCCGATGTGATACCGGCGAATAAGCGGGGAACATTCAGTCTGACGCTTCAGGATCACCGGGGATGCCCAAGGTACACGGCACGGCTTTTCCAGGATATCATCGTCAAAGAATCGCCCTTCTGGATAAAATGGCGTCTGCATTGCATGGGTATGAACGCGGTGAACAACGTGGTCGATATTACAAACATCATCATGCTCCTCACTGGTCAACCCCTGCATCCGTTCGATCACGATCTTCTCAAAAACGGTATTATCGTCCGGAAAGCCCGTCCGAATGAAATTTTCGTCACACTTGAGGGAACCGAACTGAAATTGGATCCGGATGATTGTGTAATCGCTGATGCCGGGGGGCCGATCGCACTCGGCGGTATCATTGGATCGCCACGTGCGCAGATATCGAAGCACACGAACCGCGTGGTCCTGGAAAGCGCGTATTTCGATCCCAAGACGATCGCGCACACCTCGCACCGGCTCGGCGTGACAACCGAAGCTTCGATGCGCTTTGAGCGCGGCGGCGATCTTTATGCGGTTGATGGAGTATCCGATCTGACCGGCGATTGGTTCGAACAATATACCTCAGCCAAAGAATCTTATTATGTGAGCGCCGGGAAAAAAGGAAAACCGGTCACAATATCGTTCACCCCGAACCGCTTGAACGAGGTCCTCGCCCTCTCACTTAAAAAAACAGAGATTAAAACAATCCTGAAGAAGGCCGATGTAAAGATCACCGGCACTGATATCTATACTGCACATATCCCCCATTTCCGCCGTGATCTTTGTATCGAAGAGGACATCTATGAAGAGGTAGCGCGCATATATGGCTATATGAATATCCCTGAGATCAGACCAGGACGATGGGGAGGACGGGTCAAACCTGATGCTGATCGCAAACAAGAAATGGCCATTCGAAACCGCCTGGTTGGCCAGGGATTCAGCGAAACGTACAATCTCTCACTGATCGCCAGCAGTCAGGCCGTACAATTCGGCTTCGGTGACTTTGTCACGTTGAAAAATCCCCTTAACGAGCGGTTTGATGCACTCCGTCCAACGCTCTTTATCGGTCTGATCGACAGCGTCAATTATAACCTTTCACAAGGGAATAAATCCCTGAAACTATTCGAGATCGGAAATATTCTCTTGAACCAGGAACCTTTCCAGGAATGCCGTATCGGTATCGTACTGGGAGGAAAACGATATCCTGATCACTGGGAGCGATGCGATGAACGCCTTGATTACTACGATGTAAAGGGTGTCGTTGAAACCCTCTGCTGTGTCCTCCACGTGAAGGACATCTCCTTCAAGGCTGCGCCTCGAACCGGATTCACACAATCAACAACGATTTTAATGGCTGGAAAGGAACTCGGTTACCTGGGGAGTATCGATCCACTCTACTGCAAGGAACCCTATTATTACGCAGAACTTTCCCTCGATCGACTCCTTGCCATGCGGAGTGAATCATGCTATATCGCGCCGGCGAGATTCCCGGCAAACACACGCGATCTTTCCTTTTTGGTGGAAAAGGATGTTACGGTACCTCGCCTTATGGCATCGATCCAGAAAATGGGAGGACCGGTTCTGGAGAAGGTCACTCTCTTTGATTACTATAAGGGTAAGAATTTACCCGAAAGGTGCAAGAATCTCGGCTTCCGTTTGTATTTCCGTGCACCTGATCGTACACTCAATGATAAAGAAGTCGACACGTTCGTCGATAAGATCGAACTGGAGATCACAAAACGATTCAATGCAAAACTTAGAAAAAAGGAGTAAGCTTGGAAGAACTTACAAAACTTGAAGAAAAAGTCGATAAGCTTATCTCATTGGTTGATGAATTGAAACAGAAGATCGAGGATTATGAAGAACAAAATGCTCGGCTAAAAACAAGAGATAATGATATGAAATCAAAAATCGAGGGGATCATTGAAAGAGTCGATCGACTCCTCGTTTAGCAATTTAATGCCGAGCGGATGCGAGGTCTGTTTTGAAAAAAACTGAGGTCATCGTCAACATTTTTGGGAATGACTATAGGGTCATTTCAGATGATCTTGATCCCGAACGAATAAAGGAAGTTGCTCAAATCGTGGATGCTAAAATGAAGGAAATTCACCGTGAATTCCCCCTGCCATCTACGACAAAAATCGCCGTGCTTGCGTGCCTGAATTTGGTCGATGATTATCAGAGGCGTGAAGTACAGCATCAAAAAAAGATCGTTGATATCGAAGAGAAAATCCGTACTCTCATTCAGAAATTAGATGAGGCGGTTCCTTAATTCGTTCCCTGCGGTGCCCGTGATGGGTATTTAGTCTTGAGCCAACACCCACACATCGGGAGCTACGTTCGACTATGAGTTGCACCTTGTAGTTGACAAGCGCCCACTTTTATTTCGGGTTCAGAGACTTTTGCCCACACGGCACCGGCGGGGATTTTTATAAAACCACTTTTAGGGGTAAGGAGTTAGTATGACAACACATGGAATTCTGATCATAATCGGTGCAGTTGTAGTTGTTGCTGCATTCATTCTGTATTTTTACCTGAAGTCAGGTCGGGCTAAGATAGCCCATGCTTCCCAGGAAGCAGCCCGGATAATAGAAGAGGCGAAGCGGGAAGCCGAAAACCACCGCAAATCATCCGAGATCACTGCTAAAGAACAGTGGTACCAGGAAAAGCTGAAGTTCGAAAAGGAAACAGCGTCGCGCAGGAAAGAGATCGAGAGGGCAGAAAAACGGCTCATTGAAAAGGAAATGGTCCTGGAAAGGCGTGAACATCTGATCGTGGACAAAGAAAAGGAACTGCTCACCAAAGAACACAATGTCCAGAACAAAGAGAGGATCGTTCACGCCAAATCAGACCGCCTGGACCAAATGATTAAAGAACAGAACGAGGCGCTTCAAAAGATCGCCACTCTATCAAAAGAAGAAGCCAAAAAGGCCCTTATGAAAAACCTCGAGGCCGAAGCGCGTCATGAAGCAGCTTCCCTGATCAACCAGATCAAGGAAGAAGCCAAGGATAAGGCAGAAGCCGCGGCACGGGAGATTGTTCTTCAGGTCATCCAGCGCTGTGCCACCACGCACACCGCCGAGACCACAATAAGTGCCGTCCCTATACCCTCCGATGAAATGAAGGGACGGATCATCGGCCGCGAGGGGAGGAATATCCGCGCCTTTGAGAACATTACCGGGGTTGAAGTAATAATCGACGACACCCCGGAAACCATCTCACTCTCCTGCTTCGATCCGATACGCCGGGAGGTCGCGCGCCTCGCCATGGAAAAACTTATATCCGACGGCCGTATCCATCCGGCACGCATAGAAGAAGTCATCCAAGATGCCCGGAATGAAATAAACCATGTTATCAAAAACACAGGTGAAGAGGTCATCCTTGAAATGGGGATCATAGGCATTGGACCCGAGATTATAAAGTTGCTCGGTAAGATGAAGTATCGGACGAGTTACGGACAGAACCTGCTTCAGCATTCCCGTGAGGTCGCTAACCTCTCCGCACTCCTTGCACAGGAATTGGGGCTCGATCCCAACATCGCAAAGCGTGCGGGTCTGCTCCATGATCTGGGCAAGGTCGCTGATGGCAATGTAGAAGGATCTCATGCGCGGGCCGGCGCTGAGATCGCGCGAAAGTTCGGTGAAAACGACCTCGTGGTCAATGCCATTGAAGCACACCACGAGGAAGTCCCTCCGATCTCGCCGTACGCTGGTATCACCGAGATCGCGGATTCGATCTCAGGCTCCCGTCCCGGCGCCCGGCGCGAGACAATCGAAGCGTACATTAAACGCCTCAACACGCTCGAGGAACTCGCAGCTTCATTCACCGGCGTGGAACGGGTGTTTGCTATTCAGGCAGGACGCGAGATCAGGGTAATGGTTCAGCCGGAAAAAATATCCGATATTGAAGCCGAAAACCTGGCAACCCAGGTTGCGCGCCGTATTGAAAAGGAAACCCAGTATCCGGGACAGATCAAGGTGACTTTGATACGCGAAAAAAGGGTGGTGGAAATAGCGAAATGACATGCCTCGGGCATGTCATCCCTGTTTCTCTTCTCTGTGTCATCCCTGTGAAAACAGGGATCCAGAACATGTGCACTATCCTGGATTCCCGCAGGAGTTTATCCCGTACTTGATACGGGACAGAAATGACAAAGGAATATGTCATCCCTGTTTCTCTTCTCTGTGTCATCCCTGTGAAAACAGGGATCCAGAATAGTCACCACCACAGCCCCAGCAGGTCCGCGGCCAGGGCAACCAGAAAGTGCAGGATCGCGCAGGGAATAAAAGAACGCGAGCGAAGACCGAGCGTGCCCTGAAATATCCCGGCGAATATCGACCCGTACGCCTCAAGCGCGGGTTTGCGGAAATGCATGATCGCGAACGGGATGGTTTGGATTAGTATCGCGAGTTTTCCATACTTCTTTTCAAGACCAAAGAGCATGAACCCCCGAAAAAAGAACTCCCAGGTGAACATATGGAACAACTGAATTCCCTGGTATATGAAAAAGTACGTGACATTGACGCGGGCTTCCCGGAACAGGGGATATACATTCTTCAAATTTGTGAATTTGAATGCGATTACCAGGATCACTGCCATGATCGCGAAGAAAACGAACATCTCCTTGATCCACTGTTTGACATTACCGAGCTGAATGCCGAAATCCCTGGGTTTGTATCTAAAGACGATCAGGAGAATAAGGGGACCGACCATGTAGATGATCCCGGATACGATGAGGCGGTCAAGAAACCGGTGCTCAGGGAAGAAAAGAGTCACGCGCCGGAAATAGATCGTGAACAACAAAAGGAATGTAGACCATACAATAATAATGAGGGCTTTCAGATCAAACTGTCTTATCTCGTTCCAGTACGCCCTGAACATGCAATAGCATAGTCAAACGATCAAATAAATCAAGTAGTTGGATATACGCCATCGTCTGAAGTAATCGAACGATCCAGTCCACAAAAATAGATTCCGGATCAGGTCCGGAATGACACAATGGTACGTCTTACGCTGTACGCCCTACGTATTCATCCCGCCGGACACATCAAGGATGCTGAAGTTATATCATCGTTAGAATAATCGAGTAATCTAATCCACAAAGTAGATTCCGGATCAAGTCCGGAATGACACAATGGTACGCTGTACGCCCTGCTTGTTCAACCTGCCGGACAAATCCAGTATTGGATGGTGCTACGTGTTTGTTACAGCCAGAGGCGTTTTAGTACAGCTGCGCTCGCAGCGTTTTATTACAGCCGTGTTAACGGCGTTTATGTACAACCATGATAACGGCATTTTTTTACAGCCGATGGCGCATTACGTTGTTCTTGATTCCTTTTTGAATTTCCCTACAATTACGCATGTCCACATGTATCCTGCTCGTAGTACTCACCACCGCGCCCTATGAGACCAATCCCGTCAACATCGTTCTGCAAACAGGGATCACTCTCTACCAGAAGGTTTTTGCATCATCCCAGGCCGACGCATGCAATTTCTACCCTTCCTGTTCGCACTTCGCGCAGCGAGCAGTCCAGCGCTACGGGTTCTTTTGGGGGACGCTTATGGCTTCGGACCGTTTAATGCGCTGCAATCCATCAGCCTTCCGTCATTTCAATACATTTTATTCCGGGCTCCATGAGCACTACGTATATGATCCGGTTGAGAATAACTACATTTTATCTGCGATCCGCAAATATGACACGATGGAATTGGATACGCCGGCAGTTCAACAATCACAATAATCTATGTTTGTGTGCATCCTTCTTATAACCATCACTCAGAATGAGTTGTCAGATCCTCAAAAATTGATTCTGTTCGCTGACCACCTCTATGAGATCCAGGAGTATGAAGCCGCCCTTCAGGAATACCGGCGCTATTCCTTCCTTACGGATCTCCTGCCGGATACGATACGCACCCGTATGATCAACTGCTATGTGCACACCAGTGACTACACGCACGCTCTTGAGCAAACCGATCTGTTTTATGACCGGGTCTATGCGGATTACATAAGAGGCTATGTCCTCTATAAGGCAGAATTGTATGATTCATCGCGGAAATACCTGGAACAGATAGGACTGCCCTATAAGGATGATGCACTGTCCCTTATCGGTTTTGGGTATGCCCGGCAATTCAAATTCACGGAAGCCGCCCGCTATATCGACATGCCATCGGATCTTCCGAGATATAAAGATCCGATTATCGGCGGACTCCTGTCACTCTTTCCAGGCGGCGGGCATATTTACTGCGGCAGGCTCGGAGACGGCTTGTTCTCCTTTGCCGTGGTGGGACTGAGCAGCGCACTCGCATACTATTACCAGACAAAAGACGAAGACCTGAAATTCGGCCTGTCATTGAGCGCCGCGATCCTGTTTTATGCGGGAAATATTTACGGTGGCGTGAATGCGGTGCGGAATTACAATTACTACGTAAATAATGAATACCGCAGGGATATCTTCGAATCGCATACACCAATAGATCCCTTGGCAGATTAGTATGTACCTGATCTTGATTGTGGCGCAGCTGTCACTCGCGGATTCGCTCTTTGCCCACGGCATGTATAAGGAGGCGCGGGTCGAGTATCTACGGGAATTCTTTTTCTATCCTGAACACCGGGAAAATGAAAATATGCGCCTGTCATTTGCAATTGCGTCACTCCATGTTGATACACTTAAGGGGTTTCGTGAACTAAAGGAAATGATGCGTGACATACCTGATATGAGTAGTGGTTCGCGAACGCGCATTGCACGCTGCTATATTGATCTGGGCTACACTGACCTGGCACGAACCGTGTTACGTGACACTGATTCAACGCGCCTGTACGGATATACCTACATGAAGGAACAAAACATGATTGCGGCGCGCGACTATTTTTTCAAACTCAATGATAGGCTCATTGTCCAGGACATCGATCGCTTCATGGACACGCCCGGGAAATCCCTGCGTACCGCGATGCTCTTATCATTTATCTGCCCGGGCACTGGTGAGATGTACGCGGGCAATGTTCCGCTCGGCATTAAGAATCTTCTGCTCAATGCCGGTTCAATATACCTCATGTACAATGCTCTGCGCCAGAAAAAATACATTGATGCGGTACTCGTATTCAATTTTTTGTTCCACCGCTTCTACGTTGGTTCCCTGTACAACGCCCAGAAAACCGCACAGGAAACCAATGAACGCGCCTTTGACGGCTGGTTTGACGATATGCAGAACACCTATTTTCAGGATATAGAGAACCCCTGAAATCTCACGAAATTTTGAGCATTTTATTGTTTTTATTGCAATGTTTCCTATTGACAAATCCGCCATACCTACTATAATTACACCTATTTATTTGAAGTTCGGATTTTTGGGATTTGGAATTATCCCACCACAGGTGGGTACGGGCCTATAGCTCAGTTGGTTAGAGCGCACGCCTGATAAGCGTGAGGTCAGTGGTTCGACTCCACTTAGGCCCA
>JAFGPO010000133.1 GCA_016936155.1 Caldifarciminota bacterium
CGTGATCGTGGCAAAGGTCTGGGTCTCTTCCTGGACGCGCACGCTCTCTTTTGCCTCGATCGCCTGATGCAACCCGTCAGAAAAACGGCGCCCCGGCATGAGCCGTCCGGTGAACTGGTCAACGATGATCACCCGTCCTTCCTGGACAACGTATTCCACGTCTTTTTCAAACAGCGAATATGCCTTGAGCAGAGCACGCAGGTTCGCCATGGTCTCATTCTTTCGCGCATATTCCTGATACGCCTTCTCACGCGCAGCAAGCCTTTCTTTAGGAGTGAGCTCTTTGTCGACATCGATCGCGCCGATCTTTTCACTTAAATTCGGCAGTTCGAACATTTCCGGGTCATTCGGCGCGATGAAATGCTGCCCTTTTTCGGTCAGGTCGATAATGTTGGATTTTTCATCGATCACAAAATACAGGTCCCGGTCGATCTCTTCAAAAGATTTGTCGCGGATATATTTAAGTTCGGTCTCCTCGATCAATTTTTTAATGCCGGCTTCTTGTTCAAGCTTTAATAATTGGCGGTTTTTAGGAGCCCCGCGCCGGGCTTGCAGAAGCTTCTTCCCGATCTCCTTTGAGTCCGCGCCGTCATCGAACATGCGCTTTGCTTCAGCAACGACTCTGTTCACGAATATCATTTGTGCGGAATTGATCCGCTGGACCACGGGATTCAACTCGCTGAATGCTTTGGTCTCATGCTCGACCGGTCCGGAAATGATCAAAGGCGTGCGCGCTTCATCGATCAGGATACTGTCCACCTCGTCCACGATCGCATAGTTGTGATAGGGTTGCACCTTGTCCTCGATGCGCCACACCATATTATCCCGCAGGTAATCGAACCCGAACTCGTTGTTCGTGCCGTACGTGATGTCGCAACGGTACGCTTCTTTGCGTGTCTCGTTTTCCATGCCGGTCTGGAGAACACCGACTGTCAGGCCGAGCGACTCATAGACCGGTCCCATCCATTCCCGGTCCCGGCGCGCCAGGTAATCGTTAACCGTGACGAGGTGCGCCCCCTTGCCAGTCAATCCAAAAAGAGAGAGCGGCATCGTCGCAACGAGCGTTTTCCCCTCACCGGTCTTCATCTCCGCGATCTTACCTTGATAGAGAACGATCGCGCCGATCAATTGAACATCAAAAGGGATCATATTCCACTCGGTCTCGATGTCGACCACGTTCCATTTTTGGCCCACCAGGCGCCGGCATGCCTCTTTGACGAGCCCGAACGCCTCGGGCATGAGATCATCGAGCGCCTCTCCATCCGCGATACGTTTCTTGAATTGCTCGCTTGTGGCGACCAGATTCACATCCTTGAATTTTTCATAGTACTCGTTGATCTGATCGACGATCGGCCAGAGTGTTTTCAGCGTACGCCCGGTCTGGGTGCCGAATATCTTCGTTAAAAATTTCAGCATGTGGTTTATTATAATGAATTACCGGGAGCAGTCAAGAAATTATTGAAAAATAATCACTTTTTCAGACGTTCTGTCAAACAAAGCGGTACTGCGCCGGGTGGTCTAAGAGATGATCTCCGAGGCGTGATACGATGACCGAACCAGCGGTCCGCTCAGCACATGCGGGATCCCGATCTCTTCACCGGTCTTTTTGAATTCCGCGAATTCATCGGGGGTGTAGTATTTCTGCACGATATGGTGTCTTCGTGTCGGTTGCAGATACTGCCCTATTGTCACAATATCAACACCATTGTCCTTAAGATCGTGCAGGGTCTGCACGATCTCCTCATGCTCTTCGCCCAGCCCGATCATGAAACCGCTCTTGGTGTATACCGAAGAATCAATATCCTTAATACTGCGCAGCACGTCAAGCGATATCTGGTAGGCGCACCTTCGATCCCGAATATACGGGGTCAAACGTCGGACCGTCTCAACATTGTGTCCGAGCACAAAAGGACGGGCACCAACGACCGTTTTAAGATACGCTCTCCGCGCACTAAAATCAGGGATCAGGGCTTCGATGCGGACGTCAGGATTCACATCCTGTATGCGGGCGATGGTCGCTGCATAGTGTGCACTCCCCAGGTCATTGAGATCATCGCGATCGACCGATGTGATCACGACGTATCGCAGCCCAAGCATCTGAACTGCTTTGGCCACCCGGTCCGGCTCCTCGCGATCGACCGCGCCGTTCGGATCACCGGTCGCCACGGCGCAGAACCGGCAGGCGCGAGTGCACACTTTGCCAAGGATCATGATCGTCGCGCTTTTCTTGTTCCAGCACTCGTGCATATTAGGACAACGGGCTTCCTCGCACACGGTGTAAAGGCCCAATTGACGCAGCAGGCGATGTACGTGCCCGAATTCATTGCCTGAAGGAAGGTGCACTTTGAGCCACTCGGGCTTCTTCAGATGATCTTTTCTGAACATACCGCCTCCATTGTACGTTCGAAAATAGTGCCGAAATGCTCGACCACGCTGCGCTTTACATCCTCGAATGATACCTGTTTCTTAAGTTCCCGCTGCATTGAAGTCATAACCACCCGGGGCATCCCGCATGGATGTATCAGATCAAAGTATGACAAATCGGTATTCACGTTGAGCGCGAACCCGTGAAAACTCACCCATCGCTTCACCGCGACACCGATCGAGCAAATCTTACCCCTGTTCGTCCACACCCCGATCATTTTGTCCCTTACCATACCTTCAATGCCGAAATCATGGAGCGTACGGATAATCACGTCCTCCAGGTGTTCGATGTATGGACGGATCCCGGCCAATCCCTGTTTGATATTCATGATCGGGTAGCCCACGAGTTGCCCGGGACCATGGTATGTGATATCGCCGCCGCGCTCGATCTCATAGTAGGCAGCGCCTTTTTCCTCAAGCACCGGCCGCGGCACGAGCAGGTTCTCCTGCTTGCCGCTCTTACCCATGGTGAACACATGATCATGCTCCACCAGGAGAAGGGTATCCTCGAGCGCCTTGTCGACCCTCTTTTGGTGAAGGATCCTTTGCAGATCCCACACTTCTTTATAATCACGAATGCCAAGGTCTATGACGTTCACGGGATAATGGATCAAAAAGTTCTATGCGTCTTTATCTTCGGTCGCGCTGATAGGAATGGGTTTTGTCGGGGGACGGTACGTTGGCTGGAGAACCTGATCTACCGGGATGCCAAGTTCCCGCGCAATGATCCTGGCGATATGCTTCCGGCATCCCTTGCCCTGGCAAAGTCCCATGGTGACGCGAATGATCCGTTTCAGGTCATCCATGGTCTTGTACCCCTCATGGATCATCTGGACGATCTCTTCCTCGGTCACGTCCTCGCAGCGGCAAATAATCTTCATGGGGAATTATACGGGAAAGTACCTCAAAGTCAAGTTCTTACACCAGTATGTCGCTTGACGTATCGCCATTTATGTATACTATTATTATCGTGAATACCGAACCGGACGCGCAACGAAGGCAAGAGGGTCCATACGTTGTCATTGAGTGCCCGGAAAAGATCCCGTGCGATCCCTGCGTCGGCGCGTGCCCGCAGGGCGCGATTTCGATACCCGGATCGCTCATCGAACTGCCGCAGGTCGACTATGAGAAGTGCACGGGCTGTCTCATGTGCATCCCGCGCTGCCCCGGACTCGCGATCTTCGTCATCGATGAAACGCCCGAGGACCACGCAATCATTTACATTCCGTACGAGTTCATACCCCTGCCGAAAAAAGGCGACAAAGCAAAGGGCCTTGACCGACACGGTAAAGAACGCTGTGATGTGGTGATAACCAAAGTCATTGCAGCGAAGAAGTTCGATCATTGCGCGGTAATCGGGTTTATGGCCCCGAAAAACCTCATCAACGACGTACGTTTTCTTAAATTGACGGCAAACCCCGATCCCCGGTAATTCCGTGATCCCTACGGGTGGTCCGGGCACCACACCCGGCCGGTCTGGGGATCATAGAAGTATGCGGATCGTGTGACCGGACAATACAACATGTCCTCCCCGACATTGCCGAGTTCCTGAAGATCAGCTGGATACTGGCCATTCTCGGCGCAATACATCTCGATCGCGGTTTTAAGGTTCCTCACCTGCGTACGGCATTGAAGCGCTGATGCCTGTTCGATCGGCTTGGTGATTGCCTGGCCGTCCTTGCCTTTGCCGCCTCCATAGATCTGCACTGCGAGCACAATGAGGAACGCAACAACAACAAGCGATCCTGCGATCGGGATCACCCCCAAACTCCGTGGTCCGCGGTCTTTCATGTGCAATTATACCTGGATCGCTTATCGTGTCAATCCGATCGGCATTGCCCCTGTTATTCCGTGTGTTTTTTTACTTGACATATATTGACTTTTAGCTATAATAACAGTCTATGATAAATTTTTCACTATCTTACTTTTTAAAGGAAATCGCAGGGAGGTAGAATGGATCCGATTGCTGATATGCTAACGATCATCCGAAATGGCTGCCGGGCACAGAGAAACGAAGTCACGGTCCCTTATTCCCGGCTGAAAACCGAGATCCTGCGGGTATTATTGGAAGACGGATTTATCAACAATTTCACGCTTGACGCTAAAAAACGAAAGATCACGATCATGCTCAAATATGCTAAGAACGGCGAGTCGGTTATCCGCAACCTCGAACGCATGTCCAAAAGTTCACGCCGTCTTTACGTGTCAAAGCACGAGATTCCGTACATACTCGGGGGACTTGGAACAGCGATCCTTACTACGTCACAGGGAGTTTTGAGCGACCAGGAAGCGCGCCGGAAAAAGGTCGGCGGTGAATTGATTTGCTGCGTCTATTAAGCAGCGCATCCGAGGAGACCAAATGGCGAAACAGCGCTTCAGTCCGATCCACATTCCAAAAGATACCAAGATCAAGATGACCGGATCACAGGTCGAAATCCAGGGGCCGCTCGGCAAACTGCAGATGGTATTGAGTTCGCGAGTGCTCGTGGAGCAGAATGAGGATACGCTCTTGGTCAAGAACCGGGACAACAGCAAAACTGCTGCTGCTCAACAAGGAACGATGAGATCCCTGATCACTAATATGATTAAAGGCGTCACAAAAGGGTATGAAAAAGTCCTCATTATCCAGGGTACTGGATATCGCGCTCAAATGGCTGGTTCAGGATTACAACTCTTCCTTGGATATGCCAAACCCGTTTCGATATCGCTTCCACAATCCATCACATGCGACCTGCAGGTGATCAAGAGCGCGGACAAAGGCGATCTTACCTACATTAAACTCAAGGGGATCGATAAACAATTGGTGGGGGATATGGCTGCTCTGATCCGCAAGACTAAATCTCCGGATCCTTATAAACACAAAGGTGTTCGCTACAGTAATGAAGTGATCAGGAAGAAAGTCGGTAAGCGCGCAATCGTGCAGGGATAGAAGGAACTGATTATGAAATTGATCGGTCGTAAACGAAGGCACATACGCATCAAGAAGAAGATCCGCGGAACACCTGAACGTCCACGGTTATGCGTTTTTCGCAGCAACCGGCACATTGCAGCTCAGATCATCGATGACACGCAACACAGAGTGCTCCTTGGCCTCTCCTCGGCAAAAGACAAACAACTGCAGAAAAAGAAAAAGATCGAGATCGCGAAAGAAATCGGACTTCGGATCGGCAAACTCGCTATTGAAAAAGGCATTACGCAGGTCGCCTTTGACCGGGCAGGATATCGCTATCACGGACGCGTCAAAGCACTGGCTGATGGTGCTCGGGAAACAGGACTGAAATTCTAAGAGGAGGATCGTGTGTACGAGAGTTCAGAATTCATAGAAAAAGTAGTAGAACTGAAAAGAGTGATCAAGGTCGTTAAAGGCGGAAAGAGACTGAAGCTCTATGCATGTGTTGTCGTCGGTGACGGACAAGGCAGTATCGGTGTTGGTCATGCGAAATCCGCTGAAGTAGCGGCAGCGATCAAAAAAGCCACGCTTAAGGCAAAAAAAAGCATGGTGAAGGTCGATGTAACCGAAGGAACGATCCTGCACCCGGCCAAGGGCAAATTCTCGGCAAGCCATGTGTTTATGAAACCCGCGATGACCGGTACCGGCCTCATCGCCTCGAGCCCGGTTCGGGCAGTCTGCGAAGCCGTAGGCATCAAGAACATCCTCACAAAATCGCTGGGTTCGAACAATCCAACGAATCTAGCTTGCGCTACGATCAATGCACTCAAATCAGTCCGTTCGATCGCGATGGTCGCTGAAATGCGCAACAAACCAATTGAATATTTCCGAAGGAAGAAAAAGAATGAAGTTGCAAGTGACACTGAAGAAAAGCCCGATCGACAAGATCAAGAAGCATAAAAAAACACTCAAAGCACTTGGGCTGACCCGGATCGGCAAGACCAGGATCTATCCGGACAATGCAGCGTTGCGCGGTATGATCGCCCAGGTCGCATACATGATCGAAGTCAAAGAGGTACCAGATGAAACTGGGTAAACTAAAACCGAAGGCCGGAGCGACCAAAAGGCATAAGCGGGTAGGTTGCGGTCCTGGTTCCGGGCATGGGAAAACATCCACTCGGGGTCATAAAGGCGATCGGTCGCGCTCCGGCTATATAGTAAAAGCAGGGTATGAAGGCGGGCAGATGCCGCTCACCAGGCGTATACCAAAACGCGGATTCCGCAATATTTTCACGGAACGTTTTGAAATCCTCAATATCAGCAGCCTCGGCAAATTTGAAGCGAACACCGTCGTGACACCAGAACTCCTCAAAGAGAAGAGAATGATCAAAGGTGCACATAAGGTCAAGATCCTCGGTCGCGGCGAGATCACTATACCCCTGACCATCAAAGTCCACAAGATAAGCAAAACCGCCCAGAAAAAGGTCGAACAGGCCAAGGGGCGGATCGAGATAATTTCCTAAATGCTCGGAACATTCCAGAATATATTCAAAGTCCCTGATCTTAAGAAAAAACTCCTTTTCACCTTGTTTGCGGTCGCTGTATATCGACTCGGCGCTCATTTGCCATTACCCGGCATCAATGCTCAGGCACTCGGGATGCTTATGCAGCAACTCAAACAGCAGGGATCGATCTTCGGGATGTACGATATCTTTGTTGGAGGTGCGTTATCGCGTGCCGCAGTGCTCTTTCTCGGTGTTATGCCCTACATATCAGCCTCGATCATCTTCCAGCTTATCGGATCTGTCTTCCCTCAGCTGGAGAAAATGCAGCGCGATCAAGCCGGACGCCGAAAGATCACCCAATATACGCGATACCTCACGGTTGGATTAGCGGCGTTCCAGGCGATCAGTATCGCCATTTTCCTGGAATCACAGAAATTCACGAGCGGGGCCGGCACCCTGGCGATCGTCTACGATCCCGGATGGACATTCCGCATCACCGCGATGTTGACCCTTACCGCAGGCGCGATATTCGCCATGTGGATCGGCGAGCAGATCACTGAAAAAGGGATCGGCAACGGAATATCATTCATCATCTTCATCGGCTGCCTTGAGGAGTACCCGGGGTATTTCATGCGCACGGTGCAGTTGGTCATTACCCAGGGACTGTCGATCGTCAACCTCGTGCTGGTCATTATCATCATGATCCTCATCGTTGCTGCGGTCGTCACAATGACCCAGGCGATGCGCCGGATCCCGGTACAGTACCCGAAGCGTATTGTCGGACGGCGCATGTATGGAGGGCAGTCAACTTTCCTGCCGCTGCGCGTTAATACCGCCGGTGTTATACCGATCATTTTCGCCCAATCATTGGTCGTATTCCCCGGCACGGTCGCGGCGTACGTGCCAGCGCTCAAACGGATCACTGAAACCTTCCGACCCGGTTTTTGGGGGTATGACCTGTTATTCTTTGCTTTGATCGTTTTCTTCACTTATTTCTACACTTCGATCGTTTTCAATCCCGCGGAGATGGCGGATAATATGAAGCGGTACGGCGGGTTCATTCCTGGCATCCGTCCAGGTGCCAACACCGCGAATTACATAGATGAAGTCCTGTCGCGTATAACATTACCGGGCGCGCTCTTTCTCGCATTCATTGCGCTCGTACCGTGGTACCTCATCAATTTCCTGAATGTGCCTTTCTATTTCGGCGGCACCACACTCCTGATCATCGTGGGAGTCGCGCTCGATACGCTCCAACAGGTCGAATCCCAGTTGATGATGTATCACTATGAAGGATTCATGAAACGGGGTAAAATTCGGGGCAGGAGATGATCCTGCTTCTGCTCGGCCCTCCTGGTGTCGGCAAAGGAACACAGGCTGATCTCATCGCCCAACACTATGCACTCACAACTTGTTCAACCGGCAATATGCTGCGTGAAGAGATCTCACGCAACACCGAACTCGGTGCTGCTGTTAAGCAGTATTTGGAAAAGGGCGTGCTTGTACCCGACAGCCAGCTTTTCACGCTTGTCGAACATTTTCTCGCAGAACATATGAATGGTGGACTGCTTTTTGACGGATTCCCACGCAATGTAAATCAAGCCAGGGTGTTCGAAACGCTGCTCAACAATATAGACTTAAAACTTGACATGGCGATTGATCTGCACCTTTCCGAAAACGATATTGTCGAGCGACTCGCGCACCGGAGATATTGCAGCAAATGTGGTCGCACCTACAACCTCATAACGAATCCGCCAAAAGAGAACGAACTGTGTGATACCTGCCATATTGCCCTTATGCGGCGGACCGATGATACTGAAAACGTGATCCGCCGTCGCATGGAGATATACACCCAGGAAACCTATCCCCTGATCACCTATTACACATCACAAGGAAAGTACCACCAGATCAGTGCCCAGGGCACAAAACAGGAAATCTTCGCGCGGATAACCAACATCATTAATGGCAATAAAGCTTAAGGATGATCGATCGATCAAAAAGATCGCGGTCGCAGGTAACATCATTTACGAAATCATGGGCTCGCTCCGAACGATGGAATTGAAGGGCATGACGACCAGGGAACTCAATGATCGCATCGATGCCATGATACGCGAACGGGGCGGATCACCAACGTTCCTGCAGTATCGTGGTTTTCCAAAAAGTTGCTGCATATCCCTTAATCATGAGGTGGTTCATGGTATCCCGGATGATCGCGTTATCAAGGACGGTGATCTCGTCAAAATCGATGTGGGCGTCACATATGACGGGCACATTGCGGATGCAGCGACAACGATCGCGGTCGGAAATATCACGGATGATGCGCAGCATCTCATAGAAACGACCAAACGTGCTCTGGCATCGGGGATCGCTCAGGCAAAACAAGGGAACCACGTCGCTGACATCTCCCGCACCATCCAGGAGACAGTGGAAAAGGAAGGATTCAGTATTGTCCGTGAACTGACCGGTCACGGCGTGGGAATAGAGCTTCATGAGGAACCGATGATCCCCAATTTCATTTGTAATGCACCGAGCCCCCGGCTCGATGAGGGAATGGTGATAGCTATTGAACCCATGGTCGCAATGGGTGAATTCCATGTGATAACACAAGAAAATGGGTGGACAGTTGCCACGCGTGACGGGTCACTCGCGGCACATTTCGAAGATACAGTAGCAGTATTGAAGCGAGGTACTATGAATCTTACAAGAGTAGTAGAGGGTTGATGTATGGCACGAAAAGACCTTATTCAGACAGAAGGAACGATCCTCGAAACATTGCCTAATGCAATGTTCAGGGTGGAACTGGATAATGGACATAAGGTATTAGCCCATGTATCAGGTAAGATGAGAATGAGTTATATAAAAATATTACCTGGCGACAGGGTATTGCTGGAACTAACGCCTTATGACCTATCCCGGGGTCGCATCGTCTGGCGATATAAATAATCCTCTGAGTTCCGCTGTGGTATGCGGTGGATGCTTTTGGACGCGACAGCGACAATCTTGGAAACCAAGGAGCAGAAAGAAATTACAGGTTGCACAGCGGTTATATGAGAAAAGTACGTTAGAATGAACAAAAGACTTGATTTTTTGTGAAAATTGTTTATAATTTTGTTTACGGTTAGGGGGTAATTGTGAAAGTCCGAACGTCGGTCAAAAAAAGGTGCATATCTTGTCGAATAATTAAACGAAAGGGTGTTGTTATGGTTATATGCAAAAATCCACGCCATAAACAACGCCAGGGATAGTGAATGGTCAACTGGTTGTTGGTTGTGGATGCGGGATCACTATCTGATATTTCCAGCTTCCGCTACAATAATCCTTTGTCCATCTAGTAAGGAGGTTTATGGCTCGAATTGCAGGTGTTGATCTACCGCTCAACAAGCGCGTGGAGTACGGGTTAACGGCAATTTATGGAATAGGGCTTCATACCGCCCAGAAGATCGTTGCGGTTATTGGTATTGATCCGTCAAAAAAAATCAAGGACCTCACGGATGATGAGGTTACAAAAATTAGAAAATTGTTGGAATCAGATTACAAAGTGGAAGGTGGTCTGCGCGCGGAGATCGCCTCGGATGTTAAACGTCTGATCGATATCGGCTGTTACCGGGGTACGCGTCACAAAGTCGGTCTTCCAGCACGGGGCCAGCGTACCCGGACCAATG
The DNA here is from genome assembly GCA_016936155.1 of Caldifarciminota bacterium. Taxonomy (GTDB): domain Bacteria; phylum Hydrothermota; class Tepidihabitantia; order SM23-42; family SM23-42; genus JAFGPO01. The sequence continues at coordinate 10,482 of JAFGPO010000133.1, forward strand.
CTCGAACTCGCAAAGGAAAGAAAAAAACGGTCGCAGGGAAACCAAAAGCAGGGATTAAGAAATGAAAAAACGTCCACCCGTCAAGAAAAGTAAAGGTGCTGCCCGCCCACCACGAAGGAAAAAGATCGGTCGCACAGAACCTGGCGGCATCGCATATATATACGCGTCCTTCAATAATACGATCGTATCGATCTGCGATATTAAGGGCAATGTGTTATGCTGGTCATCAGGAGGCAAAATCGGTTTTAAGGGAACGAAAAAAGGCACCGCGTATGCCGCACAACAATGTGCCGATTCTGTGGCACGCGAGGCTCAGGCGCTTGGAATCCGGAAGATCGAAGTCAGAATCAAGGGACCTGGTCCTGGCCGGGAAGCTGCGATCAGAACATTACAAACCGTGGGTTTAACGATCACCGCGATCAAGGATATCACCCCACTTCCGCACAATGGCTGTCGACCACCACGAAGAAGGAGGATCTGAACATGGCGCGCTATATCGGTCCTAAGTGCAAGATATGCCGGCGTGAGGGTGAGAAACTCTTCCTGCGCGGCAGTCGTTGTTATACTGACAAATGTGCTTTTATACGAAGAGGATATCCTCCTGGAAGCCATGGAAAAACCGGGCGGCGCAAACTCACCTCGTATGCGATCCAATTGCGGGAAAAGCAGAAAGTGAAAGCGACCTATGGAATTCTCGAACGTCAATTCCGTAAGATCTTCCACGATGCTACCCGCACAACCGGAAACCCGGGTGAGAACCTCCTTATCGCCTTGGAACGACGCCTGGATAATGTGATATACCAGCTGGGTATCGCATCATCGCGCACCAATGCCCGCCAGCTTATCCGTCACGGACATATCCGCGTTGATGACCGGAAAATGAATATACCATCATACCTCGTTAAAGCAAACCAGACCGTACATGTCACCGATGCAATGAAGAAAAACGCACTTATCAAGAAATCCTTGGAGGAACGCGATCCCGAGAGAATTGTCGGATGGCTTAAATTGGACAAGGAAAAGATATCAGGGACTGTTCTCCGTTTGCCAAAGAGAGAGGACATTGTGCTTCCGATTCAAGAGAATTTGATCGTTGAGTTGTATTCAAAATAAAGGGGAGCTATGGCTTTAAAACCACTCGTCATGCCAAAAAAGATAGAAATTGACAAAGAAGTAACGACCGATACGTTCGGGCGTTTCGCCCTTTCGCCACTTGAACGTGGTTTCGGTATCACGATCGGGAACTCTCTCCGGCGTATCCTTCTTTCATCGATCCAGGGATCTGCAATAACTCAGGTACGTATCGATGATGTCCTGCAAGAATTTTCCACAATCCCCGGGGTATATGAGGATATCGTTGAGATCGTCGTGAACCTGAAGCGGGTAAAGGTAAAATCGTTGACTGATGTCCCACGGACCCTGACGCTTCAAGTAAAAGGTAAAAAGGAATATCTTGCCGAGAATATCGAAAAGAATCCCGATGTGGTTATCACAACTCCCAAACAGAAAATCCTTACGGTCACTGACCCAAAAGCAAATTTCAAGGTCGAGATGGTCGTGGAATCAGGTCGCGGCTACGTGCCGGCTGAGCTGCACAAGCAGAGTGAAGCACCGATCGGAACGATCTTCATCGACGCAATATTCACTCCGATACTGGCGGTTAATTTTAACATTGACAATACCAGGGTAGGAACCAAAACCGACTATGACAATCTGATAATGGAAGTAAATACTGATGGTACGATCACCCCGATCGAAGCGATCGTTGAGGCAGCCAGTCTTCTTAAGCACCACCTTACTTTCATCACCAGTCTGGGCGTGGAGCCGCAATTTACTTCAAAAGAGCAGCTTGATGCAGAACACCGTCGCATACGGGAAGTACTGAAACGAAGCATTGATGAACTCGAGATATCGGTCCGTGCTTCAAATTGCCTTAAGAACGAAAATATCACCACGATCGGGGATCTGGTGCGAAAAAGCGGAAAAGAACTGCTTACTTATGAGAATTTTGGACGAAAATCCTTGAAAGAACTGGAAAAGAACCTCGCCAAAGTCAACCTCCACCTGGAAATGGATGTGGATAAGTATTTGAAGGATGACATATAAAGAGTAGAGGACATGAGAAGGCAATCAAATACACCGTTGAAAAATGGAATTCGGGACCTTCCGAACGGAGTGAGGTCATATGAGACATGGTAACCGGGTCAAAAAATTAGGAAGAAAAAAGGAACATCGCAAAGCGCTGCTGAACAATCTCTGCCGGGCACTCTTCATTCACGAAAAAATACGAACAACGCTCCCCAAGGCAAAACAAGCGCGCCGGCTTGCAGAACGGCTGATCGAATTCGCAAAACAGAATACGCTCGCCGCGAAACGAACCATCTATCGATATATCCCCGATCATAAACTTGTGAAGGTTATCTGCGAAGAGCTCGGACCGAAATTCATGGAACGCCATGGCGGATATACGCGGATATACCGCCTGGGGCCGCGGCTCGGGGATGGGGCTGAAATGGCGATCATCGAGCTTGTTGAACAGAGCGATGAAGCAATCCTGACCACGAGACGAAAGCTCATCCAGCACCGGAGCGTTCAGATCGAAAAAAGTAAAAAGGAAAAACAAAAAAAGACAAAGCCTAAAAAGGAAAAAAGAGAACCAGTAGCAGCGGTTAAAAAGAAGGTTACTACAAAAAAAGAAGCAAAGGCGATCAAGAAAAAAGCAAAAAAAGAAAAAAAGGCGAAAAAGAGAGAACAAGCAAAAAAGACCAAGAAAAAACGCTAAAATACCAGAATTTTAACGGTACAACCCCCATCACTCACTACTCTTTGTCTTGACATATCCGTACAAACCTTTATACTTCATCATTGACTCTATAAAGGGAAAGGATTAGATGATATATTGTCGGTCCATGGAAGAACATACGATTTTCTGGGAGAGATAAAACATGGGCACGATTTTCGAAAATGCACCCGGTAGCGACTGGGCGAACAAATCAAAAAAAGAACTCATTGAGACTATCAATGAATTACAGCATACCCTTGATGAGTTAAAAGAGCTGTCCACACAACAGCAGAATACCGAACAGGCTCTCCAGCAAGAGATCGACTTCACGATGAAACTCATACACTCGGCACCGACATTCTTTTTGACATTAACGCCTGAAGGCAGTACGCTCATGATGAACGATACGATGCTCCATACGTTGGGGTATACGACCAGCGATGTCGTTGGTCATGATTGCGTGGAACTGCTCATCGCGCCTGAGGACGCCAGGATCGCGACCGAAGGTCTTTCCCTACTCACAACTGAAAAAACACCTCATACATTCACGGTCCAGGTCCTCTCTAAAAAAGGCAAAAGGCACCTGGTAGAATGGCACTGTACTCCTGTGCTTGATCTTAACAATACACTGGAGTATATTTTCGGAATAGGCATCGATATCACCGAACGCCAAGTCGCTGCCCAGGCGCTCAGCGAGAGCGTCGGGCGCTACCATGACCTGTTCGAGAACTCACCGGACAGCATTACGCTCGTTACCATGGACGGCCGGATCAGTAATTGTAACCATGCAACGGAAGAACTGATCGGTTATACCAAAGATGAGATCGCCGGCAAGCACTTCAACGAACTCCTCACGATCGATTCTTCGCTCATAGACGATCTCATGGAAAAACACAAACACCTCAAGCACGGTGATACAATACCGGTGTATGAACTCCCGATCATACGCAAAGATGGCACTCATCGCACGATCGAGGTTTCAACCTCCTTATTACAACAGGATAAAACGATCACGGGTATTCAAATCATTTCCCGCGACATCACGGACCGGAAAGAGTACGAACACCGGCTTCGTGAGTCCGAGCAAAAATACCGATCGCTGATCGAGCATTCACTCCAGGGCATACTGATCGTTCAGAACCGGCTCATTGTATTCGCCAACAACGCTTTTGCCCGGATATGCGGCTATTCATTGGACGAACTGCTCGCATTCACACCGGAACAGGTCCGCGACCTCGTACACCCGGATTATCAATCCTTGGTCTGGGGACGGCTCCAGGCTCGTTTAGCAGGCGAAAATGTACCGGAGCAGTACGAATTCCTCGGAGTCCATAAAGATGGAACACACCGCTGGCTTGAAATGTTTGCCCATGTCGTTGATTTCAAAGACAGCCCTGCGGTCCAGGGTGTACTCATCGACATCACCAAACGCAAGCAAGCGGCGTTAATACGCATTCAGGCCGAAGAGAAATTCCGTTCTATTTTCGATTGTGCCAACGATGCGATCTTTATCCATGATATGGACGGAAAATTCCTCGAAGTCAATAAAACGGCGTGCGACCGGCTCGGGTATTCTAAGGAAGAATTACTCGCCATGGGCCATACTGATATCCATAGCGCGGACTTCAAACAATTCCTCCCGCAACGTATCAAGGAGCTCGAACAGGAAGGACAGATGTTCTTTGAAACCGCGCACCTTTCAAAGAACGGCACTGAAACATCGGTTGAACTGAGCAGCCGCATCATCCAATTCGCCGGGAAACCCGCGATACTCAGTGTTGCCCGGGATATCACTGAACGCAAGCGTATGCAACAATCGCTATTAGAATCGGAGAGGAAATACCGCTCCCTGGTGGATAATGCACTCGTCGGTATTTATAAAAGCTCGCTCGATGGCAAAATACTCTATGCAAACGACGCGCTTGCTGCCATGTTTGAATTCGATTCCCCTTCCGATATGGTCAGACACGGGATACTGACCCTGTATAAAAACGAGGGGGATCGGGCTCGATTCCTCGATGTCATCCAACAAAGCGGTTTGGTCAAGTACTTCGAACTCGGACTGCAGACCAAACACCACCGGCCGCTTCATGTGATGGTCAGCGCCCACATCGAAGGGGATATCGTGTCCGGAATGATCATGGATATCACGGACCGCAAACGCATGGAAGAAGAACTCAAGAGCAATGTCGACAAGCTCAAACAACTCATGCAGAATACCGTGGACAGCATGGCGACCATCCTCGAGACACGCGATCCCTATACTGCCGGGCACCAACAGCGGGTGGCTCAATTGGCGAATGCGATCGCGCGCTCTTTGAACCTGTCAGAAGACCAGCTTCTGGGGCTCAATATGGCCGCGGTCATTCATGATATCGGAAAAATATACGTTCCGGCCGAGATTTTGACGCGCCCGAGCACGCTCACTGATTCGGAGTTCGCGCTTATCAAAACTCACCCCAAAGTCGGGTATGAGATCCTGAAGCGCGTTGAATTCCCGTGGCCGGTCGCAACCATTGTACTCCAACACCACGAACGGATCAATGGATCGGGATATCCACAAGGTCTCAAGGGAAAGAGCATCATCCTTGAAGCTCGTATTCTTGCGGTTGCGGATGTTGTCGAGGCGATGTCGTCCCATCGCCCCTACCGCCCGGCAAAAACCATGGAGGAAACACTCACCGAGATCGAAACCAACAAAGACGTACTGTACGATACGCTGGCCGTGGAGACATGCTTAAAACTCTTCCGGACAAGAAGCTTTTCGTTTAATAAAGAATAGCGTAAAGAAAATCCAAATCGCAATATTCAAATCCTAAATTCAAGAGATAACCGTATCAAGATACCAGAAATTGGCGAGCAGAAGATCGGGGCATGAGAATAGCAGATACAAAAACCTGGCGGCTGATGTGCTGGTATCCTGCACGCTGATGTTCTGATCCGCTGATATGCTTTCTTGGTAAGCTGTTTTGTGTTTAACGCGTAGTGTTTGCTGTATTTTTCGCTCTACGACTTACCCATTACGCCCTACGCCTTACGCTTTAGCCTTCGGCTTACTGCTTACGGCCTTCGGTCTGCGGTTCTATGCCTGCCTGTTCCATCAGGAATGCCCAGATCGTTGCGTATTGCTCGATGTGTTCTGATATCGTAGTGCCAAAAGCGTGACCGGAACTTTTTTGTACGATGAGCAGGACCGGTTCTCCACAAGGATTTGCCGCCTGCATGCGCGCGGCCATTTTCATGGCATGTAAAGGATAACAGCGAGCATCGTTCTCGCTTGCGACAAAAAGTACAGCCGGATAGGCTACTCCGTCTTGAACATTATGATAGGGCGAATACCGCAGAAGAAAGGCGAACTGCTCAGGATCATCTGCATTACCATATTCCTCGGTCCAGATATTTGCGAACCCGAACTTGTGGTAGCGCACCATATCAAGAAGCGGCACCGAACAATATACGGCTTTGAACAGATCAGGACGCTGGACCATTACTGCTCCTACAAGTAGACCGCCGTTGCTCCCTCCTCCGATCACGAGCTTTTCCGACGTTGTGTAATCGTTTGTGATCAGCCATTCGGCTGCAGCGATGAAATCATCGAACACATTCTGCTTGTTATCGAGCATTCCCGCTTCGTGCCAGGTTTTTCCATACTCGCCGCCGCCCCGCAGGTTGGGGATCGCGATCATGCCTCCGGCTTCAAGCCATACTGCATGGAGCGTGGAGAAAAAAGGATTCATCGGGATATTGAAACCCCCGTACCCGGTAAGATAGACTGGGTTGGTTTTATCCTGGATCACTCCTTTTTTATGAATGAGGAACATGGAAACCCGTGTGCCGTCTTGTGAGGCATACCACACCTGATCGGTCTCATAGTCGGAAAGATCGATCTTTATCGGAGGACGGTGGTAGAACCGCAGATCATTGTGCTCGGCATCGTAGCGATACGTTACCCGGGGTGAGGTGAATGAAGAAAATCGAACCCAGACATCCGGTTTTGACCAGTATCCGGAAACCGATGCACTGCCGATCCCTGGCAAAGGAAGGTCCCTTACAAACGTACCATCGAGATTATATATCTTGATCACCGTATATGCATTATGGATATAGACCGCGTAGAGGTGTCCAGCACAGCCCATAATGTAGAGAAGATTGTCCTCGGACTCCGGGATAAGAACGCGCCAATGATCGGGTTCCGGGTGAGCGATGTCGGTGAAATACACCTTGCCGTTCGGTGCTTGTGCATCGGTCCATATGATCATCGTGTCGTTGATGATATCGACACTGTAACTGGCATCAAAGTCCGCGACAATCCCCAGGGGACTTCCTGGATCCTCTGTTCTCTTCAACCACACCTGGTTACGGTTGAACATGGATCGGTAAAATATAAGGTGGGAACCATCCTCAGACACCTGCACATAGTGATAATACTCTTTGATGCTGTCGTGCCCGAAGATCCTGATATCATCAGCGCCCTGCGTTTCCAGCGTATGAAGATACACGCTGCGCCAGTAGTGCTCCTCCCCCTCAGGAACGGTCCCGGCACGCGGGGATGCCATATAGTAGAAACCACGGTTATCTGGAAGCCAGCTCACGTTGTACTGCCGCCATCCGCATAATGTGTCGCTGAGTATGCTTTTTGTATCGACATCCATGATCTGTATGGTGGTCGCTTCGTTCCCGGCTTCCGCAATCCCATACGCGATAAATTTACCATCCCGGGAAGGTTCGACGAAATCAAGCGTTTTGGGACCCCACATGTTCGGATCAAGGAGCACAGCTGCCTCGCATGTATCATCCTCCTGATAGTAGTATCCCCAACGTTCCCAGTCCTTTTTAATTGCCCAGAAGAAGATCCGTTCACTGTCAATGACTTCATGGGGTGTTGATCTGTCGTCATAACGCCATAGATCGTTGAATCGCTGCACCAGATACGGTCGCTGTTCCCGTGTATGCAGGTAGCCATATGCATACGCTTCCTGCTCTCCGATCCAATTGACGACCCCGGGGGATCCATAGTCCTCGAGCCACTGGTATGCATCTTTGATTACTGTTCCGTGCAGCGTATCGGTGACAACGACCGGCTCTGTTGCCGGGAAGCCCGGTGCCGTATATTTCGTCGTGCAGTCGGGCAGCAGCATGATCATGCACCCAAGTACAACCAGAAACAACCGCATCAATGCGCTTCCTCTCTCATATACATCGACCTATCATCGTGTTTCGCACGGTCACGCATTCGTCGCAACCTGGACGTTATCAAAAAGGATCGATGGGAACGCTCCCATGAACGTCACGCGGACAGAATCCTCTACCGCAATGACCTTTTTCATGATATCGTACACATTCCCCGCGACCATAGCGTCCTTGACCCGTCCAACGATCTTTCCTTTTTCCACGTAGAGTCCTGGTGCGAGCCCGATACTGAAATCACCATTGGGAATATTCCCGCTGTGTGCGCCGAGCGCATTTACCACGATCACACCGCGATCCATGCGAGTGAGCAATTTCTTGAACGGGAC
>JAFGPO010000134.1 GCA_016936155.1 Caldifarciminota bacterium
CAAGGCAGCGCGCTATCTCCTCGCCGGTCGCACCGGCCACTGCCGCCATGGGTCCGACACCGGCACAGACTGCAGCATCCGCCATGCGCCGGACCATACACGGTGCACTGCCGACGACCTTAACCGGCTCCAGCGCATCAGCGAACCCGGGATGCTGCTCAATGTACGCGGTCAGGTCCTGACGAACTGCAACAAGTCTCTGTCGTGCCTCCTCTGCAATGTCACGATCCGCCAGGATGAAAAGGTCGCTCTCCCCCACGCACACCCGGTATCCGGCTAAACCCGCTCTTTGGCACTGCCGCCGGTAGGTTCGAGGTTGGTACACACAACATCGCATGTTTACCCCTAATTCAGAAGCACCTTGACCGCGTCATACGGGCAGACCCTGACGCATTCTTCACACCCCATACATCGGCTTGCTTCAAGCCGCACCACCATGGACGGTACATCGATTGAAAAAGCACCGGTCGGGCATACCGACGAACAAATTCCACAATGCACACACCGCTCATCGATGCGCACGATATCCTGGCTCAGGAGTTCGGTTTTTACACCCACGGACTTCAGATATTTCATGCTGCGCGTTAGATTCCGCTGTGTGCCGGTGAGTTCCAGGAGCAACATCCCTTCGCCCTCGACCGAGAACTGAGCCTTTAGGATATTGAACATGCAGTCGTATTTCTTCACGAGGTGGTACACAATCGGTTTTTCAGTCAGTGCCGGTGGATAGTGCAGTACGATCCTCTTGGATATATCCATAACGCCTCCTTATGTATACTTGCCCTGGAACGGATGCACGGCAACACCGGTCTCCCGGGTCGGTAATGCTTGTACAGGATCGCTCAACAAAAAATCGCCCTGCACGATCCATTCCTTAAGTATGCGTGCGATATCCCGGGCCTTTGCGTAACTTGATACCGGGAAGGTCGGGATCGACTTCCCTTTGAGTTTTATCATCCCTGATTTCAATGCCTGGTAATCGATATGCGCGATCACCTTGCCGGTCATGTTCGGGTAATCATACGCGTAGTCAACAACCGGTGCAAAGATATCCTGGTCGTGAATGCACGTCGCGCGAAGGATATCCTCATCCAACAACGGGATCGGGATGCCGATACCCACAGTCAAACTGACCCCATACCCGGTGATCGACGTGCCGCGTAGCCATTCGGGTTTCATCTGCTTGAGATCACCGATCACTGCGAGCGTGCCGGCACCCTCGGTCGGCACACTCTTCTGGTTACGTACCACCAGCGGATCATGCTGTGTCCCCTGCCAGACAACGTACCCGATGCCGCCGCCCAGGAAGATGCGTGTGCCGATGCCGATCGTCCGGTAATCCGGATCGTTCAAAAGCGGCGACAACTGACCCGCGGAACAGTAGTTGGCGTTGCCGAATTCCGGCTTCAAAATGCCCAAGTACGTGTATATCTTCTCCTTACTGGTGTTGACCGCCACGTTGTAGTTCTGATAGCAATTACGGGGATTGAACAGGAAGGCATCATTGATTTCCTTGATCGTGAACGAACCGTTCGCCTGGGTACGCGGGTACTCCCGGGTTCCGTATGAAGACGCTCGGAACCGAATCGTCTTTCCGCTGACCAAGTCCTCTATCACATGACCACCGCCGTATTCAAACGATCCCGGGTGCGGTGTGTTCGCGGGATCGTGCTCGGGAAGCTGCGTTGCGCCGATGTACGCATCGACTGCGGCGATACCGCAGAATACTTCCACGTCATTCAACCACGCCTTTGTGATCCTCATTTTCGGCTTAAAATGTCCGAAGTTCACGAATGCACCGGATGAGCACATCGGTCCGAACGTGCCTGTGGTCACGACATCGACGGTTTTCATTGTTGTACGCACTCCTTCCGAGCGCACGATATTCATTATCTCCTCGGCCGTGCATACAACCGCCTTACCTTTCTTTATTTTCTTGTTGATCTCCTCTACTGTTTTCTTCATATCCTCTCCTTCGCGATTTTCCATCGCATTTGTTATTCGATGCGATAGAAAATTTAGCATCCCGGGTCCACATGTCTTTTGTGGATCGAGGGGCTGTCGATTTTCCCCCGCATTTGTACTGACGCCTCTCAATTCATAGTACATTAAACATGGAAAGTTGAAAGCAATGAGTCAAAAACAAAAATGCTTTCCCGTGTGGGAAAGCACGCTTTTTAAAAGCTCATCTCTCCCTTTCCGGGCGGGAATTGGCACCCGCCCAAAGCGGGTTGCCGAGGCATCACAGGGCCCGTCCCTCAGCCTCTCTCGATGAGATGTCATCTGTCAAAGATCAAGTGTGTTATTATACATAAGTATGCGTGATTGTCAAGAGGAGTATCCTGTGCACCAGAAAAAGCCGCCCCAGCATACCCCTGCTTGACTCTTTGCTTGATATCGGTATCATTGTACTGCCAAATGCAAGGAGGTTACACCATGCGAAAATCCTTATATTATTTCATGATCGGTATGTGCCTCACCTCTGTTGTGTACGGCGCGACCGATGCCACGCTGGAAGCCATGCAACAAGAGCTTCAGCGTTCAGTCAAAACTCTTTCCAAGGCGCAGCCCGTGCCCCTCTACTTTCTCCAGTACGAAATCTACGATGAACATGAGATCTACGTGAATGCATCACAGGGCGCGATCTTCTTTGATACGAATGAACGCAGCCGGTACCTGGACATCGATGTCCGGGTCGGTTCGATGAAACTCGATAACACACACGAAATCCGTTCCAGTACAGGATTTGACTACATGGACTGGATACCAACGATCATCGAAGTCCCAATCGAGGATAACAAGGACGCCCTCCGATCGATCCTCTGGATCGAGACTGACCGCGCATTCAAGGACGCCCAGGAACGCTATACAAAGGTCCTGGCGGAAAAACAGGTGAAAGTCGCGGAAACCGACACATCTCCGGATTTCTCCCCTGCTCCCGCGATCAACCACGTTGATCCGCCGGTTCCGTTCGATCTTGACCTCGAGCCATGGTATGACAGGCTACGTACCCTATCAATGCGTTTCGTCGACCATTCATGGCTGTTCCAGTCCCAGGTATCATTGCGTGCTGAACACAATGTCCGCTATATCGTGAACACGGACGGTACGCGGATCCGGCAAAATCGCCTGGCGTACCGCCTCAGCGTCTATGCCGCGACCATGGCGGATGACGGTATGGAACTCTATCTCTCGCACTCATTCTATGCGACCGATTTGTCCGGGCTGCCCGGTGATGATGCGGTGACCGCCCAGATCGATTCGATCATCACGCACCTCGACGCCCTGCGTAAAGCACCGGTTGTTGAACCGTATACCGGACCAGCGATCCTCGTGAATGAAGCGAGCGGTGTATTCTTCCACGAGATATTCGGACACCGTATCGAGGGACACCGGCAAAAAAGCGAATTCGAGGGCCAGACGTTCACGAAGAAAGTCGGGGAACAGATCCTCCCGGAATTCATCTCGATCTACGACGACCCGACAATGGCAACGTTCAATGGCAAGGACTGCAATGGATACTACCTCCATGATGACGAAGGTGTTGCTGCTCAGCGTGTGATCGTGGTCGAGAACGGAATACTGAAGGAATTTCTCATGAGCCGCTCCCCGATCCAGGGATTCCCGGTATCGAACGGACACGGACGCCGTTCCCACGGCAGGGATGTTGTTGCGCGGCAGGGTGTCCTCTATGTGGAATCCGACAGAAAAGTGCCGTTCGATGACCTGCGTACTGCGTTGATCCAAGAGTGTAAAAAACAGGGCAAGGAGTATGGTCTGATCTTCTACGATATATCCGGCGGTTTTACCAGCACCGGAAGGAGCGGGACGCAGTCATTCAAAGTCATCCCGTTGTTCGTGAAACGCATCTATGTTGACGGTCGGCCCGACGAAGTGGTACGCGGCGTTGACATTGTGGGAACACCACTCTTATCCTTCTCCAAGATCCAACTCACGGGTGATGATTACGAGGTTTTCAACGGTACGTGCGGTGCAGAGTCAGGCTGG
>JAFGPO010000135.1 GCA_016936155.1 Caldifarciminota bacterium
ACGGCGCCGGCGCCGTACACGCCGGGCAGATCCGCATTATCAAAGGCAAGCATGTTCTCGGTCGCTCCGGTGGCAAACACGTAGCGTTTTGCCTGAACAGAGAAAAACCTGTCATTCTGCAGAATCCCGAGCGTGTCCTCATCATAGTAGCCGACCACGGTTGCATTCAACAATGTTTCAATATTCAATTCTTCGATCTTCCGGGTCAGTATCTTAGCAATGTCTATGCCCCGAACGCCGCAGTAGTGGGCTTTTGATCCAAAAAATTTATGGGTTTGCTTGATCAACTGCCCGCCAAGTACCGGGTTATCATCGATCAGCAGCACCCTGGCACCCAATTCCGTGGCATTGATCGCCGCCTCAAGCCCGGCCGGCCCGCCGCCGATGACACAGATATCGAAGTGAGGAACCTTTGAAGTTGAGAAGTTATGACTCGAAATCATAACTTCCCCGGTCCTTTCTGTCTTTTCACCTTCATTCCTGCTTTAAGCGGCTCCATGCACACCATGACATTGGGACGGCCATCCACTTCCATCAAACAGGACGAACACTTGCCCACTGCACAGAAGAATCCACGCGGGCGCTCGTGTTTAATCGAATAACTGTACACTTTGATACCGGCCGCGTGCAGGGCGGCTGCGATAGGAAGGCCTTCATATCCCTGGATCTCCCTGCCTTCGAACGTGAATGTTACGACTTCACCGCGCTTGAACTCAAGAACAGGATGTTGCTCAATGTAACCTTTCATAGAAGAACTCCTTATTCTTAATCGTCATCATCCGGTTTAGCCGGATGATCCAGGTATATTTTTTCTGGATTGCCTGGTCAAGCCAGGCAATGACAGGGTCGGCTGAAAATTTCCCCAGAATACATATAATCTACCACACTTATATATTAAAGTAATCGACCGCATTCTTGAAAATGTGTAATCCGTCACCTGTTTCATCGACGTTCGCACGTGTATGAAGAGGGTGTTGCAAATAGGAAATGTGCCGCTCTGGATGGGGCATCAAACCCATGATCCTTCCGGTCTTGTCGGTTATACCCGCGATATGTAATACTGAGCCATTCGGGTTATACGGATACTCGGCCTCGTTCCCGGATCCATCAACGTATTGGAATACGATATGATCCTTGATCTTTTCCAGTACGCTGTCGTCTTTAACCACGAATTTCCCTTCAGCGTGCGCAACTGGCATAGTAATGATCGGTTGTAATCCTTTGGTGAACACGGAACGGTCCTGGACGCGCAAGTGCACCCACCGGTCTTCAAAGCGTGTCGAATCATTGGCAACCAGGCTTACGCTCTGTTCTTCAAAAGGCTTTTCAAAACCCGGAAGGATACCGCATTTTACCAGAACCTGAAATCCATTGCAGATACCAAGGATGAGTCCTCCGCGCTCGATAAATTCAAGAAATTTATCGCGGTATTTAAACTTAATCTCATTTGCAAGTATTTTGCCGGCGGAAATGTCATCACCGTACGTAAATCCGCCTGGGAATGCTGTGATCTGGTACTGCGTAAGATCCCGCTGTGCAATGTCATCAATAAACAACCGTTCGACTAACGCGCCGGCCTTTTCGAACGCGAACGCCGTTTCCTCGTCGCAGTTTGTACCAGCGGTCCGGATGATTAAAACACTGGGTTTCACTGATGAAGATTATTTAAAATTGATGGTTTTACCGTCAGCAGCGGCTTCGATTGTTTTTCTAGGATATTTCTTCCTGAAGTCACGAAGTATTGTATCGATCGCTTGGTCGGTTGTCGGCGGATCATGGTGTGTGAAGATCACATGGTCCACACCTGCATCAATAGCAAGCTGCATGACTTGCGTATATGTCGAATGACCCCAACCCAACCTGGTTTTGTAGATCTCCTCTGTATATGCTGCATCATGGATGATGAAATTCGTGTTTTTGACAAAATCAACGAATTTTTTATATGGGGTGATATGATTTCTGGCAAGTAGTTCATTATCTGTTAGAAAAGCGAAACTATTCTTACCTTCGGTGAATTTCAATCCTATGGTGTAGTTGGGGTGATTGGTGGGGATCGTCTGAATGGTTATTGAGCCAACCCTGAATTTTAATGTGGCTTTTTTATAAAGAATGCTTGATGGTACGTCCCTCCATGAGACCGTAGGGAAATATGGCCTCATCATCTGATGAAAAAGCGCCTTATCAGGTGTAACCTCTTTGTCCGGTCCATAAATCGTGATCGTTGTTCCCTTCAAGTATAATGGTGCAAAAAAAGGCAGACCCTGCATATGATCCCAGTGGTAGTGGGTGAAGATCAGCGTAAGATCCTGCTTTTTGTTTTTCAAACAATATGCACTTAGCTCCCTGATACCAGATCCGGCGTCCACGATTATGGCGTCATCTTGTGTCGATTCAATATAAAGACACGTGGTGTTCCCGCCATACTTCCGTGTTTCTTTGCTGGCGACAGGAATAGAACCCCGAGTACCGTAGAGAGTAATATTCATTTAACTGGTTCTTTGATCTCTTTTACTTCTTTGTGCTCGCGTTCTTTTTGCGACATACTGCAATTTCCTTCAAAGAAAACGCCCTGCTCAATGACGATCCCTTTGCATATGATATCACCTAACATTTTAGCACCGCTTTGGAACTCAATGATGTCCTGAACCGTAATATTCCCCTCGATCTTACCCCCAATAATGGCGTTATTGCAGAAAACATTACCCTTTATAGTTGCTTCATTTCCAACAATAATACTATCTTTTGCGTTAATATTGCCCTTGACTGTCCCATCGACTTTTGTCGAACCATTGATTTTCATATCTCCATTTATCACGGTAGATTTGCCGATAACGCTATCAATCTTTCCCTCTTGTGCCATCCCGCCTCCTTCGTTGCTCACATTGTACTAGCTTAAAGTGTATATAAAAAAATAACCTTGTCAACCATTGATACGCAAAAGCATAGAAAGCCGCGAAAGTGCTGAAAGAGCGCACATGCAACAAATTCTGCATTTCAGCGATCTTCAGCGTCTCTGCGTCCTTAATAGCGCCAACGGGATTCGAACCCGTGATCTCCGCCTTGAGAGGGCGGCGTCCTAAACCAAGCTAGACGATGGCGCCGTATTCCCCGAATTATAGAGATATTACCGACTATGTCAACCACCATTTGTGAGAGTATCAGAGACGTGGCGAACCGGAGAAATATGATATAATTCTCCGTATCTCTCGGTCTCCATATCCATCTTTTTTTCTTCAGAATGGCTTTACAATAGAGGTAATTCCGTTATAATGTAGCCGTGCTGCTGTCAGTAATAATCCCGGTTTACAATGAAGTGCTTCATATTGACGCGATATTGAAACGTATTAAAGCGGCAGATATCGATAAACAGATAATTGTTGTCGATGATTTTTCAACTGATGGAACTCGTGATCGGTTGCGGTCAAGAAAGGATATCATTCTGCTTCTCCATACCCAAAATAAGGGCAAAGGTGCCGCGATCCGGACTGGTCTCAAGTTTGTCAAAGGCGACATTGTGATTATCCAGGACGCGGATCTTGAGTATTCGCCCCAGGACTATAAACGGCTTCTGGGACCGATCCGAAATAAACGGACACGCGTGGTGTACGGCTCAAGGATCCTTGGCCGGGGACGATTTCTTGCTTCCAGTTTCATTGCGAATCGCTTTCTTACGTTTCTGACCAATATCCTGTATAATGCGCACCTTACAGATATGGAAACATGTTATAAAATGATAGCTTTTGACCTTTTGAAAACCCTTAATCTGATCTCAAACCGGTTTGAGGTCGAACCGGAGATCACCTGTAAGATTTTAAAAAAACGTGAAACGATCGTAGAAATACCCATTTCCTACGAAGGACGCCGTAAAGGTAAAAAGATCGGCGTGCTCGACGGTATACAGGCGATCTGGAACATAGTGAAATGGAAATTCAAACAGTGATGATAAAAATAAGAAAAACGGATTTCACAAACAATAGTGCCATACGCATGCGGGCAGAAAACAAGCGGATCGTATGAAAGTTCTCTTTGTCACAACTGCGTACAAACGGCATGCTCAAGATGTCATAACTCCATGGATGGTGGAATTGATACAGCGTCTCCGGGCCCGAGGCGTAGATATCACGGTTTTTACTTCTTCCTATAAGGGATTGAAAAATCAGGTACTGGATGGTGTTCCGATCATCCGCTTCCGGTATTTCTTTAAGCGATTCGAGCGTTTGACCCATGAAGAGAATGCCGTTGACCGACTTAGTCGAGGTCCATGGTATCTTATGTTAAGTTGCATGTACCTTCTATGCGGTTCAATCGCTCTCGTTCGCCTGACACGAGCACAGAGATATGATATTGTACACATTAACTGGCCGTTTCCGCACATTATCTTTGGAATTATTGCCCGGTGTTTCGGACGCGCACGAATCTTCGTCACCTTCTATGGACTTGAAATCCGCTGGCTGAAAAAGAAATTCAGATCACTGATACGGGTATTCTCCGTACTCGTTAATCGTGCTAACATGATCAGCGCAATATCCAATCATACTGCCCGCGAGCTGAGCGATATCACGGATAAACCGATCCCGATAGTCCCGTTCAGTACCCCGATACAAGAAAAACCCGGGATGGTTTCTGACAACAAGATCATTCTTTTTGTTGGCCGTTCGGTTGAACGCAAGGGTGTTGATAACCTCATTCGGGCGTACGGTCAGATCAAAGACAAAATTTCTCATTGTTTAGTCATTGTAGGCGATGGCCCTGAGCGCAAAAAATGGCAGGAGCTTGCGCACGCGATCGATACAACGAACCGGATTGAGCTCACTGGCTGGATCACAAATCAAGAACTAAGCGCATTGTACCGCACCTGTAGTTTTTTCGTATTGCCCGCAGTATACGACAAGCATGGCGATACTGAGGGCCTTGGCGTGGTGATGATCGAAGCGATGTCGTACTGTAAGCCGGTAATTGCATCGAATGTTGGTGGTATCACTGATGTGGTTGACGATGGCCACAACGGCATACTTGTGCCTGCCGGAGATATTCCCGCACTGGCAGAAGCATTAATGAAATTGGCGACCAATGATGCCCTTCGCCGGGAAATGGGAAAGCGCGCAAAACAAACCGTTGACGAAAAATTCAATTGGGATACAATTGTGAACCATGTTATCAGACTCTATAAACAGACACGAGGATCGATATGAACGGATCCAACAATAAACAGATACTCGAAGCTCTGCTCATCGCGACCGATGTGCCGCTACCTGAACAGAAGATCATCGCCATCACGCAGCTCAGCCCGGACAAGATTAAATTGTTCGTCGACGAATTGAATGCGGAATATCGTTCATCGGGACGGGCATTCGAGATCAAGGAAATAGCCGGTGGCTACCAGATCTACACTTTGCCTGCGTTCGCCCTGTGGGTCGGAGCCCTGCATGATAAGAAGAGCAAATTATCAAAGGCCGCTCTCGAAACGATCGCGATCGTCGCCTACCACCAACCGATCACGCGTCCGGAGATCGAAAAATTACGCGGCGTGGACTCTTCCGGAGTGATCGATACTCTTATACAGAAAGGATTGATAAAAACCTGTGGCCGTCTGCCTGTACCGGGTCGGCCCATCAAATACGGCACAACAAAGGAATTCCTTAGGTATTTTGGCATCAAAGATATCAGCGACCTGCCCCGGGAAGAAGATTTCGGAGCCCGGGTGGCTCTGGAAACTTCACTGGAGACCTCGGCAGAACCTGAACCTGCAGATGAAAGTAATAACGGCGATGAACCGGTTGAAGAATCGGTGGATGATCGCGCAATAGAACCGCCGGCAGGCGATGGTGACGAATCAGATAATGATGATGATCTTGAGGATATGTAGCACATCCTCGGCACCCACGGTCAATAATAATGGATGATCATAAAACAAAGATGCGTTTCTTTCTTCATGACCGCGGTATTTCGATCGTGGGTTTTGGGACCGTACCGGAAGGCATTGTAATTCCTGAATTGGACACCGCATTGCCGCGCGCGATCGTTTTTGGTTTCGTGCTGTCCCGCGCCGTGCTTGCCACGATCAAGGACAGACCGACTCTTATCTATAAACATCACTACAAAACCGTGAATTGGATACTCGACCAGACCGCGTGTCATGTCGTCGCATATCTTGAGCGTCAGAATGTCAATGCGCTCGCAATCCCAGCATCCCAGACCATTGACCAGGAGCACAGAAAAGGACACATCTCCCATATTGTTCTGGGAAAAAATGCCGGCCTTGGTCACATCGGCCGGAGCGGACTTCTGATCCACCCTGAGTACGGAGCACATGCCCGCTATGTATCGGTGCTCACGGATCTTGAATTTGAACCGGATGCACCTCTGGACCTCTCCTGCGGCGAATGCCGGGCATGCATCGCGGTATGTCCGGCACATGCAATCACGGAAACCGGTGTTGATATCCAAAAGTGCTATGAAAAACTCTGTACATTCGCAGGCATGCGCGGGATCGGCCAGCACATATGCGGGGTATGCGTCAAGGTGTGTCATGGCAGGCATTAAGGAACCTCAGCCAGTACTGCCGTTTATCGGCGTGCTTTCTCGCGACGGGATCGGCACGGGCCCGCTGATCGAACAACTCGCGCCGTTATTCGGATCCGTCACCATACGGTCCACACCTCAGAAGTTCACTCACACGACGTATTATAACAAAGAAATGGGCGACCGCATCCTGCGGCAGTGGTGGGTATTCGATAGAATCATTGATCCCGCGTTCCTTATTGACATGAAGCACGCATCAAATACGCTCGAACAACACTATCAGAACGACGATGGAGGTCGAGATATTAATATCGATCCCGGGATCATCACGATGAGCAATGTCATCCTCGCCTCGACCAAGAACTATTCGCACCGGATATACCTTGGCAAAGGAATATATGCCGAGGTTACCCTCATATTCAAAAGGAAAACGTATACCACGCTCGAATGGACGTATCCGGACTACAAAGAACCCTCAACCATTGATTTTTTTAATCAGGCACGTACACTATTAAAGGATAAATTGATCAATGCCGCAAATTATTGATTTCGGCAATAATATTTCTACTTTTCAGAAAAAAATGAAAATCAAATATCGTAGTTGCTTGATTTATCAAACATTTCATAACCCAATGAATTGGGCGACTACAATTATTTGGCAACTGGTTTATGCCGAAATCAGCAATTTAGATCTTCCGGATTTTTTGATATTTAGGAATTTTGGTGTTTTGAATTTTAAATATTTGTGACTTTAGGTATTTAAGAATTTACTATTATGTTCATCTTATCAGTTGAAGGTAATTTCTCTGCTGCCCACCAGGTCAAGGGCTATCCTGGCGACTGCGCAGGCATGCACGGCCACACCTACAAAGTACAGGCAAGGGTGGCGATTAAAACACTTGATAATCTCGGTATGGCGATGGATTTTCGCCGGATCAAATCCGTACTCGATACGATCCTTGAAACGCTCGACCATAAGGATCTGAACGAATTGCCCTACTTCAGAGAAAACAACGCGACTACTGAGCACCTGGCGATGTATATCTATGACGAAATGAAAAAACAGATTAAATCAATGCGTTCGGTCACGGTATGGGAAGGTTACAATCATTCAGTCACTTATGATGAAACTGTGCCATGAAGCCAAAGAGCATAATTTTGCTCTCCGGCGGGCTTGATTCAATAGTGAGCGCCACGATCGGGCGCCAAAAAACCGAACCGCTCTTTGCGCTCACGTTCGATTATGGACAGCGCGCCGCACGCATGGAGATACGCGCGGCACGCAGGATCTGTTGCGCACTAAAAATAAAGCACAAAACAGTGACGCTGCCATTCTTCAAGGACTTCAAGAAACTGCGTATGCTCAAAAAGACAAAACACGCCAGCCCAAAACAGTATACAAAACTCGAGGATGTATGGATCCCGAACCGGAACAGCCTGTTCATCAATGTTGCCGCGTGTTATGCGGAGTATTACGAGGCCGAGATAATCATTACTGGATTCAATCGCGATGAAGCGCGCGAATTCCCGGACAACAAACCACAATTCATCGCCGCGATCAACCACTCGCTCATGTACAGCACCCTGAAAAAGGTCAAAGTGGTCAGTTATGTTGCTGATTATACTAAGAAACAGATCTTTAAAGTGGGGAAACGCTACAAAGCGCCTTTGCAGTATGTGTATTCCTGTTACCTGGGCGGAGCAAGAATGTGCGGAAAATGCGCTTCGTGCAGACGATTGAACAAGTGTTTTGACCCCGGTAATGACAAAGTCTAAACCACACGTCGGCATCATATTGATCTCGCTGTTCTATTTCTTGATCGCCCTTGCCGTTTTTACCCTGTTCATCTACACATACGTCGCGACTAATGTTCCCGTTACGAGCAGGGTGTTTGGTACCATCCTTGGTTTCATTCTTGGATTTTCAATATTTTATATTGGTGTGAGTATCTGGAAGGGACAGATCTGGGCGCGACTGGTTGTTATCATTGTCAGTGGAGGCATCGTCCTTTTCAATATCATAGCATATATTATCGGTCGCGTCGTGACGCTCAGTTCCGCGGTTTATTTCATCGTCGTGCTCGTGATCAACATCTTGATCATGCAATACCTTCTCAGCAAACGGGCGAAGAAACATTTCCATAAAGAGGATAGTTTTAAGAAAGCGATCAGCCGTGTGATAAAGGAACACTATGAGGAACATCGTTCAGATAATCAGAAATAAACGCGACGGCAAGACCTTAACACGCGATGATATAAAATTCTTCATACACGGCTGCACGACCGGCAAGATCCCCAGTTACCAGATCGCTGCTCTGCTCATGACGATATATTACCAGGGCATGACATTCGATGAAACCGCGCACCTCATGCGCGCGATGATGCTTTCTGGTTCGACAATGGACCTTTCCGGCATTAGGGCACCGAAGATCGACAAACATTCGACTGGCGGCGTCGGCGATAAAGTATCGCTCATCCTCGCCCCGCTCGTTGCGTCCTGCGGCGTCTGCGTGCCCATGATCTCCGGTCGGGGGCTTGGCCACACCGGTGGTACGCTCGACAAGCTCGAATCCATCCCCGGTTTCAATACACAGCTTTCCAGCAAGCGCATTACCAAACAGCTGCAGCGTATCGGCGTGGTCATGATCGGACAAACCAGGGAGATCGCGCCTGCAGACAAACTTCTCTATGCATTACGGGACGTAACGGCAACCGTGGATTCGATCCCGCTGATCGCGGCAAGCATTATGTCAAAAAAACTAGCCGAAGACCTGAACGGTCTTGTTCTTGACGTCAAATACGGCACTGGTGCATTCATGCGCGATCATGGAGCAGCAAAAGAACTTGCCTGGACCATGGTTCAGATCGGAAAACGGGCGCGGGTAAAAGTGACTGCCATGCTTACCGACATGAATAATCCGCTCGGTACCTATGTGGGAAACGCCCTCGAAGCGATGGAAGCGATCGAAGCATTAAAAGGGAATGGCTCACAGGACCTTATGGACATCACCTACGCGTTGGGTGCCGAAATGCTCGCATTAGCCAGGATCAAAGGCGGACGCACGCTTCTTGTAAACAAGATCACATCCGGGGCCGCCCTTGATGTATTTAAAAAGATCATTTGTGCGCAGGACGGCGATGCTCTCGTATGCGAAGATTACAGCCGGCTGCCGATCGCTAAGAATAAGGCATCGGTGCGGTCACATGCCTCGGGTTTTGTCCATTCGATCGACACGTACCGCATTGGAATGCTTCTTGTCCAATTGGGCGGTGGCCGCATGAAAGAAGACGATACGATCGATCCATCATGCGGGTTCCGTGTTTTCAAAAAGATCGGGGACAGGATTAAGACAGGAGAGGCGCTCGTTGAGATATATAGCGACAACCGGATTGCGCGGGAAGCCGTAAAAAAGAAAATGAAAGAAGTGTTCGCGGTCAAATCTCAACCCTTCAGGAAGAAAAAACTAATCAGGGAAATCCTTTCGTAAAAAAGAAAAATATCGCGAATTGCGGAACAATGGACTACGTAATCGGGGAACCGGGCAACTGAAGAAATATCCGTAATTGCGCGATTAACACCATGGGAGTATATCAGGATACCAGTCTATCAGCGGGCAGGATATCAGCAAAACGGAATATCAGTTTTTCATCTGATCCGCCGGGATGCGCTCGTATTTTTTTATTTGCGGTCGACTGCCTCCGGTTCGAAGTTCTTGCTTTTAATTACCCATTACGAATTGCGTCATACGTCCCGCGGAGCGGGAAGTAGCGCTTAGCGTATAGCGAAGTAGCGTTTACTGTTTTCCATTGACATCTCTTTAGTTCATCCTATAATTATATAGGGAAATACATGAACGCCGAAGTCATCATTTTCTGCCTGATCATCAGCGCGGGGATCACTCCGGTTCGTGCTGAGTGGGAAGCAATCGGCCCGTATGGTGGTTTCCTGCGCTGTCTGGAGATCGATCCGATCGACCCCAGCATTCTGTACACTGCTTCCTATGATGCGCCGTCAAAGATATTCAAATCAACGGATCACGGTGAGACATGGGAATACATCAGCACGGTTCCGAACTACGCATACTGTATAGACTGCGATCCAACCCAATCCTCCATTTTGTACGCAAGCAGTTACGCGGATATCTTCAAGTCCACGGACAGCGGCGAAACCTGGACCATGTACGACATGCCCGGGTATGAAATAAATGCGATTGCGGTGCGCCCGGATATTCCGACAACCGTGTACGCGACCGGAGTGATTTTTACAGGCGGACAGTACATCATGCACTTTTTCAAGAGCGTAGATGCCGGCGCGACCTGGTCCGGGCTGCCGCTTATCGACCATGGCGGTTATTCCTATGACCTTGCCGTGGATCCTCAGGATCCGCAGACGATCTACATCGGTGGATACTACTACGATACCACGCCCCATCCCTGTGTCTTCAAGTCCACGGATGGCGGTGAAAGTTTCCACGAACAATCGCTCGGGTTATCCATGACATGCCAGCGCGTCCAGTCGCTCGCCGTGCACCCGACGAATTCCGCTATCCTGTATGCGGGAACCTATTACGATGGCATCTTCCGTTCGACTAATGCTGGCATATCGTGGCAACATGTTTCTGGCGGTAGCTGGTTCTTCACGTCCCTTGCCACGACCCCGGCCGCTCCCCATATCGCATACGCCGGCGCCGACACGGTTATCTACATGACGACCGACAGCGGGGAAACGTGGCTGCGGACCAATGACCAATATAATGGTGCCCGCCGCATGCACCGCTGCGTCAGGATCGATCCGATCGACCCGTCCATGGTTTTCACGACGGAATACTATGGCTTCTATAAATCAACGGACAGTGGTGTATCGTGGTATGCCGCGAACCGATGCATCACCCTTGCCAAGATAAATGCCCTCACCGTATGCACGAATTCACCGGAGATCCTCTATGTATACAGCGAGAATTATGGCATCTATAAGTCAACGGATTGTGGAACCGAGTGGATCCCCATGCCCAGCCCATTCGCCTGTCGCCTTGGAGATCTGATCATTCATAATACCGACCCGAACACACTGCTTGCTCTGGAAGGTGATGGCTGAGGCTATGCGCGGCTCCTCAAGAGCACGGACGGCGGGTCTGTCTGGATGACAATCGATGATGACCACATGGCGGACGGCGGTGTGCTCGCCGCGGATCCGAATAACGACAGCATTTTCTGGAGTGGGGGCAAATGGTATTACATGAGCGCGTGCGTGTCCACGGATGAAGGGTGGACATGGAACCGTTATAACCCAAGCCCGTACGAAGGATGGGCCTACACGATCGCGATCGATCCGACAAGTTCGAACACGGTCTACGTGGGCGGGATACCGTGCATATACCGGACAACCGATTTTGGTCAAACATGGGATTCGTGTTCGATTGGCATGACCGGCTATGCGTATGATATGGCGATCCACCCGCTCGATCCGGATTTTATCGTAGCCGGGACCTGCGACGGGATTTTCATCTCGAGCGATGCGGGAGGCACGTGGGCTGCTCGCGGCTGCTCGAATGTAAATGCCCTTTTACTTAATCCGTTATCCAAGGACACCATTATTGCGGCAACCGATAATGGCGTATGGAGAACCGAAGACCAGGGTATAACCTGGCTGAACATGGGTCTGGATAGCCAGTACGTCCGCTCCCTGGAGATTAATCCGGATACCTATTACTATGTCGGTACTTATGGGTCAGGAGTGTTCCGCTGGGCGATTAATGTCGGGACAAAAGAACGTGCCGACATGAATCCTGCCCGATTCACCATATCCGTGCACCCGAATCCCTTTTCCCGTGCCACCTGCTTTACCTATACACTCTCTTCTCCCGGGAATGTCCGTCTGTCTATCTACGATGTGACCGGACGTCACGTACATACGGTGCTGGACGTATACCAGAATTCTGGTCAATATACGATACAGTGGAATGGCCAGGACGTCCACGGGGACGGCTGTGTACCGGGCATTTATTTCTATAGATGGACCACAAAACAGGCGATTGAATCAGGCTCTCTTATACTCTCACCCTGATCAATCCATCAATCCCATCGATTCAACCCGAATTGTTCCGCACGCTGGATTTTGACGAGTAGCGCCTCGCGCTTCGCCCCGTCTGCCGCTTCAAGGGCAATGACATGTGACGCCCAGGCCGTGGGCACACATACCGCATCGCCGTGCTGTATGCGGGTGAACCACCGTAAAAATCCGCTTTTGTTATATTTCACAAGCAGAACGTTGTTCCCGGCTGTACCATAGATATAGAATGAACCACTACTGTGCGGATCCCCCGGCAAAAGGAAGTACGGCTGCAGGGATTCATCTTTTTTGCCGATAAAGCAGCGTGACCAAAGTTCATTGCCGGCGGGGTCGTATTTCACCGTAAGAATATCGGTTTTACCGGTCTCGGTCGCAGTCGTCCCGGTCACGTACGCGTACAGGGAATCATCCAGATCCATGACAACCGGAAGGTCATCGTATCCGTCATATCCATCAAAGGTTCGTGTCCATACGAGGCTATCCTTATCGCTGTAGCACATCGTCACGTAATCGTACCCATTATCTTCTTGTCGTACCGCGCCAAGGATGTAGACATTCCCGCTTCTTGTAATCCGGACATCTGATATCAAAGGATCATTCCCGTTGCAGGAGATACGAACCGGATCGATCCCGGGATCGAGTTCTTGATAACGCATATAGAATATCTGATGGTTCCATTCATCCACTCCGCTGATCACAATATTATACGGATCAGCGATAGCAGCTACAACGTGATCCGTGTTTATGGTGTAAATCTGGCGTTCCTGTAAAAACCTGCCCTCAATGTTGTACTGGTTGATGAAGAGCACCTTTTCATGGACCGGGGTCTGTTTTAGCCCGATCATGTAGAGACCCTCTGCATGATCGGATAACATCATGCTCTGTTGTTCATCCTCACCCGTCTCAAGATCCAGTTCTTTACTCCATGCCAGGGTCCCTTCTTGATAATCAAGAAGGAGCGAACCCCTGGTCGAATCTGCCCTGGTCGTCTGAGCGTGCACGAATACAGTATACGTGTTGTCAAAAAGTTCATTGTTGGCACGCCGCACGACCAAGGAACGCCCCTCAACTGCATCCCCGTCAGGATCCTGATACAACGCGTGCCACATGAGCACATCGTTGCTATCAAAGGCGGCAACAAAACAGCACGTGCTCGAGGTATCAGGGGAAAAGGTGCCGACGCAATAGACCTGATTGTCAATTCGTACGACATCCGCTATCCGGTACATACCGGCTCCGGCAATGTCGATCTTCTGGGTCCACGCGATCTCCATTTCGCTGCACGAAAGGACTACCATGAAACCCGTGATAAGTACTGCAGTACATTTCATGGTAAAGTATACCATTGCATAGGATGTTGTCAACCAGAGACTATCATTTATAATTATTCACTATGCCGTCACGACGGTATAAATTACACAGATGACATAACGCTCATAGCGATATATTATACTCCTTCTTTTCGTGTTCTTTTACCCCTTGACAGGGTAACATATTTATACTATACTTAAATATATAAGTAATAATATATAGTTTTAGGTGAATATTTATATGTAATAGGGGAAAGGAGAACCATGGGATACAAACGGTCTGTTATAACCATGCTTCTGCTTAGTACGTTGGGATTCAGTGCATGGGAATCGCTTGGACCTTTTGGCGGCCAGCTGCGCGCATTGGGTATTGCACCGACCAATGAAAATTTCCTCCTGGTCGCGAGTAATTACCTGCCATGCAGACTTTTCCGGTCCACGGATCATGGCAGTACATGGCATGATCACGGATTCACGACCCACTATGTCAACACCATCGCCTTTGATCCCGCGAACGAAAATATCATTTATTTAGGCACGTATATGGATGTCCTGAAATCAACGAATGGAGGCGCAACATGGACATCATACGCCGTGTCCACAACATATATCAACGAACTAGTAATTCATGCGAACGCGCCAACCACCCTGCATGCTGCGGCATCCATCTCATATGGTGGCAGTGAAGCCATGGCATACTATAAAAGTACGAATGGCGGAATTGCCTGGTCGAGCGTGACGCTCGATACGTTAAAAGGTATTTCATTGTGCGTTGCCGTGTGCCATGCGGATCAGAACATCGTCTGCGTTGGCGGTAGTTCTATGTACAACAACAACACCCTGCCGCGTGTCTACCGATCCATGGATGGGGGTTCATCGTTCACGGATATCGGTGCTGACCTGCCAATCGGCTACAATGTAACATCGATCAGGATACACCCGAATGATCCTGATATCATCTATGTTGCCTCATATTATCCCGGAGATATATACCGGACGACCAACAGCGGACAAAGCTGGCTCCTTGTCCAGCCCGCACCCTTTATAAAAAGCATCACGACGTCGCCCATAACGCCCGATGTCGCGTACGCGGGCGCAGACACGGTCATTTATAAGAGCACGAATGCTGGCGCAACATGGTTCAACTGCGGTTCAGGATATCCGTGCGAGGTAAAACAACCACGTATTGTCGTCGCCAGCAGGACCACGGATACGCATGTCTACTGCATCGATCTTTTCGGCTTCAGCCACTCAACGAACAGCGGATCCACATGGACAGCATCCAATCATGGAATTACTCTCGCGTCAGTTCTGACTTTGGAACGCGCTCCGTCCTTGCGCACCACGATCTATGCGGCGCTGAATATGACCGGTGTCATCAAATCAACGGACAGCGGTGATTCCTGGGTATTTCTCCCTGAGTTTTTGAGCTGCGGCAATATTTGTTCTATCGCGATCCATAACACAAATCCTGATATCGTACTCGCATTGGAAGGTTCTGGCTGAGGTAATGCTGAGCTCTTCAAGAGCACAGACGGCGGGTTCGTCTGGAACCAGGTAGATGGATACTACTCGGATGGCGGTGCACTGGCCTCCGATCCCAATAATAATTCTACCTACTGGAGCGGCGGCCACTATACGTTTGCGATGTTCTCGTCAAAGACCGCGAACAGTTGCTCGACCTGGACACGGTATTACCTGGCAACGATCGGGTATGTCTATGCGATCGCCGTTGACCCCATGAATTCCGCGATCGTATATGCGGGAGGCAACCCGAGCGTGTACCGAACATCGAACGGAGGAACAAACTGGATCGATGTGTCATCAGGTCTGACCGATGTTGTCATGGACATCGCGATCGATCCTTTTACCTCAACCACGCTGTACGCAGCGACTCGTGACGGTGTATTCAAAACCACGAACAGCGGCGGACTATGGGCGAATACCGGGTGTACAGAAGCCACGTCCCTGATCCCAGATCCGCTGATTCAGGGGATGATCTATTGCGGAACTGCCAACGGTGTATATAAAAGCACTAATGGAGGCGGGGACTGGTACAGCATGAATGACGGACTGATGGATACGAACGTCACGTGCATCGGGATCGATCCGGATGAGTTTTTATTCGTGGGAACAGCGGGAAACGGTCTTTACCGATGGCACCTGAACACCGGTTCCCTTGAATCCCGATCATATACCGCGCAATCGACTGCATGCAGGATCGATCCTAATCCGGGTTCCGGCAAAGCGACCATTACGTACCATTTGAACCGCGTGGGGCATTTTCGTATTTCCCTCTACAATGCAAGCGGCCAACTGGTACGCATAGTGCACGAAGCCGAACAGCTGCCGGGAATATATCGTACTGCCTTATTCATGTCTGATACCCCGCCCGGTATCTATTTCGTGCGACTGGAAACATATGATGACGTTTCTGTTACTAAGTTCGTACACTGTAAATGATATTTACGCTATGTTATTATCGTGCAGCGTAAAAAAAGAGGAGAATATATGCAAAAAATCCTGATCATAGCCCTGACCATGGGTATTGCAACCACGGTCTTCGCAGGATGGGAGTCAATCGGACCCTATGGCGGGTACCTGTACAAACTGGCGGTGTACGGTGGCAATAACGATATTATGTACACGATGTCTTACTCAAATCCTGCGCGTGTGGTCAAATCCACGGACGGAGGGGTGAACTGGACGCCTGTCGGTTCAGTGCCGTACTACGCGTATTCGCTTGCGGTTGCACCAACGAATTCCAATTATCTCTATGCCGGGACGTATAACATGATCTACCGGTCAACGAACAGCGGCGTGACCTGGTCAAGCACCGGATTCCCCGGATCATACCCGTATGATATTGCAGTCAGCCCTTCGAGTCCGAATACCGTCTATGCGGTCGGACGCTTGCCCTCAAGCCCGTACAGCCTGCAGTTTTACCGGAGCACGAACGGCGGTTCAAGCTGGACCGCAGTGACTCTTACTGGCAATCAGGGGCTCGGATACAGCGTGGTTATCGATCCGTCAAACTCGAGTACAGTCTATGCAGGAGGGTACTATTACGTCTCGCCGACTTACTATCCATGCGTTTTCAAGAGCACGAACGGCGGTGTGAGTTTTACTGATATATCCACCGGAATCCTGTCAACTGCCCGGTATGTATACTCCCTCGCCGTACACCAGACCGATCCGAATACGCTGTTTGCCGGGTGTTATAGCGGAATATACCGATCAACGAACGGCGGCACATCGTGGTCGCAAGTTGCGTCCTATACATACCTGTACTCTATGGCAACGAGCGCCGCCAATCCAAACCTGGTGTATGCGGGTAGTTCATCATACATATACCGGAGTACAAATACCGGTACGAACTGGAGTACCTCAAGCTCCGGATTATCAGGCAACTACTACCGCAGCGTGCACGCCCATTCTTCATCAACCGGGACGGCATTTACCGTCAATAATACTGGTTTTTTTAAGACAACGAACACTGGATCGCTCTGGAGCGCATCAAACAAGGGTATGGCGATCGGATCGATCGACGGCTTTGCCAGTCCACGCCAGTATCCAGCAACGCTGTACACCTCATACGAAGAAGTGGCGGTTTTCAAAACGTCGAATAACGGGACTGACTGGACAACGCTCAATACGCCGGTCGGGTGCGGCAATATCTGCGCCTTCGCGTTCAATAACAGTACCCCAAACACCGTCTATGCGCTGGAAGGCACTGGCTGAGGCAACGCCGAGCTCTACATGAGCACAAACGGCGGGTCCGTTTGGACGAATATTGAAAGCTATTATACGGATGGCGGTGATTTTGTTGCAGATCCACAGAACAATACCACCTTCTACAGCTGCGGCCGGTACTATAATAGCCCCAACTACGTGATGACCGCGTCGAAAACAACGAACAGCGGTTCCAGCTGGACGCGGTATTTTCTTTCAAGCGCCGCGGGCATGGCATTTTCAATCGCAGTCGATCCATTGAATTCCAGTATCGTTTACGTAGGCGGGATACCGAGTCTCTACAAAACCACGAATGCCGGAACGTCGTGGTTCGATGCAACGAATGGTATTACGGACACGATCTTCGATATCGCGATCGATCCGGTGAACACGAACACGATCTATGCTGCTACTCCGGACGGTGTGTTCAAAACAACGAATGCCGGATCGAACTGGACAAATATCGGTTGTGCTGGCGCACGCGCCGTACTCATTGATCCGGATAATCATACTCAAATATACTCGGGGACATCGAGCGGCGTGTATAAAAGCACTTCAAGCGGTGGATCCTGGACATCCATGAATGATGGGCTCAACGGATCGCACGTCACCTCGCTTGGTATCAATCCCGGCACATATATTTTCGCCGGGACCGAAGACGCCGCGATGTTCAGGTGGTCGATCCAGGTCGGTGTAGCTGAACAGACAAACACTGATCTCTCCACGCTCCGTTTGAGCATACATCCAAATCCTGTCCGTACTGAGGCGACTATTCTTTACACGCTGGGAAATCAAACACGCGTACATATCGCGCTGTATGACGTACAGGGACGGTTCGTATGCTTGCTCGTGAACGCGTTTCAATCGCCTGGCTCATACTCGGAACACTGGGATGGTTCAGATGCACACGGCACACCAATGGCAAACGGCATGTATATATGCCATATGACTACGGATACGGACGTGAAAATGCAAACCTTGATCTTGTGTCGATAATATTGCGACAAATAAAAAAGGGAGCCCATGCAGGCTCCCTTTTTTCGTCCCCTCACATCACTTCCAATCTTTGAGTGCATCCCTTATTTTTTGCTCGATGCGCGCGGCGATCTCTTCCCATTTCTTATCTTTTGTTTCCTTCTGTCCTGCTTCATCGAGCCCCGATTTAATGCCTTTTCGGACTCGCTCTTCGATCGTGTCTCCGATCCGGTCCCAATCCCGTTTTGTCATGTGTTTTTTATGACCTCCTGCCTTAAGGATCGGACCAAAGAGAAACGAAAGTCCGATGAGGAATCCAAGATTGTATCCCCAACCGACATTATTCACCTCGTAAATACCTATGTCGTTCGTGAACAAACTGATCACGAAGGTCACGATTATGATCAAACCATGCCAGATTCCCGCCCAGAAGTTCGCTCGATTATCCGGAGTGATCCCGGGGTCCCAGCGATCATTCCCTGGAGCGCAACTCAAAGATACGCAGAGCATTACCAGCAATACGCCCAAAAATAAACAGTATTTATTCACCGCTGCTCCTTTTTAGAAAAATATGCTCAATTAGGTTTCTCTTCCGCATGGTGTTTTATAACACGAGCCTGCGCAATATAAATCACGTCCTCGCAGATATTTGTGGACAGATCAGCAATTCTTTCGAGATTTTTTGCCACCAATAGAAGCGGGATCGCAGCTCCGATCTTTTCCGGATCCTCGAGCATGTGGGTGAGCAGAATGCGTATTATCTCGTCCCGCATTTCATCCACGATATTGTCGCGCGCACATACCCGCTGAGCCTTTTCAACGTTGTTGTCCATGAAACTCTCTACGCTCATCTTCAGCATTTCTTTGACCTCGCGCGCCATGGACCATATATTCGTCACATTCTTGATATGCGGCTTATCGATCAAAAATGATACCTGGGTTGCAATATTGACCGCGTGATCACCCATGCGCTCAAGATCGTTATTGATCTTGATCACGCCGATCAAAAACCGCAGGTCTGCGCCGACCGGCTGGTGGCGCGCGATCAGTTCGATACACTGCTCCTCGATCGCGATCTCCCGCTTGTCGATCTCATGGTCGATCTCGAGCACTTTCTCTGCTCCCTTCACGTTCTTCCGCTTCATTGCATCCAGGGACCGTACGATCGAATCTTCAACCATGGCAGCGACTTCAAGCAACGTTTTTTTCACCTGTTGCAGTTCTTCATCAAAATGACGATCCATATGAATCTCCTTCCCCTTCTACCCGAACCGCCCGCTGATATAATCGGACGTGCGTTTATCACTCGGGTTTGTAAATATTTTTTTGCTTTTATCAAATTCGATCAACTCGCCAAGGAGCATGAAGCCCACTTCATCCGCGATCCGGGCGGCCTGCTGCATATTGTGTGTGACGATGATGATCGTGTACTTTTTCTTGAGTTCCAGCATCAATTCTTCGATCTTCCCGGTCGCAATGGGATCCAGTGCTGAACATGGCTCATCCATGAGCAAAATCTCCGGTTCGACCGCCAGGAGGCGCGCAATGCAAAGGCGTTGCTGCTTTTCCGCTGACAGCCCGAGCGCCGGCTTCTTTAAAATATCCTTTATGCTGTCAAAGAGATCGACCGCGGCGAGGGACCGCTCGATAATCTCGTTGAGTGTATTTCCATCGCTGATGCCCCAGACGCGCGGACCGTACGCGATATTTTCATAGATCGATAAAGGAAACGCATTCGGTCGCTGGAAGACCATGCCGATCCTCTTCCTCAGCATGATGAGATCGCAGACCGGGGAGTAGATATCTTCGCTATCAACCAGGACGCTGCCGGTGATACGAACATATGGGATTAAATCGTTCATGCGGTTAAAGACCCGGAGCAGAGTGGACTTGCCGCATCCTGACGGCCCGATCATGCCGGTTATGATATTCTCCTTTATTGACAGATTCACGTTGATGAGGGCATGGAATTTACCGTAGTACAGATTGAGGTTAGCGGTATCGATGATCATCCGAATTTCCCCCGTATGTATTCATCGGTCCGTGTGTCATGCGGATTCGTGAAGATTTTTGTCGTGACATCCAGCTCGATGAGCTCTCCGGACAAAAAGAACGCGGTCCGATCCGCAACGCGGGCAGCCTGCTTGGTGTTGTTGGTAACCAGGATGACCGTATAATCGTGCTTCAATTGGAGCATTGTTGCTTCTATTTTAGCCGTGGAGATCGGATCCAGACCGGAACATGGCTCGTCCATCATGATCACTTCCGGGTCCATGGCAAGCGTGCGCGCAATGCAGAGCCGCTGCTGCTGGCCCCCGGACAATGTGGAGGCTGAATCTTTAAGACGGTCTTTCACTTCATCCCACAGGTTCGCCGCCATAAGGGCTCTCCCCACCACATCATCCATCTGATGGCCGGTATACCGCTTATGGAGGCGCGGGCCATAACTTAAATTTTTGTAGATCGTACCTGGCAGTACCACCGGCGTCGCGAATATCAGCCCAACGCGCCGCCTGAGGTCATTCACCTTGATCTTCATGATATCCACGCCGTCGAGCAGTACGGTACCCGAGATGCGCGCATTATCTATCTCATAGAGCCGGTTGATCGCCCGCAAAAGAGAGCTCTTTCCCGAATTCGCCGGTCCGATCACGCCAAGGATCTCATTCTTCTTGACATCCATGGAGATGTCATTGAGCGCATGGCAGCTGTCGTAGTAGAGGCTCAGGTCATCAATGATGATCTTGGGATCGGTCATATCAGTAGTATCTCTTCATGAACCGGTGCATCAAACGGTAGGCAATGAAGTTTATCGTAAGAATGATAATGATAAGGACGGTCGCAGTACCGTATGCCTTGGGCATGGATATCCCCTCCCGGGCGAGAATATAAAAATGTACGGCCAGGGTCCTCGTGGACGAAAAGATCGTGGTCGGAATCCCGAGTGATGATCCAGCCGTGAAAATCACGGCGGCGGTCTCCCCGACCGCGCGTCCAACACCCAGGATCACGCCGGTCAGGATTCCAGGGAGAGAAGAAGGGAGGATAACTTTCATGATCGTGTCGAACTTCCCGCCGCCTAACGAGTAACTGATCTCACGATAGGAATGGGGCACTGCCTTGATCGCCTCCTCGGTCGTGCGGATGATCGTTGGAATGATCATCACCGCGAGCGTGAGACCGCCGGACAGAATGCTCCAGCCAAGGTTGAGTTGTATAACAAAAAAGATGAATCCAAAGAGACCAAAGATGATTGAAGGCACACCAGCAAGACAGTCCGCGCCAAAACTCACGATGCGCCGCAGGATACCGCCTCGTGTGTATTCTACAAGATATACAGCGCTTCCCACGCCAAGGGGTGTGGCAATAATGATGGCTAGAACAGTGACTAAAAAAGTACCCAAAATAGAAGGAAAAATTCCACCTTCCTTGCCCATATTATGGGTTTTTTCAGTAAGAAATTCCCAGTTCAACTGACCTAACCCGTTTTTAAACACGTAGATAATTATAAAAAACAGCACGATCACCGTGATCGCGGTCGCAAGAAGCAAGGCGATATACGCGATAATCTGTGTTGTTCGGGGACCGATTCGTATCATGCTATTTTCGCCCTGTGACCTTGATGGCGATAATATTGAGCAGAATAATAATTACAAAGAGAAAAGATCCACATGCAAAAAGCGCAGCACGGTGGTCGCCACTTGCATAGCCGAGTTCAAGCGCAATGGTCGAGGTAAGGGTGCGTACGGATTCGAAGATCGAACCGGGAATCTTCAGTGCATTCCCCGCGATCATGATAACCGCCATGGTTTCCCCGATTGCCCGTCCCATACCGAGGATTATTCCGGCAACAATGCCTGACCGTGCAGCAGGAACAAGCAACATCACAACGGTTTGCCATTTGGTTGCACCAAGGGCGAGCGATCCTTCGCGGTAGGCTTTAGGCACGGCGATGATCGAATCATATGAAATGCTCACGATCGTGGGCAGGATCATGATACCAAGGATTATACTCGCAGCAAGCACTGAAAATCCCGGGCCCCCGAAATGCTCGCGGATGAACGGCACAAGGATCACAATACCGATGAATCCGTAGACAACTGACGGTATGCCGGCGAGCAATTCAATGACCGGCTTCAGAGTCTTCTGTACCGGCGACGAGGAAAACTCGGCAAGGAAAATAGCACACGCGAGTCCAAACGGGATGCCGACAATGAGCGCTCCAGCCGTTACCATAAGCGATCCGATGATCATGGAAAGGATCCCGAAATTTCCCCGGGTCGGGGACCAGTGGGTTGAGAAGAAATTACTTACGCCGATCTTGAATATCAGGGGAATACCCTGCTGAAAAATGAAAAAGGTGATAAGGAGCAAGGAAATAATCGCAGACAATGCAATGAGCAAGAATATTTTTCCCGCGATCTTATCCTTCATGGCTTAATCATCCCGTATTTCAGTAAACGGAATCAATCCATTTCCTTTTAAAATATCCTGCCCTTTCTTTGATAACGTATAATCAATGAATTGTCCGACGTTGCCGCCTGGTTTTTCCTTTAGTAGTAAAAGAAATGGGCGGGTAAATTGATACTTGCATTGCAGAAGATTCACTAATGTAGGTTTCACATTGTTTATCGCAACGGCCTTTTCCCGCTCGTCCACGAGACCCACGGAAATATAGCCGATGCCCTGGCGTGTCGTCGCGATGATCTCCCGGACCGCACCGTTAGAATCCTGAACTAAGCATGCGTCACTGATCACTACCTCTCTCATCATCATTTCTTCGAATGCACCACGGGTGCCGGATCCCTCTTCCCGCGTGACCGGTATGATCTCTGTATCCTGTCCCCCCACCTCCGTCCAGTTGGTGATCGCACCGGAAAATATACCCTGAACCTCCTTTACTGACAAATTATCTATCGGGTTGTCTTTGTGAATAATGATCGCAATACCATCCACCGCGATCAAAATTACGTTCAAACCTCTTTCTTCAACTTTGAGATTGCGTGAAGAAGCACCGATATCGCATGTTCCGTTGAACGTAGCCTGAATACCAGCTGTCGATCCTCCGCCCTGTACATTGATAATAATATCAGGATGTTCCTCCATGAAGTGTTCGGCAACCTGTTCGATGAATGGTTGAACCGACGTTGACCCGGCGATGATAATACCGCCCTCCTTGCGGGTGCAGGAGCACGAGAGCATAATGATCAAAAATCCAATCGCCAGGTCGCGCACGGTCAATCCATTATAACCAACCATGGCAATGAGTCAACCAGGGAAAAAACGCTCCCTCGCTCGACACTACTAAAAGACCGCGAACCGAAGGCAGTATACACGGAGCCGAGAGAATACCTCTTTTTGAGGGGAAGAGGACCAAAGAGAGGAGGATCGATGATTCCAGAGGATGAGATCAAAATCTGTAGCCGTCTGATTCATCAAACATGATCTTCGCCTTCTCCTGCCCTCTTTAGCCTCCTCTTGCCCTCTAGTGCCATCTATGCCGTCTTGTCTCCGATGTTGACTTTTCTATGAAACCCTTTACGATTATCACATATGGAAAAACTGATCTATGTTATCGACGATGAACCGGATATCCTCGAGCTTGTCTCCATTCATTTGAAGAAATCCCGTTATAGCGTAAAGACATTTCTCGACGCGCGCGCATTCGAAAAAGCACTGAGAGAGCAGGTTCCGGACTGCATCATTCTTGATCTCATGCTGCCGGATGCGGATGGCATAGATGTCTGCCGAATGCTTCGTGCACATGATGCATATAAGGCCGTTCCTGTTATCATGCTTACTGCCCGTTCTACTGAACCGGACAAAATCCTTGGTCTCGAACTCGGTGCCGACGACTACATCACAAAACCCTTTTCGCCGCGCGAATTAGTCGCACGCGTCAAGGCAGTGTTACGGCGGCATGCGTCCTCAGAATCAACGCACACACGCGTTATCGGCGGCATACTGGAGATAGATCCCAAGACATATTCGGTCCGGATCAAGGGGAAACCGATTTCCCTGACATCAACGGAATTCAAGATACTATCCCTGTTATCCGTGCGTGAGGGGTGGGTGTATACACGCGCACAAATACTCGATCATGTATGGGACGCGGATAAATCGGTGATCGACCGTACCGTGGATGTCCATATAAAACACCTGCGCACCAAATTGAAAGAAGCCGGACAATTTATCAAGAATGTACGCGGCGTCGGATATAAACTGCAAACATGAAAACACCTTTGTTCCTTAAGATATTCCTCGGTCTGATCGCAATCGTGGTCCTGATGACCGGTCTTGTTCTTACCTTCTCATTCGTTATCATACGCCACCACTACATCGATACATTGGGCGAACAACTTCGTAACTACTGTACAGTACTCAGCGACCAGGCGGTCACCATTATCCGGATGAACGATCTTGACTCCCTTGATAGAACAGTGAAAATGCTCGGCAAACAGACCAACACGAGGATCACGATCATTGCCCCGGACGGCGCAGTACTTGCGGATTCGGAAAAAGATCCACAGACTATGGAGAATCACGGCATGCGCAGCGAAATCAAGGACGCGCTCCAAGGACAGGAAGGAAGAGCGATCCGTTACAGCAGAACAGTTAAGCAAGAAATGCTCTACGTTGCCGTTCCGGCACGCTCGAACAAAACGGTTATCGCCGTCATACGATCGAGTATATATCTTAGCTCTATTAATGCGTTAATATCGCAATTAATGACCCGGATCATTTATATTTCTTTAGGTCTCATTGTCATATCGGTCATCGTCGCACTCCTCTTCGCACGGAGCATCTCGCATCCTATTCAGGACCTCATTCATGCATCACGCAGGGTCGCGCACGGGGATTTTGATGTGAACATTCTCTTCAAGCGAAATGATGAACTTAAGGAACTCGCGGTAAGTTTTAACCATATGGTCGAGCAGTTAAAAACCCTCATTAAAGAACAGTCCCGCGAAAAAGAGGCGCTCAACACGATAATCGCATCGATACGCGAGGGAATTCTGGTTCTCGACGCAAAGGGAAAGGTTCTTCTTTGCAATAATAGTTTTCTTGAAATTATAGAACAGGATTCGGTCCAGGGAAAATTCTACTGGGAATTGATACGACGCCCTGATCTGAATGAACTTGTGGACAGCGTGCGAGAAGGACAGCGCGCTTCGTTCACAACGGAAATCGAAATCGAACAGAGAACTTTCATATGCAGCGCGGCATACCTCAGTACCGCACATCAAACCGTGCTCACGTTCCATGATATCACGGAGATCATGGAAGCCGCCGCGATGAAAAAAGACCTTGTTCTCAATGTATCACATGAATTGCGCACACCGCTGACTGCAATCAAAGGGTTCATTGAAACCATGGAGAGCGCTGATCCCGGGCAGTACAAACGGTACATCGAGATCATCAAACGGCACACAGATCGTCTCATTAATATCGTTGAAGACCTTCAGACCCTTTCCAAACTGGAAAGCCGTGAGAGACTCCAGATCGAAGAGATCGATATTCATCAGATCGTCCGGAACGTAATCACGATGTTCAAACCAGCGGCGCGCCACCAGAAAATAAAACTATTGTTGAAGAGCAAAGATCCCAAGATCCTGCTCAAGGGAGATGCGTTCAAACTTGAACAACTTTTCATCAATCTTGTTGATAACGCTCTCAAATATACTGAAGAAGGATCAATAACTATTACCACTGAGCAGGACGACACGCGCGTACTCTGTAAAGTCATTGATACGGGTATCGGAATTCCCTTAGATCAAATTTCCCGAATTTTCGAACGTTTTTATGTTGTCGACTTATCGAGGTCCCGGAAAATAGGCGGCACCGGACTTGGGCTTTCCATTGTGAAACATATTGTACAAGCACACCACGGCGAGATCACTGTTGAGAGCGAGTTGGATTCCGGCACAACATTCACGATCAAATTACCGAAAACCCTGTAAGACTTTCTTTAACACAATCTTAACATACACTTCATCACCCGTTAATAGCCCCACAGTATACTCATTGTGTAAGGAGGTTTAATGAAAAATACTATTGTGATCTTAATGACGGTATGTCTGGGAGCGGTATTCGCGGAAGTGCCCATATATGGATACTTCTGGGCCCGCTACACCTACCAGAATCCAACGACCCCGGAAGTAAACGATAATAACAATTACTTCAGTATAGAACGGGGTTACATCCGCTGGAAGACGAAAACAAAACCGGTTTCTTTTACAGGCACGATCGATATCTCCCAGAAGAGCGGTGCAACGAATAAATCGGATTGGAATATTCGATTGAAATATGCCCAGGCTGACTGGACCCTGCCGCACATCGGGGAATACCTGCCTGATGCAAAACTCATGATAGGCCTGCAAAAAGTCTATTTCGGCATCGTGGATCTCTGGGAATATCCGTTGATCGAAAAGAATCTCGAAGAAAATGCTAAGAAAATGAACAGTGCTGATCTGGGTATTGGATTTCGCTCTCTTATCCCGGGCGGTTTTGGTGAATTTTCCGCCCAGGTATTCAATGGAAATGGATACAGCCATGTGGTCGAAGATAACTTGAATAAAGCCGTGGTCGGAAACCTCGCTCTATTACCACTGGCCGGCGTCATGCTTAAGGGATCGTACTGGTATGGAGAGACACCCTACCAACAGGATTCGATCACCGTCATCCAGGTCGAACAGACGCGTTATGCCGGACTCCTGCAGATTTGCCGCGGTCCGGTGAAAGTGACTGGAGAATACCTCGGCACCGTAGACCACGAGACCTCTGGCATGGGGTATTCTGGAATCATGGACATCTCATTGACGAAAAAGATCGGTCTCCTGGGACGATACGACTTCTTTGACCCGAACACGGATAATGACAACGACGGTCATAATCTCATGATCGGCGGCGTCAATATCCGCATTTGCAGCACGCTGCTCACGCAGCTGAATTACCAGATCAAATCGTATGAGGACGATGCGCTTGATGCATCGGATGTCATTGTCCTCCAGTGGAAGTATTCATATTAAGAAAAGGAGAAATAATGAAAAAAGCGATTCTATTAAGTTTATTGACGGTGGCGGCACTCAGCGCGCAGAAACTGACAATCCAGGGATCAACAACCGTCCTCCCGATCGCCCAGTCAGCCGCTGAAGTCTATATGGACAGCGACCCGGATGCCGATATTACGGTACGGGGCGGCGGTTCAGGGACAGGTATCGCCGCGCTCATTGACGGCGCGACCGACATTGCAGACGCGTCCCGCCCCATGAAAACAAAGGAGATCAAGACCGCCCGAGAACGCGGGGTGAATCCGGTCGAGCACATCGTTGCCCGGGATGGCATTGCAGTCGTTGTACATCCTGACAACTCTCTTACCGACATCTCCATTGAACAACTGAAAGGCATTTATACCGGAGAAATCTGCCGCTGGGATAAGATCGGAGTCGATGGCGGGACGATCGTCGTCGTCTCGCGCGATGCTTCATCCGGAACATTCGAAACATTCAACGAACTCGCACTCGGGAATGCTAAATTGACTGATAGCGCACTCATGCTCGCGTCGAACCTCGAAATTGCCCGGATCATTGCACAAACCCCGGATGCGATCGGCTACGTTGGACTGGGATACCTGTCCAATGAGATCAAAGCGGTTAAAGTCAACGGTGTACTCCCCTCAGAAGAGTCAGTGCGGAATGAAACGTATCCTCTGGCACGGCCACTTTTCATGTACACGAATGGCGAACCAAGTGGACTGGCAAGAGCATTCATCGACTTTGTCATGTCAAACGAGGGACAAGACTTGGTACGAGAAGCCGGTTTTGTGCCGGTGCAATAAGATTCATTTTACCTCCGCTGGGGAAAAAATGAATGGATATGCATGCACGCGAGTTCCACATACTGAAGATGTAAACTTCCTTTTCCACTTTTCCTACAGCGGAGGAAACCGTGTCGGGACACCTCTTGTGTCCCGACACCCTCTTGTATGAGTAGAAGAACACGCGAGTTCATCGTCAAAAGCATTTTGCTCATTGCGGCAACCAGCTCACTGGTATTCCTGGGTGGTATTGTCCTCGTTTTGACAACTCAGGGTATCCCGGTGTTCAAGACCGTGGGCATTGTTCAATTCATTTTCGGTACATCATGGTACCCTACGCACGAACAAGCGGAATTCGGTATCCTCCCCATGATATACGGATCCCTCATTATCACAATCGGAGCTTTGGCCTTTGCCACACCGCTCGGTATCATGAGCGCTCTGTACATATCAGAGGTCGCACCCTTCTGGTTCAAAGAAACCATGAAACCGGTTGTTGAACTTCTTGCTGGCATTCCTTCAGTCGTGTACGGGTTGTTCGGGGCCCTGTTCATTGCCCCGATTGTCCAGGATCTCTTTAATATCCCAACCGGTCTCACGGCTTTTTCCGCGGCGGTCGTACTTGGGATAATGGTCCTGCCGACCGTGACCAGCATTACTGAGGACGCGCTTTCGTCGATCCCGAAAGAATACAAGGAAGCCGCCCTTGCAGTGGGCGCGACAAAATGGGAAACCATGACCAGAATCACGCTCCCGGCCGCTGCATCAGGGATATCAACGGCAGTGATCCTGGGGATCGGACGGGCGATCGGGGAAACCATGGCAGTACTTATGGTCGCGGGTGGATCTCCGCGAATCGCTCTGTCTTTACTCCAGCCGGTCCGGGCTATGACTTCCACGATCGCTGCCGAAATGGCCGAAACAGTCATCGGCAGCAACCACTACCACGCACTCTTCGGCATCGCGATCGCGCTCTTCATCATGACGCTTGTCTTTAATCTAATCGCTGAAAGGATCTCCCATCGATTCCATAAGCGGTTCACGGCTACGAGGTGACCA
The DNA here is from genome assembly GCA_016936155.1 of Caldifarciminota bacterium. Classification (GTDB taxonomy): domain Bacteria; phylum Hydrothermota; class Tepidihabitantia; order SM23-42; family SM23-42; genus JAFGPO01. The sequence continues at coordinate 29,486 of JAFGPO010000135.1, forward strand.
TGGAAGCGGTAATGAAGTTGTTTACTCTCTCCCGCAGATCGGAAAAACGTAAGATAGTACAATTGCTCGGCATTACGATCCTC
>JAFGPO010000136.1 GCA_016936155.1 Caldifarciminota bacterium
ATACTGGGTCAGCTGGCATACATAGATGCTCTCTGCCTGCAGCGGCAGGGGTCCATTCTGCTGGAATTCTTCCATCGTCATGACGCGCATATTGCTCGGTGAGAAAACCGATGGAGTATTTGTTGCATCATTATTTGCTGCATAAAGCATTGGAACCAATGCTAAACACAGTATAAGCATGTATATCTTTTTCATTATTCCTCCTTAAAGGTTTTGTATGTAGGGTTTTAGGAGTTCTGTCCCGGGATTTCCCCACGACCCTTGTATTACGTTGATGAGTTGTACCACCTCCTTTCTTACCGCTTCATAGAAGAATACTATTATAATAAATATAACCTTTATGTCAATACTTAGAGCGTACGAGTTTTTGGTCAAAGACCATACTTAAACCTCGAATATTATTATACTTGTATAACTGTTGATGTCAAGGTATAAAATCAGGTATATGCCCGGGGTATAATGATACCGGCCCGCGCTACTGTGCGCGGGGCGGTAGTATGCCGGAGAGTCGCGATTATTTGATCACGATCATCTTGTAGGTGTCGGTTTGACCTTCAACGTCCAGTTGCAGGAAGTACACACCATTTGCGACGTTGGCGGCATTCCACGACACGACGTTTGTCCCGGCCGGGAGCGGGCGGTTTACCAGCTGTTCGACGAGTCTGCCGGTGCGGTCATAGACTTTGAGATTTACGTGAGCCTGCGTGCCGATCGTGAAGGCAATAAATGATGTCCTTTTATTTCTCTGATCGGTTGAACCACGATCGAAGTATACTGTGTCACCCGAATCACATTGAACACGGAATGAATGATGTGACTATGCAAAAGTATAACCAGAATCCGGGTGCTGTCAAGCCCTTGTAATGTGCCTGATATTTGCTATAATTAGCTGACGATCATGCGTTCTACGTGGTTTATAAGCTGGCTCCTTGCGTTTCCGCTCTTGAAGATCCTGACTGGTGTGCAGATCCGGGGCAGGGTGCCGAAACGAGGAGCATATATCATCGCGTGCAATCACCAGTCATTCCTTGATCCGCCAGTCGTGGGTATTTGCGCGTTCCGCGAGATCTTCTTTCTCGCCAAAGTCGGCTTGTTCGGTTTGAGCGGGTGGTTTACACGGCTTATTGAAGCATACAATGCTATCCCGATCAGCGGCACGCAGGGATTGCGGACTGCGATCACGCGCTTAAAAGAGGGGCAGGCGCTCGCGATTTTTCCGGAAGGAACGCGTTCCAAGGACGGTTGCATGCTGCCCTTTAATCCCGGCGTAGGATACCTGGCTGTGAATTACCGCATACCCGTGATCCCGGCTCACGTGACCAATTCCAACCGGCCATGGGGGCTTATTGTCCTGCGATGGTATCAACTGCGTATCCAGTATGGACACCCTGTGTATCCGCGAGGATTTACCCGGAATGCTCAGGGATATCAGCAATTCGCTGATCGCGTTCGAGAGGAGGTCATTAAACTACAATGAAGATATACCAGGCACGCTATGGTGGCGTATGTTTCGGAGTGCAGCGCGCGATCCGGATCGCGCTCAATGCAGCGCAGGACAGTGACCCGGTATTTTCACTGGGGCCGTTGATCCATAACCGTGTTGCCGTCGAACAACTGCGTAAGAACGGCATCATTACCGTTAATACGATCAGGGCGATCAAAGGGAAAAAAGTGATAATCCGATCCCATGGCGTTCATCCCAAGGTCCTGGAAACACTGCGCAGGCGGCACTGTGATATCATCGACGCAACCTGTCCGCGGGTGCGGAGGGCGCAACGGTACGTGGAGAAATTGGTTCAGGAAGGCTACTTCGTCATCATCATCGGGGAGCAAGAACATCCTGAGGTAAAAGGTCTGCTCGGGTATGGTGGAGAACACGCGCAGGTCTATTCAGAAACCATGGTGCTCAAGAGACGCAAGATCGGCGTCGTCCCTCAGACGACCCTTGACCTTGAGCGTTTCAATAGCGCGATCGCCCATATGCTCAGCAGCGTAGTCGAAATGAAGATATACAATACCATCTGTAAAGCGACGATCCTGCGTATCGGTGAGGCGATACGGATCGCGCACAAAGCGGATGTCATGATCGTCGTCGGAGGGAAGAACAGCGCGAATACGACCCGGCTCTACGAGATTTGCAAAAAGATCAAACCATCCTACCACATTGAAACGGTGAGCGAGATTTCTGAAAAGTGGTTCAAAGGTGCCAAGAGCGTTGGCGTGACGGCGGGCGCGTCGACACCAAAAGAACAGGTCGACGAGGTCATTCAATATATAAAAGACCGCGAACCGTAAGCACTAAGCCGTAGGCAGAGGGAAGAACCGTAAAGCGTAATGCGTAGGACGTAGAGCGTAAGGCGAAGGATTGAAGTTAGGTTGTGGTGGTGGATATCGGCTTACTGCCTATTCCAATTCTTCCCACATCCATGATGTGGTAGCAAAATGCCTGCCTCGTGGTTTGAAGAACATCGGGGAGAATCCCGCGCTGTGTATGCGGGACGGCTTACGAATCCCCGTTTTTCAGTAGTCTCTCGCCTTCAATGACCGTATCCCCACGAAAAGGGGGATGACAATCGTTGCGGCGCTGATCAAAACGAAGGTCGCGAAGGCCAGAATAATAATGAACGGATTGCTTGGACGGTTCATATACGTGCTTCGCAGGTAATGGTATGCGGGCGTTGCCAGGACAACGGTGATCACTGCGACATACGCGATGCTTGCAAGCGCGGTGATGATCCCGCCTGTACCCGCTGCGATCCGGGAAGGGTTATCTTCGTTGAACTGGGGAAAACGGCAGCCAAAGCCGAGATTGATGGAAACAAGCGAAGCCGCAACTAAGAGCGCGATGAGCGGCATGATGACATACAACCGTTCGTCGGTCTGGATAAAAACATTTGCCAGGATCAACAATCCTTCAAGCACGACGATCGCGAGAATGAGATTGGCAAAATACTTGGTAAGGACGATCCTCCGCGGTGACATCGGGGATGATGCCAGGTACCAGATGCCGTCGTGCTCCAGACTGATCGTAGGGAAGATGAACCGGACTCCGAAGGTCGCCAGGACAAAACTGATGTAAGCGAAATTCGCAAACGATACTACTGTCCGCCAGAATGGAAATTTAAAGTAGAGAGGCGTGCGGCGCAAAGCGAATACGTAAACCGCGAGGAGGACGAGAAAGATCGACAGCTGGACCCATTGTGTCGGCTCGCGGACAAAGGTAAGGATATCCTTGAATAAAAGCGTCCCGATCGCCCCGCGCGGGCGGTTGAGCAGGAACGATGTTCGGTTTTTTTTAGGGCTGCTGTGTTCGCCCACGTAAAGCCAGGAACGCGCATAGAGAATGCGCGCGAATATGAATGCGCAGATGATCGAACTGAGGCTGGTTGACACGAGCAGCACAAAGTAGAACCAGCCGCCCGGGGTGCTGGCACTGAAGTCCTTTAGGATCGAGCTTAACCACGTGGACGGAACGTACACGCCCCCGACGGTTGTCAAATTCGCGGCGAACTGCAGAAGTTCTTGCTCGCTCTCGGTTTCGAATACCTTGAGTATCTGGGGATTGCTGATGCGGATGTACAGGAACGTCAATGCGGCAATGAGGATCAAACAAAGGAGGATCACGTCGCGCGGGCCGAGCCGGGGGAAGAGCCTCATGATGACAAAAATGAGGATCGATGCGAGTGTTGCAGGGATGATCATATAGACGAGGATCGCGATTGTTGCCATTGGGTAGTACATGAACTGTGCTTTGGTCGCGGCGCCATAGGCGAGGATCAGCGGGAGTGCGAGCACCATGGTCGCCCAGGAGGCGTATACGCAATTCTCAAATAGTTTGGCGAGGTATATCGAGGTAGGCCGGACCGGCTGGGCAAAGAGAAAATCGAGTTCCTTATTATTGTAGAAGGTAGAGAACGAAGTGATGACATTGCTGAACAAGAGCATGCTGAAAAAAACATAAAAAGCCATCTCGATCAACCGGTCCATGAGGCCCGGTCCGATGATCTCGATCGTGAGAAGGTAAGAGAATATGCGCACGAGAATGTAATATGCGCCGCTAAAAAAACAAATAAGCACAAATGCAAAGGAAAGAAGTTGAATGAAACGCATCGCCATGAACGAATGCAGTACGGTGCGCAGGAACGAGGATACAATGAGCTGGAAATCTTTCATTCGTGAACGGGGATCACGGGTTTGGTTCTTCAGATAGTTTGAGATAGATCGCTTCGATATCCTTCTGACCGGATGCTTCTGCGAGTTCGCCCAGGGTCCCGACGAACATCATGGTGCCCTTACTGATGATCCCGATCCGGTCTGCAATGTCCTGCGCGAACGACAGCGTATGGGTCGAGATGAACAGGGTCTTCTGTGCGCCTTTAAGATCAACGAACATTTCCCGGACCGTCTTGCTCGTCTTAGGATCAAGGCCGACAAGTGGTTCATCGATGAGAATGAGATCGGAGTTGAGCAGGAACAGCTGACACATGATCACTTTTTGTTTCATGCCGTGCGAGTAGTTCTCAGAGAAGTCATCGATCCAGTTGCCGATCTCGAAGCGCTTGAATAGTTCCTCGAGACGCTGCTGATGGTCGCGAATATCGAGATCACGGATACCGGCAGTGAAATGAATGAATTCACGGCCGGTTAATTTACGGTATATGAACGGTTCATCCGGTATGTAGCTTATCAAAGATTTCGCAGTGAACGGATCGCTCTGGACATCCGTGCCTTTGATGATGATCGATCCGTGAGTGGGCTTGAGCAGCCCTGCGATCAGTTTCAGCGTTGTGGTTTTCCCGGCGCCGTTCGGACCCAGAAGGACAAAGATCTCGCCTTCGTTGAGCTGGAGGTTGAGGTCTTTGACGGCAATGACACTGCCGTATGTTTTTTTCAGATCCCGTATGATCAGTGTTTTCACGGTAGTATGTTCTCTTTAAGGAGAAGTGCTTCTCAGGATGATATTCAGGTTGCCCACGACTTTCAGCACCTTTGCCTGTTCCGCGATCTCGCCTTCCTTGAGCTTCAAATGAGCGACATCCGCCGGGAACTGGTCAAAGGTGGGATCGACCGGTACCCATGCGCCCAGCCATACTGCGCACCATGCGTGGTAGAAGTATGCGGATCCATCAAGGTTGACCAATCCGACATAGATCTTTGTTGGAATCCCGAGTGCGCGGGCAAGGGCTGCGAACAGGATCGCATGTTCATTGCAATCACCCTCACGCGTTGCCAGAACGTCAATCGCAGAGGGGAGCGAGGCAGTGGGATTCTTCCGCAGGTAGGAATACACGCCATGGATTAGGTGAGCGGTAACATCCTTTGCGTCCGTGCTGCCGCGGGCAAGCTCCATTGCTTTATTGATGATCCGGGGATCGTTACACTGTATGTATACGGATGGGGCACAATACTCGCCGTGTTCCTGGATGGGCAGTGTGATCGATGGAAGTACATCCAGCTGTGCCTGGTCGATCCGGACAACGAGCGGCCGGGTATTAACGATCTTCTGATAATCATCTTCAAGGTCGAGATCCTCGGACGATATGTTGTTCAATTCAAGCGTGACCGAAGTGAGTGAAGCCGGATCCGCGATCGGCGTATCGATCCGTACCGCAAAGAACGTGAGCAGGTCAAAGACATCAGCCGGCTTGATCTCGGTCAGCGCCTGTTCCCGGGTGAGCGGGATCATTTCCAGACCCATTGCCGGCGATGATTCTTTGATCAGTGTGAAGCGCTCATCCAGCCACATGATGGACTGGAGGCCCATGTATTCGATCTCGACGCGTGTCCCGACCGTGTTTTCGCCGCGTACGTCAACGGATTCGGAACCGACCATTTTTATGCGCGCCGTGGTTGATGATTGCGTGGTCGGGTCGAAGTAGGGGATGCGGATTTCATCACCTGGTTTCAGACCCTTTTTCCGGATCACCTCTTCAACCGCTTCCGGGAAATAAGGTTTTTCCGTCAGCATGATCTCCTGGGTCTGCGGCCTCCCCTGTGAGTGGAGTGTCAGGATCAGTTTTTTCCCCTCAATGGTCCCTTCGAGCTTGGTCGGATGATCCGGGGTCTTCAGTTCCATGATGAAATCCTTGAGCGTGTAGTCCGGATCCGTGTGAGCGTATAAATGGGTGGACAGGGATCGCCGCTGGTTCATCATCAAGAGCACCATTTCCGTAATGCTTTCAACGGTCAGTCCTGACTCGGTATGGGTGATCTTTGTAAATGAATACCCGATACGCTGGTCCTGGAGAAAAATACCAAGCCACTCTTCGTTTGTTTCGCCGATCGTGTTCGCTAATTCCGGTGCATGCAATACTTGTTCGGGAACTGATAATTGGAGGAGGAGATAAATACTTATCCCGACGATTGCAACTGCCGTGAAAATGCCGATGATTTTTTTCATTGGATAACTCCTTGTGGCTTTATTATACCCAGGCGAAGGTGTGCGTCAATGAGGAATACACTCACGAGTGGCCCAGAGCATCTTGACTTCATGTTCATTTCGGGTATCCTTAGCGTTCGTGGAGAAAGGAGAGACCATGGCCGACATACTGCGTGAGCTCATCACTAAGAACGAGAATAAGATAATTCTGATCGTGCTTGACGGGCTTGGCGACCTACCGCATCCGGAAAAAACCGCCCTGGAATTGGCAAGGACCCCGATGCTCGACCGTCTGGCAAAAAGGAGTGGATTTGGATCGACGATACCGGTCGCTACCGGCATCACCCCGGGGAGCGGACCTTCCCATTTAGCGATGTTCGGATATGATCCTCTTACGTGTCAGATCGGACGGGGTGTACTTGAGGCACTCGGGATTGATCAGGAAGTCGGCGAAAAGGACCTCGCGATCCGAGCGAATTTCGCGACGATCGACAAAAACATCATTACTGATCGACGCGCCGGCAGGATCTCGACCGATGAATGCGCCCGTTTATGCAAGAAACTGCAGGCCGCGATACAGGAGGTAGACGGAGTCAACGTGGTCATCAAGCCAGCAAAAGAACATCGTTTCGTCGTCATATTCAAAGGCGCGGGATTGTCCGGAGATATCACGGAATCCGATCCTCAGAAGGAAAATCGTGCCGCGGTGTTTGCACAACCGAAGAATGAATCCGGTCAGAAGAGCGCAGATGTCATCAACGCGTTCATCAAGAAATGCGCCAAGGTTTTAAGTGACGAGGAAAAGGCGAACTACGTATTGCTCAGGGGATATGCCCGCAACCCCAATCTACCGTCAATGACCGAACGGTTCGGGATCAAACCGGCAGCCATCGCGACCTATCCCATGTACCGCGGACTTGCGCGTCTTGTCGGTATGGACGTGTTAAAGACCGGTGACGCGATCAGCGACCAGATCATTACCCTGAAGGAATCGTACCTGACATACGATTTTTACTATTTCCACATCAAAGGAACTGATAAAGCGGGCGAGGACGGGGATCAGCCGTCCAAGATAAAGGTCATCGAGGAATTCGATAAAGTGCTCCCGGAGATCATAAAATTGAAACCGGAAGTGCTGTGTATAACTGCTGATCATTCGACCCCCGCGCTATTGCACGCTCACTCCTGGCATCCCAACCCATTTTTGCTGTGTTCACGATATATTTTTCCCGAAAAGAAACGTTTTACTGAAAGGAATTGTGTCACGGGAAGCCTCGGGCGGGTTCCCTCGATTGAGATCATGCCCCTGCTCCTCGCTCATTCCTTGAAATTGAAGAAATATGGAGCATGAACCATTATGAATACAATGAAGCAGAAAAAGGCGCTTATTTCAGTCGCTGATAAGAATGGGATCGTTCCCCTGGCGCAAACCCTGAAACAGCTGTCATATGAGATCATTGCCACGAGCGGGACCCAGAAGCTTCTGAAAGAACATGCAGTCGATTCGGTCAATATCGCTGACTATACCGGCGGCACTGAAAGCGAACGGGTCAAGACGCTGAGCCAGCGCATTGCGACCGAGATCCTGGAAACCGGCGAGATCAGTCTCGTCGTATGCAATCTCTACCCGTTCTACGAGCAAAAAGGCAAGAGTCTGGAAGAAATGATCGAATTCATTGACATCGGAGGGGTTACGCTCATACGGGCAGCCGCAAAAAACTACAAGAAGGTCGGTGTCGCCTTTGATCCGGCTCACTATCCGGAAATCATGGAGACAGTGAAGAGCGGCCGGAATGATGAAGAATTCCGTTTGATGTGTGCGCGGCGCGCGTTCGACTATATTGCATGGTACGACGCGGTCATCGCTGAATATTTCTCCCGGAATGCGGCAGAGCGTGATTTTTTTACGGTTGGAGCAGAAAAATTCATGCCGATGCGCTATGGGGAAAATCCGCATCAACATGCCGCATTCTATCTGAATCGTTTACAGCAGGCCGAGTTCATTATCCATGGCGGGAAACAGATATCATATAATAACGTGCTCGATGCGGATGTTGCTTTTTCCTCGGCATTGGAGTTCAGGGATGATATCGCATGCGCAATGATCAAGCACCAGACACCGTGCGGAGTGGCGATCGGACCAACGCAGGTTGAGGCCTTCACGCGCGCGTACGAGGCTGATTCCCTGTCCGCGTTCGGCGGGATCGTCGGCTTGAACCGGACAATCGAAGGAGCCACTGCTGAGGAGATCAAAAAGCACTTCTTCGAGGTCGTGATCGCACCAGGCTACAGCCAGGAGGCGCTTGATATTCTGGGGACGAAAAAGAACCTGAGGGTGGTACAATTGAATCCTGATGTCCTGTCACCGCTTGTGTACCGGCCGGTTTTTGGCGGTATCCTTGTGCAGGAACGGGATAGAGCGGATCATGAGAAGTGGGAGGTCGTAACCAAGCGTTCTCCGGACGATCAGGAAAAAACCGCGCTTAAGTTCGCGTGGAAGGTCGTGAAGTGGAGTAAATCCAATTCCATCGTGTTCGCGACTGAGAACCGAACGACCGGTATCGGCGCGGGGCAGACTTCGCGTGTCGGCGCGGTTGAGATCGCAGCGCGGCAAACCGGCGACCGCCATGATCGGATTGTGATGGCCTCAGATGCCTTTTTCCCATTCCGTGATGGCGTGGACGTTGCTGCGAAGGCTGGTGTGACCGCTGTTGTGCAGCCCGGTGGTTCAAAGCGTGATGGAGAAATAATCGAGGCGTGTAACGAGCAGAACATTGCCATGGTCTTTACTGGCATGAGGCACTTCCGGCACTGATGGTTCAAAATATATACCAGGAACCGGATTGCGTAAAGTGTAGAGCGTAAGGCGTCGGGCGAAGGAAGCAGCAAAGGCTAAAACTACTTTTTTCAAATTCCAAATCCCAAACAAAGAATTAGCTTTCCGTATATATCATTCCAGGCTCGATCCGGAATCTATCCCCTCTCCCTGGAGAGGGAGAGGGGCTGGGGTGAGAAGGATATCTACTACGTAAATCAGTCTATGTCCTGTGGGATTTCCTGACCTGGCTCCATCACTATATAAGGAAGACACCAGGCACGGGAGGAATAGGGTTCCGTGGAATCGCCGAAAAGAGTTTGCCAGCCAAGCACATCAATCGCACTGTGCCGGACTGCCGGAGTATTGATCACTGAATCTTCGGCAATGATCCATGTGCGCGAGAAGGTTGTGATGTTATCTCGGTAGAGTGGCTGTCTGATGTGCACGCCGATACCCGGGCAATGACCGGTCCCGTGGTGAAGGAATGCCCAGGTTGAGTCATCCTGCGCACTGCACGTGACCGTGACCTCGACTGTATCCGATGGGTAGAAGGTGGGAAGCTGTTCTTTGGTGAAATAGGTTTCCGGGTTCGTTACAACGAACTCATAGTTGCGGCTCTCGACCCGCGCCCGGAGTTCTTGGATCGAGACCGGGTAGTCGGTCCCTGTCGTATGGATGTCCGCGACCGTCATGCCGGCAATATGCCAGGTATTATCGTTGTCCTTGTATAGTTTGACCTTTCGGAGCACGCTGTCAGATATCGTGCGCTGAAAAACCGGATTATAAGGATCGTTGACCACGAATAGACCGAATCCAGGCGGCTCACCGCGAAAATATGCGGTTATTGTAACATCCGCACTGTCTCCATTCACGTAAATATCGAATTCACGGGCGACCGGACGTTCGATCCACCTTGCCCATCGTACCCAGGGGATCGAATCGCCGAGCAATGCCGCATGGGCAGGCTCCTGCGGTACATTGGTGCTGTCATCCGCGGTTTTTACTGCGCCGTCACCGACATACCACGATGATTCGAGCAATGCCTGTATTGCATCTTCGTCACTTTCGCGGGCGCAGTTGATCATGCACACCGCGATAAGCAATAATGATATAAAAGTCCAAGCGTATCTCATTGTTGCCTCCTCTCGATGTATAAGACGCGGCCAACCGTACGAATGGTTTAATGAGCACTTCGTGCTGTGAAGGAAAAACCTTTCGCCTTACACCCTACGCATAACGTCCTACGGTCTACGGTTTTCCGTTTTTATCCTTGACTTCACCCTGTTTTCCACTATAATCAAAGAGCGCTGTCATACATCGCGCACATTGGGGCCGTAGCACAGTTGGGAGAGCGCTTGACTGGCAGTCAAGAGGTCACGGGTTCGAATCCCGTCGGCTCCATAGAGATACAAATGGAGGTATCATGAAAAAGGCGTTATGCGGTCGAATTTTACTGGTGTTGTTCTTAGGCTTAATTATCGTTGGCTGCGCACCCCAGCAAACGACCACGACAACCACGACCGGGGTCGATAAAATAAAACAAGCTGAGATCGAGTATTCATTCGGACTTGAGTATTATAAACAAGGCAATTACGATGCCGCGATCGAAAAATTCCTCAAGGCGATCGAATATAATCCGAAGTATGTTGCTTTTTATATGATGTATGCAAAATGCCAGGAGGCAAAAGCCGATTACTATGCCGCGGAAACAACGTATACGCACACGAAAAGGATCGATCCGAAGGATACCCGGCCTTATGAAGGAATAGGAGCCCTGTATACCAGGCTCAAGCGGTACGGGGAAGCCATCAGTAATTACGAAACCGGCCTTATGATTGATTCCACGAGCGTAGAAATGCTCAACGGTCTTGGTTTTATCTATATGAAATTGCAAGAGGTCGACAAATCTATTTACTATTATAATAGAAGTTTGAGATCGGATCCGGAAAAGGTCGAGACGATGTTCGCGATCGCCACTGTATACCTGGAAAATAATCAGCCGGAAAAAGCGATCGCATATTTAGAGGACCTTGTTGTCAAGAAACCAAAAAATGTTGATGTCCGGAAGAAGCTTGCAGAAACATATACGGATCTGAAACAGTACGAACAGGCTGCCGAACAATACCGCTTTTTGATCGAACAAGAACCAGATAACTACAACTATCATCTGTCCCTGGGAGCTATTTACCAGTGGCAGAAAAAATACAAGGCAGCTGAAGAAGAGTACATAAAGGCCAAGGAGCTGGCACCGGACAAGTCAGCGCCGCTTTTCCGTCTGGCTGACCTTTACATCAGCCAGGGCAAATTCGGCACTGCGGAAGACTATGTATCGCAGGCGTTGGCGATCGATCCCGGTAATGCCTACGGTGACTATCTGCGTGGCGAGATCAACCTGCGCAGGGGTTACAGTTACCTTAACACGTGGCAGAAAAACAAGAAAAAGAGTAATTGCTCCGCGCTCAATTCCGCTTTGAGTTATCTCCGGACTGCGATCTCGTACTTCAATAATGTATCCGGGGATGCGACATTCGGTTCCTATGCGCGAGAGAGCATTGGAACATGCAATAATTGGGTAAAGGGCCTCGAAGAGGACAAGTGGTTCTATTGTAAATAAAAGGAGGGTCTTATGCGAAATCGCGGTATTAGTGGTTTTGGTATAATTGTTCTCATGATAATTCTGATCGTACTTGGTTATGCGGGATATCAAGTCTTACGTTTGTATCTGACGTATGGGTCAGTCACGGAAAAGGTCGAACAAGCTATCCGTGTCGGTCCAACCATGAGTGATCAAGAGGTCATCAACCAACTGCTGCGCGATGCAAAAGAAAACAATGTCCAGCTGGATCCTGACTCAATCTTCGTCGACCGATCAGTCGACGATTCACTGCGTATCTATGTTGCGTATGACGATTCTTCAGATATTTTTGGCGCACTTACGATCCGGCGCCATTTTGTGGTCGACAAGATCAAAGCAATAAAAAAAATGTAACCGTATGCTCCAGAGTGCTGTTCTCTTGCTGAACCAGAATTATGAACCGCTCACGGTTTTGCGTGCCAGGCGTGCGGTGACGCTACTCCTTCTGGGAAAGGTCGATCTCATCGAAAACGTCAACGGGCAGGCGATGCGCAGTATTCGGATCACAGTACCGCTCCCGTCGATCATACGCCTTAAATATTTTGTACGCATCCGGCGCAAAGAGATCTCGCTGACCAAGAAGAACATCATCAAGCGGGATAACCACCAATGTCAATACTGTGGCAAGAAGAGCGGTATGATGACGACCGATCATATCATTCCCCGGGCACTTGGTGGTGATGATTCCTGGGAAAATCTTGTATGTGCGTGCCTGGAATGTAACAACCGCAAGGGAAACCGCAGTTTGAGGGAGGCAAGCATGAAACTTCTGCATCGGCCAAAACGTCCGAACTATTTCACGTTCGTGCTGAGTGATCTGGGCAGGCCAAAAGCGCAGTGGCGCCCTTACTTGTTCCAATCATAGCGCACAAAGGTAGTGCGCGCCTTTTCAGCATACCGTTTCAACAGAATCCCTGACCTACCGGGAGGTCGAGCAGCTCATGGCAGTATCCTTCATCTCCTTTTTCCTCGTTGTTTTACCCAATGCGGTTGATGTCACGATCAGCGGCACTATTTATTTTTCTGAGTCCTATCTCATGCAAAAACAGCCAGTGCGTGAATTCAATGACGTTGAGTCGCTGATCGAACACATTCTCGATACCTATACCAGCGCCGGATTCCCGTTCTGTGAAGTACGCCCGATGGTTGAGCGGATCCACGATAGCCTGTTCAACGTGGTGCTCCATGTACAAGAAGGCTCCCGGATCACTGTCACCGATCACTTGTTCCGGCCTGACAAGCATACAGACCCGGGAGTCATACGACGGTATGTCCGCCCTGAAAATGATCTCTATTTTTCATCCAACGAAATAGCAAGGATCAAACAACGGCTCCTGCGTACCAATGCCTTCATGAGCGTAACTGAAAACATCGTATACCGGAACGACCTGTACTACATACTCTGGACACTCAATGAACAGCAGACCGATTTCATCAGCGCTTTTGGAACGATCGGCGAAGACGATTATATTTTCAGCATATCGTTTCATTCAATCAATCTGCTCGGGACGCTCCGCCACATTGAGTTTCTCTATGAGTATGAAAGATTATTCACGGTCAAATTCACGGAACCGATCCTGCTCGCGCCGACTGCGATACATGGTGATCTGTCTTTGTGGTCCTACGATACGATGCAACTCCTTGAAGCACAGGGGATCATTACCACGCCGTTGAACACGATATTCGATGTTTCCATTCTCTCAGGGATAGAGCGCGCTTCATACGCTGATACTCTGACTGCTGCCCGTACGCACACGATCCTTGGCAGTGGTCTTGCCGGGCACTTAACACACACGTGGTTGACCGTCAACCAATCATTCATGGTCGACTGCCTGATCCGCGACGTCGACCGGTGGCGTCTTCGCTACGACGGATCGATCGCTCTGTTCGACATATACGTGCAGTCGCATGGACGTTATGTATTCACTGATAGTCTTGAATTTTTCGATCATTTTCGCCTTGGCGGGGCACAAAGCCTTCGGGGATATTATGAGGAGGAGTTCACGGTTGATCAAGCCTTCTGGATCAACATGGAGTACAAACGCGTCTTTCTGTTTCCGCTCGTGGATATTGGATATTTCGATAAAAACATATTTTATTCATATGGATTCGGTATCGCCGCGCAGTCCAGGTTCGCGCATGCAACGCTCGTTCTCGCGTGGCCAAAAGACGGTTCATGGCAAGATGGCATGCTCCATCTTACATTTGAAAAAGGATTCTAAACCCGCACGTCAGGGCACGTCAGCGTGTACCTTCGCGCTCTGATGCTCCGGCAGTATTTCCGATCAACCGCACAGACAAGCGGATTGACATTCAAGCTTAAATCTCTAATATAATACTCGTATGATGATACTTGTGTTCTGGATGATCAGTTACACGCTCCCGTACGATTCGCCGGTTACGGACCGGATCGAATATCTGCATACGCGCGGGCTCATCGAGGTCCCGATGAGCCGGCCGTATTTTCTCCATTGGCTCGTTCCGCAGATCGACAGCATTATCCTGTATGAGCGCGTCCTCACCGCGGCTGATCGTCGGGCACTCGAACTCCTTACCCCGTTTTTCACCAAGAGCGAAACATTCTCCGCTACGTTCCACCTGAGCGGATTGTATGAAAAGGAACCTCTCTACTACCACGGCATGCTGGATTACCGGGCAGGCGGCAGGCTTTTCAATAACCTTTACTTCTCACACGGCATGCGTTTTCAACGCGCTTCAGAGATCGACAGTTTCGGTCCAAAACCATGGCGTGACCTCCAGGTCTACATGACTGAGGGCCTCATTCAGTATTACATCGGTTCCGCATACGTACAGGCAGGCAGGACGAACTATCTGCACGGCTATGGTGATGGATCGAGTCTCCTGCTCTCCCTTGACCGGCAAGGGTATGATGGATGCGCGCTCTTCATTCCGGCACGTTTTCTGGAGTTCTACACGATCTTTGCAGTTATCGATGCGCCGCGGGAACGCTACCTCACGATACACCGCCTTGGTTTGCGTCTGGGAACTTTCTTATCACTGGGATTCAGCGAAGCGCTCCTCTTTTGCCGGCCATTCGAACCGCTCTACGTCAACTTCCTCCTGCCATACTACCTTACCCAATGGGGGACCTTTCGGAACGATAATATCCAGTGGTGTTTTGACGCACGCGTACGGATTCTCGGCACGACCGTCTTCGGCGAGCTGTTAATCGACGACTACATGTTTGAGGACGATCCCTATCCTGATAAACTTGGATGGAAGACCGGTTTCAGATCGTGCTTTTTCGACCGTTTCATGACGAAGTTCAGTTACACATTCGTGGACAAATGGGTCTATACCCATCGATACACGCAGAATATATATGAAAAAGACGGCTTGCCAATCGGATATCCCCTGGGGAATGATGTGGATCGCGTCATCTTCAGTACGTCATTTGTTAACCGCCTGCATTGCCATCCCCGTGTTTACCTGGAATACACGCGCAAAGGTGAAGGCAGCATTTTCCGGCCGTATGAGGAGGAAGGCGGCACATGGACCCCGCCGTTCCCATCAGGTGTCGTGGAAAAGAAACTTGATCTGCGTTTTGGTATAGAGTATGCCTTTAAAAATAATATTTACATCCAGGCGGACATCGGAAAAGTGTGGTGGGAGAACTACGGTCACGAAGCAGGGAACGATGTGGACGATACCGTCCTCACCGCGGCACTGTGGATCGTCTACTGACACTTCTTTAAATTCTAAATCCGAAGTCCTGAATTCTATTTCATTAAAGAAACATTTGTCAGGAATTTTGAGATTCCCGCGTAGCGGGCAGAAACATCTAGCGTTTAGCGTTGCAGCGCTTGGCGTTTCCTGTTTGCGATCCTTGCGGCAAGGATGCTCAGTTCAAAGAGCAGGATCATGGGTACGGCGATGAGCATGAGCGTGAAGAAATCGCCGCTCGGCGTGATCACGGCGCAGAGAACGAGAAGAACGACGATCGCTTCAGCCCGGTGTTTGATCACTGTGTCGAGGTCGAGAATACCGAGTTGGATCAAGAAGAAAAGCAGAAGCGGCAGCTGGAACAGGAATCCTGAACCAAGGAGGCACCAGGACATGAAACTGAGGTACTTGCTGACGTTCATGAGCGGCTGAAGGAAATCTGTTCCGAATGACAACAGGAATCTCAGGCCGAACGGGATAAGGATGAAATATCCGAAGCCGATACCGACGGCAAAAAGGAATATTCCCGTGCCAAGGTACGCGATCGTCAGACCCCGTTCGCTCCTGGTGAGAGCCGGCGTGATGAATAACCACACCTGGAGCAGAAGAAAAGGAAAAGAAGCGATGATGCCTAAAAACACCGCAACCTTGATCTGTGCAAAGAAGGCTTCGGTCGGCGAGAAAAAATATGCGGAAGGGATGCGTGCTGATTGAAGGATGAATTTGAGCGCGGGTCTGGAAATGACATAGCCGCCGATCGAGAAAAGGAGCACGCATCCTAACGCATAGAGGATGCGCCGTCGCAATTCCTCGAGGTGATCAAGAAAGCTGATCTTCTTTTCCGGCATTAGCGGGTGTGATTAATCGCGGTATCTGGTCGGGAGGGAAAACAGGGCGTTGTCGGCAACCGCGAGGATACGATCTTCAACCACGAAAATATTCTGATAGTGTACGCGGGGAAGGTTGTATATCACTTTGTAAAGACCGGTCTCTGGTTCGTAGTAGTACGCGCCGGCATAGGATGCACAGTACACCACTTTTTGATCCGCTGCGATATCATAGACATTAAAGTAAGGGAGCAGGATCCACTGAGTGTCCGCGACCTGAACCGAATCAGCGATCTTATAGTATAATAGTTGATTGTTCGTACTGAGCAGGTAGAGTGTATTATTGACCCGGGCAATATCCTTGATGCCAAAAGGGAGGACTTTTGCCCAGGTATATGAGGTACGGTCAAACGCGTAAAGCGCGAATTCCCCGCCCGCATAGATGTGGTCGGGTGTGACATCGATTGAATACACGGAGAAACGATCCGGACCGAATTCGATCGGATCACTCATGCCGTCGTATAGTTTGAACATGCCCATATTCGTGCCGATATATACACAACTGTCATCGTCTGCAAGCGTCAAGATTTGTTCAGGCAACGTGCTCATGGTGATCATAACCCCGGAATCCCACGTGGACAACCGGTTTTCGATCCCGATCACGATATCGTCCTGAGAAACGAGCATATCCCGCGGGGGGATAGTGGTGCGGCGGTAATCCCAGGAATGGGTACTTGAAGTATAATCAGAGATACCGAGTGCGGATATAAAGTAGAGGTGATCGGAAAACGTGCGGATCTTCTGGATCATAAGGTCAAGCGGTCCATAGATGATGCGTTCTTTATTCCACGACAGGGTGTTATATTTTAGTATGCCGTATCCGTTCGTGCCCACGTATAGATCCATACCATCTTCATAGACGGCAGTGATCGGGTACCGCGCAAAGGGTGCGTCGGATGAGAATTGGTCATCATTGTAAAAGAACGGCGTGAGGAACGTGTAGCGTTGTATGTCCTGGGCCGTTGTTTTTTCATACCAGATCACGGTGCCAGGGAAACCCTGTATGGATTCGAGCATTCCGGTTCTTTTGTTTAGTGCCCGATCTTCGATGCCATCAAGGTACAAATACTGCTCGTTGATGCCGATGCGGGTAACGCCTTTAATACCGTTATAGTCGCGCAGCGAATACGATGACAGGGTAACGCGCACGACATGCTCGGTGGTAACGACCCACAGATCTGAAGAGAATTGATCGTAACCGACAAGCATGGGTTCTTCATTGAAGACAAAGGTTTTTTTAATGCCGAGATCGAATCTGTCAAAAAGAATGAGATTGTAGTCACTCACCGCGCACACCAATAATGGAGTCGTTGCGATCGCTTTGATATGTCCAAGCGGAGGGATAATAGTATATTTGTCGAACATCGGATTTTGAGGCGTGATGGTCAGGGCAAGAAGCGCGGACACAACAGAACAGCTAATCATCGGGGGTATTTTCTCGGTACTGTTCCTTGAGCATATAGTTGATCGCTTCTGGTATGTAATCGATCAGATCACCGGCCATGAGTGAATATTCGTTTTTATCTGCGGCCGCAAGATCGGCACCCAGTCCATGGAGGAACACACCAAGGAGCGCCGCTTCCCATAGGGAACAGCGTTGAGCCATGAAACCGCCGATCATTCCAACGAGGACATCTCCGGAACCTGCCGAAGCAAGTCCGCTATTCCCGGTCGGGTTCACAAAGCTCGATCCGTTATGGGTGGCGATGACGGTTGGCGCTCCCTTGAGCACAATGGTTTTCTTCCATTGCGCAGCGAGACGCGGGGCTAGATCGATCCTCGTCTCGTTGATCGAGCGGGCAGATAAACCGGTCAGGCGGGATAGTTCACCCGGGTGCGGCGTAAGAACGCACGGAGCGTTTATTTGCTTTATGCACGCCGGGCGTTGTGATATGATATTCAGAGCGTCCGCGTCAATGATCATCGGTTTGTCCAGGAAAGGGAGTATGCTGTAGAAAAATTCTGCGGTTTCTGGATGCGTGGTCAGGCCAGGACCGATTATGATCACGTCCGCTGAGGCAAGGTGCGGTACGATCGTTCCCAGGGCTCGTGGACCGATGGTTTCCTGGGCGGTTTGCTCGAGCGGGATCTTGACTACCTCAAGGAGCTTGGATTCCAGGGCATTGAGTATACCACGAGGAGCAGCAAGGCGTACATACCCGGCACCGGTTTTAAGTGCCGCAGTGGCTGCCATTGCCGCGGCCCCGGAGAATCCCCGTGCACCGGCAATGATCAAAACGTTCCCGAACGTGCCTTTGTGGCCGTCAGGAGGACGGTACGGCAGGAGGCTGTGGATCGTCTCAAATTCAAGAATATGCGGGAATCCTTCAGAGATTTTGTTATACGGTACACCGATATCCACTATGTAGAGATCGCCGCAGAATTCCCGTCCCGGGTACAGGTAATGTCCCCTTTTTGGCAGGCACATGGTCGCTGTCACATCCGCGATCACGCACGTTGTATCGAACAAACCTGTATCGCCGTGAACTCCTGATGGAATGTCAATTGCGAGGATCAGGGGATCACAGGCGTTCATGAATTCAATAATGGACCTGTAAATACCCTGAGGTTTTCCTCTAAATCCCGTTCCAAAGATCGCGTCGACAATGACATCGGGCTTGAATGCACTGTAGTGGCGGCGGATCGTTGCCATATTGACGCTTTCGAGTATATCAATCCCGGCTTGTTTTGCCAGATCATAATTCAAGCGTGCATCTTTTTTGATCTGTCTGCCCTTTCCGAGAAGGACGGCTTTCACTTGTGCACCACGGTTCTGGAGATGGCGTGCCATGACCAAACCATCACCGCCGTTATTTCCTTTACCGCACACAACAAGAACACGGAGATCATCGAGATTGAAATAGTCTTCGAGGATATTAACACATCCCTGACCGGCATTTTCCATAAGTACCGGACCGGGAATGCCGAATTTTTTCATCGCCCACGTATCTATTGTATGCATTTCTTTGTTCGTAACGAGCCGCATAGCACAATTGTATGAAAAAAAAAAGACAAGTCAACATTGACAGCTTACACGAGGGACTAAGAACGAGGAACCAACATAACCGCGAACCGTAAGCACTAAGCCGTAGGCAGAGGGAAGAACCGTAAGGCGTAATGCGTAGAGCGTAAGGCGAAGGATGGAAGTTAGGTTGTGGTGGTGGATGCTAGAGAGCACCCTTACCCAGCCCCTCTCCCTCACTAAGGAGAGAAGATTTTATGTGGAATAGTGGGAAATGATAATGTAGGATTTCGGATGCACATAATTTCATTAAGTCCGGGGTTTGAAAATGGGGATTATTTTTTAGGTGGTATTGCACATTTTTCATGCATATAATTCGATTTTCTTACATTGAATAAATATTTCTCACGGAATTTCAAGTACTTTTTTGGCATAACCCTTGCATAATAAGAGAATAAGGAGGTTCTATGTCTGTGAATGCTAAATTACTGTATGCCTTGATCGCACTTCTGATTTTTTCTGGCGTTGCTCATGCGGTCACGATCCAGCCGGTCATTGTCATTCCCCGGGAACGCGAGGTCGAGACCCTGGTTCATGACCGACCTGTTATCGGTCTTTTTGGAGGTCCGGTGCTCAAATTCAGTTATTTGGACGACCGCTTCGCGTTTCTAGTGGGTGGACGAGGTGGGATAAGTTTCTGCGACCTGTTTGCCATTGGCGGTGGTGGCTATGGTCTGGTCAACGAGATCGCAGTACCCTTTACCCAGTCACCCTATGAGCAGTATTTGTCCTTTGGGTATGGCGGGGTGATCCTTGAATTCCTTATCGCCAGCCACAAAGTAACACATTTGTCAATGCATGCGCTCATTGGTGGTGGAAGCTTGTATTATCATGATTACTACTGGCGCTCATGGGGCGATGACGTATTCTTTGTGCTCGAGCCTGGAATGGACCTGGAACTCAATGTGAGCAGGTGTTTTCGGATCGGGATGGGCGGGACCTACCGTTTCGTGAGCGGTGTCAGTGTTCCGGAATTTACGAGTCAGGACATGAGTGGTTTCAGCGCTGCCCTGACATTCAAGTTCGGCCGATTCTAAAACTTCACGATTTGGTTTTATATCTGAGCAAGGCAGCAATGCCGCCTTGTTGCTGCAGCACACCGTTTGTCGGAGGAACGAACTCCACAGAGGATGCGGTAATCTCAGCCTTACTCACCAGTTCTTCAGTAAGCTGTTCGTTCAATCCCATGCTCAAAAAAAGCGTATCCACCTGACCGCGATCGAGCGCTATGCGGATTGCTTCGATCCCGGACACGGCAAGACCGCCGCGCCGTAATTCACTGATGAATCTATTGAGCAGATGCTCTTCTTGCTCGCGCTCTGTCTGCTCCAGGATGGGTCGGATCCTTTTCAGGAATTCATGATCAGTCCCACCCAAATCCCATCGGATCGTCGCGATGATCTTTTTTTTCAATTCTTGTGGGAATTCTTTCTCGAGCGCGGTGATCATTCTATCCCTGCCGGCTATAATAATGCGTTGAACATGTTCGTTTTGAAATGTGACTACCGCACGTTCCGCAATATTTTTCGAGAAGTGCTGGATCTGTTTTTCTCTTCGTCGCTGATACCGCATCTGGGACCAGCCGCCGACTTTGCTTAAATGATGTATCTTCGTCTTGAGCGAATCCGCGTCTTCCATTTTTTCCCCGGCAGCAATAAGGATTCGCGCTCCTGATGCATCGATCATTATGATCCCTACGCGTTCGTACTCATCAAGGATAAGGGCCAGGGGATGCAGTATCGCTTCGTCATCAATCGCGATCAATGGATCAGGCGGTGCGTCAAGCTCGATTGTGCACGTATACTCTGTTCCCAGATCAGCGAAAAAGGCAAGCCCGGGAGTTCTCACATTTTGCTCTTTGATTTCATGCGCCGTGTCATGAAAAAAGGAAAGAGATGTTTCTAAGTAATCCTTTTCATTAGCAGTCAATACGGGGAGCAGGCGTTGTTTTTCTCTTTCCATGTATGTCTCGGCGTCATCCCAACCCCGGGTCAGATCCAGATATACGGATAGGATCGTGCGTTCATTATCAGCGAGCCGGGCAAGTTCGCGTACTACTGTCCGATTGAGCTTCAAGTGCTCCTCCTGTCAGATACGATACAATAACGTAAGGTCGATAGTGAAACTGTCAAGTTGCAGTTCGTCACTCCAGAACCATATTAATGGTCTGATCCATTCGCGTTGCACACCGGTCCTCACTGCCCCTGACAGATGAGAGAATAGATTCTGTTGAACGATCCCATACACTTTCACTCCAAAGCCATTATCGTACGACCGTAGAATACCTGCATGATATGTTCCCATAATGCTCTGGACCTGCGCACCGACTCCAAAAACGTTCGATCCAGCAGCAAGGTCGAACTCACCATAAAAACCGCCGGTGACGATCGTCAGCTGTTGTGGGGTGTCGATATACCGGTCCAGCGCGCCGTAGACAACGGTCCGCGACAATACACAGCCGATCGAGATTCGATCAGACACTACGCAGCGCATCTCTCCCTGCGGATAGAGCACAGGGTCACGATCCATATGGTCATAGGGATCAAAGGCGTTCGGATATGACCGGATGCCGCTGCCGATACCGAGCAGGATATCACCGTGAGCAATGCACACCGTAGTACACAGTAGTACGATAAATATCGCAGGGTGCTTACGTTTTACAGAAACTGATGACATCTTTAAGGATCGCGGCTGCGATATGCGTGCGCCCTGACGAACCTCCGATCACGGTCAGGTCGCCCATGTATTGTGTCTTGAACATGATCCCTTTTCCCGTACCCCGTACTGCGAAAAGGGGATCATGGTCATCGATCGTCTCGGGTCCGACCCGGATATTGGGTGTACCATTCTCCACGTTCAAATTGCCGATCAGTCGGATGAGCTTCCCTTCATCGACGACTTTCCGGATATCCTCTTCTTTTAATTGCAGTATCCCGGCGCAGGGGATATGGTGGAGATCAACGATCTTCCCGGTCAGGATAAGACCGAGGATGATCATTTTGAAACATGTATCAAGACCGTTGAGATCGAAACGATAATCCGGTTCTGCAATGCCGAGTTTTACGGCTTCGCGCACCGCATCAATGGCCGTGTACTTGGCAAACCCGATAAGATCAAGAACATAGTTGCTCGTTCCGTTCACGATACCGCGTACCGCGTACACCCCGCTCCCGGCCAGTTCATTGCCAACGATACCCGCCGTCGGCAGAGAACCAGCGGTCGTTCCGCTCAAACCAATATATGCATCGTATTTTTTTGCCATTTTGAACAACGTGTCGCCTTTAAATACGAGCGGTGCTTTATTCACGCAGATCACGGATATCCCCCGTTTAAGCGCATCGATGAGCAGCGGAAAGGTCGGTCCCACCTCAGCCTTGGACGATGGCAGCGCATCGATCATGATATCCACCTTCGCTTCCCGGATCGTCTGTGCGCACCGGTCCAGGGGATCCGTACAGAACCCACCGACCAGTGAACTCTTTCTCTTTTTCTCCAGTAATCCCGGGATCGGTATTGATTTTCTGCAGGCAAAACTCTTCGCGTCGCATACCATCGAAAGGTCGAGGACAAATCCGTATTTTTTTCGGATCGTATCGTGTATCGAATAGTAATGCTTGATGAATGCACGATTTACGTTGCCAAATCCGAGCAATCCAAGATTATACCGCTTGATTTTCTTTTTTGTCGCTGCCATAGAATATGTGATTATAGCCTGTATGAACACAGTGTCAATGAAAACAAAAAGAAGGACAATAAGTTTGGGTGCTACTGCTGGTTCTATCAGAAGTATATCGGGATTTCATCTGATGTTCTGGGTTGCGGGTATCCTGTGTGCTGATGTCCTGATCCGCGGATCGGCTATTTCGTTATTTAGTTACAGCCGCAGGCGTTATTGTTCCAGTCGCGATAGCGACGTTTTTGTACAGGGGCGCAGCATCGTTTAAGGACAGCGAAACGTCTCGTGTTTCACATTTTATTACAGCGCAGCGTTTAGTGTGTCTGTCACGTTACGCCTTACGTATTGCGGTAATTCTTTGGCTTACTGCTTAGGATTGGTTTGAGGAATTGCCCGGTGTATGATTGCTCCAGACGAGCCACCTGTTCCGGCGTTCCGGCACATACGACTTTGCCGCCATCATCGCCGCCTTCTGGGCCAAGATCGATGATCCAGTCCGCGCACTTGATCACTTCGAGGTTATGTTCGATCACGATGACCGTGTTGCCCTTATCAACAAGGCGGTTGAGCACGTGGAGAAGCATCTTTACATCCTCGAAGTGCAATCCGGTTGTCGGTTCGTCCAACAGGTAGAGTGTTTTTCCGGTCGCGATCTTGCTCAGCTCTTTGGAAAGTTTAATACGCTGCGCTTCGCCGCCAGAGAGCGTGGTTGCTGATTGTCCGAGTTTTATGTACTCCAGACCGACATCCTGCAGCAGTGTGAGTTTACGTTTGATCTTGGGGATATGTTGGAAAAACTGCAGGGATTCGCTGACCGACATATTCAATACGTCGCTGATCGTCTTTCCTTTATAACGGATGTCGAGCGTTTCCCGGTTGAAACGCCGTCCCTGGCACGCATCGCACGTAATGTAGACGTCAGGGAGGAAGTGCATTTCAATGCGCAGCATGCCGTCGCCCTCACACTGCTCGCACCGACCACCCGGGACATTGAATGAAAAACGCCCGGCACGATACCCGCGTACCCGGGATTCGGGCAATTGGGCGAACAATTCGCGGATCGGTGTCCAAGCGCCGGTATAGGTTGCCGGGTTGGAACGGGGCGTTCTGCCGATCGGTGATTGATCGATGTTCACGACCTTATCGATGAATTCAAGTCCGCGTACAGTCTTATGTGCACCAGGCGGATGTTTGCTCTGGTAGTAGCGTTGGGCGAGTGTCCGGTAGAGGGTATCGATGATCAGGGTGGATTTGCCCGATCCGGAAACACCGGTGATCAAAACGAACATGCCCAGGGGGATCTCGACATCGATGTCTTTCAGGTTATGTTCATGAGCACCCTGGATAGTGATCTTCCGTTTACCCTGTACCCGGCGTTTTTCCGGGATCTCGATCATACGTTTCCCGGCAAGGTACTGGCCGGTTATCGAGGCGGAGTTCTTCATGATCTCGGCCGGCGTGCCGGCTGCGACCAGGTTGCCGCCGGCTTCTCCGGCGCCTGGACCAAGATCGATGATATAATCGGCGTTCGCGATCGTTTCTGCGTCATGTTCCACGACGAGGACTGTGTTGCCAAGGTCGCGCAGCGCATGGAGCGTCGCGAGCAAACGTTGGTTATCACGCTGGTGCAGACCGATCGACGGTTCATCAAGAATATAGAGAACACCGACCAACCCTGAACCGATCTGCGTTGCTAGACGGACCCGTTGTTCCTCGCCGCCGGCAAGCGTCTCAGTGGTCCGGTCAAGGGTAAGGTAATCAAGTCCGACCGAAACGAGAAAATCGAGCCGCCGTCGGATCTCTTTGATCATTTCTCCGGCGATCGCGTGTTCGGTCGCTGATAGTGTTAGGTCATTGAAATAATCCATTGCCATCCGTACTGACATGACCGTGACCTGCGCGATGTTTTTGTTGTTGATCTTCACGGACAGGCTCTCTGGACGCAAGCGCGTACCTTTGCATGCCGGGCACTTGCTGATCATCATGAATCCCTCGATCCACCGGCGGATACCCTCGGAAGTTGTTTCCCGGTAACGCCGCATCAATTCCGGCACGATGCCTTCGAAGAACTCCTCAAATTCACCCCTGCCCGTGCCATCGGTGCGCGTGTACTTGACCGTGATCGGGATGTCTTCGCCATAGAGTATCGCATGCCGCACTTTTTTTGTCAATTTGCAAAACGGTGTGTCGAGGCTGAACGATAGCGCGCGTGCCAGGGCGTGCATTTTTGATCGGCGCCAGTTGCTTTGCATGCCGTAGTGCGTGATCGCACCTTCGTTGATCGAAAGTCTTGGATTCGGGATCACTTTTTCCGGATCGATCTCCATTTTCGTTCCCAGTCCGTCGCACGAAGGGCATGCTCCATACGGCGAGTTGAAACTGAACATGCGCGGCGCGATCTCCGGGTAACTGATGCCGCAATGAACGCATGCGAGGCGCTGGCTGAATGTCTGGACATCCTTGCCGTTGATCAGGATACTGAGCACCCCATCACCTTCTGTCAAACCCGTTTCAACGCTGTCGGCGAGCCGTTTACGGATACCGTTTTTTACTACGAGCCGGTCGATCACGAGTTCGATCGTGTGCTTCTTATAACGTTCCAGAGGCGGTACATCTTCAATATCATACACCGTGCCATTGATCCGGACGCGAACATACCCCCGCCGCGGTAATTTCTCCAGAAAATCCCGGTGCTCTCCCTTTCGTCCGCGCACGACCGGCGCCAGGATCTCGATCTTTGTGCCGGTCGGCACATTAAATATGGTATCAACGATCTGATCACTTGTTTGCGCGTGGATGCGCCGATCGCACGAATAGCAGTATGGTATGCCGATGCGCGCATAGAGGACCCGTAGGTAGTCATAGAGTTCAGTCATTGTACCGACTGTGGAGCGTGGATTCTTAGCTGCGCTGCGCTGTTGTATCGCGATCGCCGGCGATAATCCGGTGATCTCGTCGACATCCGGTTTGTCCATCATACCCAGGAATTGACGGGCATATGCGGAGAGTGATTCGACGTAACGGCGTTGACCCTCTGCATAGAGGGTATCAAAGGCCAGGGAGGATTTACCTGATCCGGATATGCCCGTGATCACGACAAATTTGTTTCGTGGGATCGTAATAGTGATATTCTTTAGGTTATGAAGGCGCGCGCCTTTCACATGGATGCCGTCAATCATGGGTACATATGATATTCAAGGTTCGTTCTGTGTCAATAATACCGCACCACCCTGCCCTTGACAATCAAGGCAAAATTGCTATAATACCTGCGGAGTGGGGGAGCAGGATATTGAGTGTAAGGGGTAACCTTGACACAAATCCTTTTTCAAATTTATAAAGCACATACGACTATTTGATGCAACCAAGGAGTGTTATGAAACTGTGGAGAAGACCACTTGATGAGGGCAAATACAAGATACCGAAAGGGGATATTCATATCCTTCAGGATCGGTGCAAAGGATGCGGCTTTTGTGTCGAGTATTGCCCCAGAGACGTACTTGTTATGTCTGAACATTTCAACAAAAAGGGGTATCATCCACCTGAGGTGAGCAAACCAGAGGCGTGTGTTGAGTGCCACCTGTGTGAAATGCTGTGCCCGGAGTTCGCAATCTACGTAATAAAACAAGAAGAAGAGAACCCCGCATGCGCTGGAGTTCAGGAAGGAGAAAAATGAACTCCGTTTGTCACGACAAAAACTCATACGCTCGAAATGACAAAACAGATGTAATGCACAAAGCAGGAGGTAGATAGTATGGGAGAATCCTTAAGTGGACAAAGCGGGGTGAAAGCAGACCCGAGGGGTGTATTAACTGGTTCTCATATTTTGAGCGGAAACCAGGCGTGCGCCGAGGGTGCTCTGTCCGCAGGATGTCGTTTTTTGGGAGCATATCCGATCGAACCAGCGATCGAAGTCAGCCAGCGGTTCCTGGAGCGCGCAAAGGCAGTCGATGATGCTACGTTCATACAAATGGAGGATGAGATATCAGCGCTCGCCGCGGTGATCGGGGCTTCATGGACCGGTAAAAAAGCGATGACCGTTACGTCAGGTTCGGGTCTTTCACTCATGATGGAGCACCTCGGGCTTGGCGTTATGCTCGAGACACCGTGCGTTATCGTGGATGTTCAGAGTGTGGGCCCTGGATTGGGAATAGCGAACCGCGCTGCGCAGGCGGATATCATGCAGGCACGATGGGGATCGCACGGTGACTACGAAACAGTGGCATTGGCGCCGAGTTCACCACAGGAAATGTATGACCACATGATCGGAGCATTCAATATCTCGGAGCGGTTTCGGATACCGGTGATGGTCATGTCGGATGCATACCTTGCGCAAAAAAAGGAAGTGGTTATCATCCCTAAGCCTGAAACGATCGAATTATATGCCCGGCGTTACTACGACGGCAAACCCGGTACCTACCTGCCGTTCAAGCGCGACGGAGACTATGTCCCGCGAATGGTCGATATTGGCCATGGTTATAAGTTCCACGTTACGGGATTGACGCATGATGACCGAGGTTATCCGGTCATGAATGAAGAGTGCCAGGAGTACAATGTACATCCATTAGTATGGAAGATCAGGAAGTACATGGATGAGCTCGTTGATGTGCAGGAGACCGGTATCGATGACGCCGAATATGTAGTTGTTTCATACGGAACATCGGCGCGTGCATCCGCTGCTGCAGTCGAACAGGCGCGCGCACAGGGTCTTAAGGTCGGTCACATGAAATTGAATATCGTCTGGCCGTTTCCGGAAAAACGTATCACCGAGATCGCCAAACACATTAAAGCATTTATCGTACCCGAGATTAATTTTGGACAGATCGTCTATGAAGTGCAACGGAGCAGTTATGGCAAGGCGAACGTTGTGTTCATGATTCACGGCGATAAAGGTATGGAGGATCCGTCCGCTCTTTTAACCGCTATCGAATCCCTACAAAAAGAGACTCACGTAAAAGACAGTATCATTGAGTACCAAGGAGCATAAGATGGAAGCAGTGAAAACAGCCACCGCACATGACATCCATCCGATGGAGAATGTATTGCGCATGGACCGGATCCCTCACATCTGGTGTCCGGGATGTGGTATCGGAGTCGCGGTTACCGCATTTGCCGCGGCGCTCGGGAAAGCGAACATCGATCTGGATAACGTTGTGATCGTTTCCGGGATCGGATGTACCGGGCGTGTCGCCGGGTACGTGAAACTCGATTCATTCCATACGACGCATGGACGGGCGATCGCCTTTGCGACCGGGATCAAAGTAGCGAAACCGGGCATGAAAGTCGTCGTGTTTTCCGGGGACGGCGATCTGATCGCGATCGGCGGCAATCACTTCATTCATGCGGCGCGCCGGAACATCGATATACTCGTTGTCTGTGTGAACAATTTTATTTATGCGATGACCGGTGGTCAGGTCGCCCCGACAACACCGCTCACCGCGTACGCCACTACCTGTCCGTTCGGGTGCGTTGAGCCACCCTTCAACATACCATACCTGGCGGATTCGTCAGGGGCAGTGTATGTCGCGCGCTGGACTGCGCTCCATGTGCGGCGGTTGACCAAATCATTCGTTGAAGCTTTGAATAAAAAAGGGTTCTCCGTGGTCGAGGTCATTTCGCCGTGCGCACAGTACTACTCGCGGATCAATCGTCTGGGCGATGGGCTCGATATGATGAGATTCTACCACGAGAACTCTGAGATCCGCCATGGTGAGGATACCAAGAATCTGGATATCGGATACCAGCAGAAGATCATTGTAGGAAAGTTTGTCGATCGAGAGCGTCCGACGTACACTGAACGCTACCAGGAATGGCTGCAACAGAGAAGAGGAGAGAAGAGCGATGAATCCTGTTAGACCTTATGGTGACAATGGTGCTGCGAAAAAAAATCAGGGATTTGTCCTGCGTAGACAGGGTATTTACAAATGGTTGAAAGGAGGTCTAACAGGATGAAAGCGGATCCTAAGGATGTGATGACGGGAATATACTACATTGATGGTGATGTTGCGGCCGGATACGGAGCGCTCGCGGCAGGATGCAAATTCATCGCCGGGTATCCGATCACCCCATCGACTGAAGCAGCCGAAGCATTCGCCCGCGTTGCTTACAAAGGGAATGCCCTGTTCATTCAAATGGAAGATGAGCTCGCATCGGTATCCGCGATCGTTGGTGCAGCATGGGCTGGTGCGAAGAGCATGACGATCACCTCTGGTCCGGGGTATTCGCTTATGATGGAGACGTTCGGCTTCGCCGCAATGCTCGAGACGCCGCTCGTGCTCCTCAATATCCAGCGCGGCGGACCATCGACCGGTGTACCGACCAAGACCGGTCAGGCGGATATCATGCAATCGCGATGGGGATCGCATGGTGATTATGAATTGATCGCGATCGCACCGGAATCACCGCAGGAGTTGTTCGACTACACGATCAAGGCGTTCAACCTTGCAGAACGCTACCGGTGTCCGGTTATGATCATGGCGGATGAATGCGTCGGTCACATGACCGAGAAGGTGGTTATTCCGCCTGCTGATCAGATCGAGATCGTACCGCGGGGTTACTATAAGGGCGAACCGGGCGGTTATGTGCCTTTTGCTTCGGATAATGGTGGTATCGCACCGATGGCAAAAGCGGGTGACGGCCTTAATCTGTACATTTCCGCACGCGCACACGACGCACACGGCATACCCTATTCGGACGGGGATTTTAAGATGATGTATATCAGACGACTTGTTGACAAGATACGGAAAAATAAGGAACACATTATCGAACTGATAGAAGAGGATACCGACAATGCGGATATCATTGTTGTCGCCTACGGGATCTCATCCCGGGTAGCGGTACGGGGGATCGAACTGGCGCGTGAAAAAGGGATAAAAGTCGGCCATTTACGCCTTGTTACAGTATGGCCATTCCCGGACGAACGTATTACCGCGCTATCAAAGAAGACTAAAGCATTCGTGGTTCCAGAGATCAACTATGGACAGATCGCCTACGAAGTCGATCGCTGTGCTGGAGGCAGGTCTAACGTCGTGCTCGTGCCCCACGGCGGCGCGGGTGTCCATGATCCAGGGGATATCTGTGATGCGATCGAATACGCCGTGAAACAGGACAAGCATTTTGAATGTGTGTATGAATTCAGGACACGATTGGAAAAAAAGGTTTTTGATAAAAAAACGAGGATAGAAGAATGAATCCCCTTATCGCGGCATTTAAAAAAGGCATTGAACAGTCAGGTGTCAAACCGGCACGGATCAGCATGCCATCCGACATATTCTTTGAACCCGGAGTGGTCAAGGATCTGGGTGTTGACTATTTCCACGTAACGCGGGGACGTTCGATCGCTTTCGGCACGGGTTTGAAACTGGCGAATCCAGGATTAAGGGTAACCGCAGTTGCCGGTGATCTGGTGACCATCGGCGGTAATCATTTTGTGCATGGCAGCCGCCGGAATATGGAAATTCTTGTGATTTACGTAAATAATTTTGTGTATCGAACGATTGCCGGGAAGACCACGCCTCAAACAACGGTCAAATTTTCACCTTACTCGACATTCGAAGAGCCATTCAATATTCCTCATCTCGGAAATTCGTGCGGCGCGATCTATACGGCCCGTTGGACCGCCCTACATACCAAAGAACTCGCTGATTCTATCGCACACGGGTTGACCAAGCGGGGACTTGCCGTGATCGAGGTGCTTGTTCCCGGACCCGATTACTACCACGGTATTTCCACATGGCATGAGGATGTAGTGCAATTTTATTACGAGAATTCCGAAATACGTAACAACGAACTTCCCCGTAGTGTTGGCATAACTCCGGATTCCAAGATCATCGTCGGTACGTTCACGGACAAAGCAATGCCGCCTTTTATTGATAATTACAATAAACAATTAACGACTGTCCTGAAAGATAAATTCACGCCGTATGGAATAACCGCGGGAGGTTATAATGGCTGAGGTCCGTTTTGCCGGGTATGGTGGACAGGGGATAATCCGGTCGGGTATTATTGCCGGGCGTGCAGCCTCGATTCACGATACCAAACATGCAACCATGAGTCAGTCGTTCGGACCAGAGGCACGCGGAGGGGCGTGCAGTTCACAACTCGTCGTATCCGAATCAAAAGTTCTCTATCCTTACGTGACCAAATCCGACGTGCTCGTTGCCATGTCCCAGGAAGGATACGAAAAATTCGAGCCTGAACTTAAGGACAACGGAATGTTACTCTACGATGTCGATCTCGTGAAGCTTAACCCGAAACGAGGCAATATCGCCCTGTATGGTATTCCCGCGACCCGTTTTGCCGAGGAACTCGGACGGAAGATCGTGGCGAACGTAGTAATGCTCGGTTTCTTTACTGCGATCGCCAATGTTGTGACATATGAGTCGATGAAAAGAGCGGTTCCGGAATCGGTTCCTGAAAAGGCAATGGATCTTAATCTTCAGGCGTTCGAGAAGGGATATCAGTATGGCAAGGAGCACGTCAGTGGCTGATACAGACGGGATCAGCCGCGGGGAACAGCAAAACTCTCCTGGAGCCGTCCTCCAGCTTCCGGACATAGAACGATCCTTTCCGATCCAGGAAATCACGACCGCGACCTGTCGTGTTGCATGCCCTGCGGGTGTGAACATCAAGGCATACCTGGGAGCGATTGCTCGTGGTGATTTCCAGCGTGCACTCGATATTGTCCGGGAGACAAATCCATTACCCGGCATATGCGGACGTGTCTGTACGCACCCGTGTGAAGCGGAATGCCGCAGAGGTGATTTTGATGATCCTTTGGCGATCTGTGCACTCAAGCGTTTCATAGCCGATTTTGAATTACAGCAGGGCGGTCGGAATGTCGTGCCGATCAAGCAGACCAAAGCAAAGAAAATTTCGATCATAGGATCCGGTCCGGCGGGTCTTACCGCGGCAAACGATCTTGTCCGTATGGGATACGGTGTGACGATCTTTGAAGAACTGGCAGTAGCCGGCGGTATGATGGTGACCGGGATACCTGCCTACCGTTTACCCCGGGATATCATTGGGAACGAGATCCAGGATATCATTAAACTGGGTGTGGAGCTGAGAACCAACACCAAGATCGAGAATGTCGACCGATTATTTGAACAGGGATATGCCGCGGTATTTCTCGCAATCGGTGCGCATAAAGGTTTGAAACTGAAGGTCCCGGGTGAAGATGATTTTGAAGGGATCGTTGATTGTATCCAGTTTTTGCGGCGTGTGAATGCTGGTAAGCAGGACAGACCAGGCGACCGGGTGATCGTGATTGGCGGCGGGAATTCAGCGGTCGATTCGGCGCGCAGTGCGCTCCGCCTGGGATGCCAGGATGTCCATATCGTGTATCGGCGTTCGCGCAAAGAAATGCCCGCGAACGAGGAAGAGATCGTTGATGCGGAAAACGAGGGTATTATCATCGATTACCTGGCTGCACCCACGAAGATCATTGGGGAAGGTGGCCGGGTGACTGGTATGGAATGCGTGAAGATGAAGCTCGGCGAACCTGATGCGTCGGGGAGGCGGCGTCCCGTGCCGATTGAAGGATCGGAATTCGTAATCGGTGCTGACCTTATTATTTCAGCCATCAGTCAGAAGCCGGATATCGATTGTTTCAGGAATGCTGAAATGCGCATAAACAAATGGGATGCATTCGATGTTGATGAGCAGACGCTTATGACCAGCAAACCGGGTGTTTTCGCCGGTGGTGATGCAGTGACCGGACCGAGTACCGTCATTGATGCGATCGCAGCCGGTCATCGAGCAGCACAAGCCATAGACAGATATGTGCAGGGTAAGCCGATGCAGCAGGAGAGCGAAGGTGTTTCTCTGCAGCAGCGCGAACTAGTGCCCGGTGAATATACGCCCGAGAAGAGGGCGCGCATTCATGCCCGCAAAAAAGCCGTTGATGTACGAAAAAGTACATTTGATGAAGTGGAATCCACATTATCAACCGAGGAAGCCGTGCAGGAAGCCAGGCGTTGCCTGCGTTGTGGTCCGTGCTTTGAGTGTGTCCATTGCGTGAAAGAGTGCAGAAAGCGAGTCATTGGTATCGAGACCGCTCAAGGCAAGGAACTGCTCATGGTCCATGGATTACCAACAGATCTGAAGATCACACCTGATACCAAAGCGCTTCTCTCTGGAGATGGGAAAGACATGATACCCGTTCATGTCGAACCGATCATTTCAACCGTGGATCCAAAAATGTGCCGGGGATGTGGTGAATGTGAGGCGGTATGCGATTACACGGCGATCACCGTGATAGAACAGCCGGATGGTTCCAGTGTTGCGCTGGTAGATAGTACCGTCTGCAAAGGATGCGGTACGTGCGTATCCGTATGCCCGACCGGGGCAGCACGGTTGGCGTTTTTTAATAACAAGGATATTGAATCAGAGCTGGAGGCGTTCCTTGGGAACTGAATCGTCTTTTAGTTTCATCGGTTTATTGTCTGATAGTCTATTCAACTATCCGGCGATCAGACCATAGGTCCATGCAATGAAAGAGTTTGATCCCAAAATCGTGGTATTTTGCTGCAATTGGAGTGCATATCCCGCTGTCGAACAGGCACGGCAATCAGGAAAAACACTTCCTGCACACGTGAAGTGTATACAGGTCATGTGTGGAGGTATGGTGACGCCCGCGTATGTTCTTAAGTCATTCGAACTAGGCGCGGATGGAGTGTTGATCGCAACCTGTCATGTTGATGATTGTCACTATGTCACTGGAGCCAAGCGTGCCGCGGATGTCCATGATACTGCCGCACAGCTCATCACCATGCTTGGCATAGAGCCCGGTCGTCTAAAACTCGGTTGGTTTAATGCCCAACAGGTTGCTCACTTCAGGAACGAAGTTGAGGGATTCATCACGCAGATCAGAGGGCTGGGGCCATCATCGCGCGCTGTTATTCCTTCATCAACGGGCAGGAGTACCCCCTCATGAATGAACTGAAGACTATTGCTACGGATACACGTGCCTTGCTCTGCCTGGAGTGTGGAAAGTGCACGTCGGTATGTCCGGTGTCGGTCTTTAATTCTGGATTCTCACCGCGCGTCATGGTTACCCGCACGATCCGCCGTTCCACCAGTGATGTGATTACGGACAAGAATATCTGGTCATGTCTTACATGCGGAATGTGCGAACTACGCTGCCCCGCGAATATCACCTACTTACAATTGACGCAGGAGACCCGACAGGTTGCACAGCAGTTGGGTGAGGATGCGATCTGCTCTCACGGTGGTGCAGCCCAATCATTTATGCGCATAATGGCGACGTCGGACCGGCTACAGAGGCGGATGGACTGGATCGATAAAGATCTTAAGATCGCTGAGACCGGAGAAGTGGTATATTTCGTAGGCTGTTTGCCGCACTTCGATGTATTGCTCAGCAATATCGGCGTACATACCCTCGAGGAATCACGCGCGGCGATCAGGATTATGAACCGCCTTGGGATCGTACCGGCAGTCATGCCTCAGGAGCGCTGTTGTGGTCACGACTTGCTCTGGAGCGGGGATACCGAGAATTTCAAAAAACTTGCTTTTTATAATATCGAGGAGATAAAAAAACTTAAAGCGAAAAGAGTTGTGTTTTCATGTCCAGAAGGATACCGGACCTTCAAGCTTGATTACCCTAAATTTTTCCCGGTTGATTTCGAAGTCATACATATCAGCGAAGTACTGGCGCAGGCAGTGGATCAGGGAACATTGCGTTTCAAGGAAATGCGCTCAAGAGTGACGTTCCAGGATCCATGTCGGTTAGGTCGTCATCTGGGCGTGTACGATGCTCCGCGCAAAGTTATGGCGGCTATCCCGGGCGTTGAGATCGTCGAAATGCCCAGAAACCGTCAGCGGGCAGTATGCTGTGGCGTCAGTGCCTGGATCAATTGCTCTTTCTATTCCAAACAGATCCAGATGATGCGTTTGCGCGAGGCAAAAAACACCGGAGCAGAACGTCTCATACTTGCCTGTCCTAAATGCGAGATCCACTTCAAGTGTGTCATGAAAGAACAAAATGCTCCTTCTGATGTGAAGATAGCGACCATGCAGTTCTCTGCGTTCGTTGCTCAGGCTTTGGAAAAATAAACAGGATTATGGATGGACATGTCAAAGTATAAAATTATGGGTGATGGTGCTGTGGTTGAATCTTCTGATAGTCGGATAATTGAAGGAGCAACAATAAGACGATGCGACTACAGAACTATACAACGATAGAATTATTTATGAAGGGAGGTGATTGAATATGCCCAAAGATGACGATCTGAGGATCGGTGTCTTTATCTGTGAATGCGGAACGAATATCGCTGGTTCGATCGACGTTGATGCCGTGGTCGAGGTTGCGCAAAAACAGCCAAATGTGGTTTTTGCGACAAAAAACCTCTACACATGTTCAGAACCCGGGCAACAAGCGATCAAGAAGGCGATCACCGAGCATAAACTCAACCGCGTGGTTGTGGCCGCATGTTCCCCGCGTATGCACGAACCGACGTTTCGGACATGCGTGAAAGAGGTGGGGATGAATCCCTATCTTGTCGATATGGCGAACATACGCGAACAGTGTTCATGGGTGCACATCGGAGACCGGAAAGGTGCGACGGAAAAAGCGATCGATATCATGAAAGCCTATGTCGGACGCGCGCGGTACCTGCAGCCTCAGGAAGAAACGAGGATCCCGGTCAAGCAGGCAGCGCTCGTGATCGGCGGGGGCGTGGCAGGCATGCAATCGGCGCTCGATATGGCCGATGCAGGATACAAGGTGACGCTTGTGGAAAAAGAACCATCGCTCGGTGGTCTTATGGCTCAGCTTGCCAAGACCTATCCGACGATGGACTGTGCGATATGAATACTCGGTCCGAAAATGATGGATGTCGGTCGACATCCCAACATCAACCTTCTGACCTATAGCGAAGTAGAAAAGATATCCGGCTACGTCGGCAATTTCCACGTGGTCATTCGCAGGAAAGCCAAGTACGTTGATGAAGGCGAGTGCACGGCATGTGGCGATTGTGTAACGGTGTGCCCGGTAATCGTTCCCGATGAATTCCAACAGGGAATGTCATCCCGGAAAGCCATCTACATTCCTTTCCCGCAGGCAGTCCCGTCATCGTTCCTGATCGACATGAAGAACTGTTTAGGCACTAATCCGATCGCCTGCGGAAAGTGCGCTGATGCCTGTGAGAAAAAATGCATCGACTACGATGCTAAGGATGAAATAATGGAGGTCGACGTCGGTGTCGTGATCGTCGCGACCGGTATGGACGTGTTCGATCCCACCCCAATTGATGAATACGGGTACACACGTTTCGAGAATGTCGTTACGAGCATGGAATTCGAACGTCTGATCTCAGCCGGTGGACCATCAGATGGACATTTTATTCGCCCCACCGACCGGAAGCGCCCGAAGACCGTTGGTTTCATTCAGTGTGTGGGTTCGCGTACCGAAAAATGCGGTAATTCCTACTGCAGTAATATTTGTTGTATGAATACGATCAAGGATACGCTCTTGCTCAAAGACCACTATCCTGACATTGAAGCGAAGGTTTTCTATATTGATATCCGTGCTTTTGGCAAGGGGTTCGAAGATCTTTTTAACCGCAGCAAAGCCGCTGGTGTCCAGTATATACGGGGTATCCCGGGAGAGATCACCGAGGATTCGAATACACACAACCTCAAAATAATGGTCGAAGACACCACATCGAACGAACTTGAGGAGCATGAATTCGATATGCTCGTTCTTTCGGTAGGCGTAACGCCCCGCTGGGACATGCCGCAGGTTCAACAACTGCTGACACTGTCTAAAACACCGGACGGGTTTTTTATGGAAGCGCATCCGAAACTCAAACCAGTCGATGCTCCGACTACCGGTGTGTACTTAGCGGGTTGTGCCGAGGCACCCAAAGACGTCAAGGATTCGGTGACCCAGGCGAGTGCCGCAGCTGCCCGTGCTGAAACGCTGCTGTCCGCGGGTGAAGTGACGCTCGAGGCGATTACCTCAACGATCGATCTTGAAACCTGCCGGTTCTGCGGTATGTGTGCGAAAGTGTGCCCCTACAATGCGATCAAAGTGGATCCCAAGAAAAAGACGCTTGAGTACCTTGAAGCGCTGTGCAAGGGGTGCGGGACGTGTGGCGCTGAGTGCCGGTTCGGTGCGATCACCATGAAGCACTTTACTAATGATCAAGTGTACAGCCAGATCGATGCACACCTTGCCGAGAATCCACAAGACAAAACGATCGTTTTCGCGTGCAACTGGTGTTCATATGCAGGTGCCGACACATGCGGCGGCGCCCGTCTTCAGTATCCGCCGACCCAGCGTCTTATCCGGACCATGTGCAGCGGTCGGGTCGCTGAGGAATGGGTGCTCCACGCATTCAGGAAAGGTGCGCCCATGGTCGTTGTTTCTGGCTGCCACTACGTTGACTGCCACTATATCGACGCGAACCGGTGGACCCAGAAGCGGGTCGAGAAACTCTGGGATAAAATGGAAAAATGGGGCATTCGACCGGAGCGGCTCCTTCTTGAGTGGATCAGCGCGGCCGAAGGCCAGCGGTTCCAGAAAGCGATGCAGGATATCGAAGCGCTGCGCAAGACCGTGACCAGGGAAGAGATCGAACATACGGTAAAAGTGCTCACCGAGGAAGAGGAGAAAAAGAAGAAGTAGTCGGATAAAGGAGACGTCATGGAACAAAGGGACTTCAAATGCCTGCGTTGCGGTGCGATCAATAAATTTCCCTATGAAAAAGGCGTGATGATAGAGCGCCAATGTCCAAAGTGCGGTTCCAACAGCATACGCCTTGTCAAGGAAGAAAC
Organism: Caldifarciminota bacterium; assembly: GCA_016936155.1. GTDB lineage: Bacteria > Hydrothermota > Tepidihabitantia > SM23-42 > SM23-42 > JAFGPO01. The sequence goes on from JAFGPO010000136.1 coordinate 37,898, forward strand.
AGCTTCCAAAGAAAAATAACACTTTAGTTCGTCAAAGTTCTAATCTCTTGACGGATCCTCTGTAATCTTGTACCATAACCACATGGATCGAAGCATATATCTTGGAGTCGATGTTGGCGGCACGTATATCAAATGCGCACGGCTGAGAGGTACAAAGATTCTTAAGCGTATTACTATGGAGACCCGTGCGCGTGAAGGTCTTGAAGTTTCTCTTCAACAGATACTGACCGCGATCAACAGGATCGGAAAGGACGCGGCTGGTATCGGCATCGGAATTGCCGGTATCATCGATTCCAAGCACGGGATCGTGCGGTATTCACCCAATATGCCAGGATGGGATGAAGTGCCCCTGGCAAGGCTGCTTGAGCGAAAATCTGGAGTGCCGGTTTGTATCCTGAATGATGTCAATGCTGCCTGCCTCGGCGAATGGCAGTACGGCGCGGCAAAAGGATGTCAGGACGTATTCATGCTCACGGTCGGCACGGGCGTAGGCGGCGCTGCCGTATGTGAAGGCCGTTTGCAGTTCGGTGCCCACGGATTTGCCGGTGAATTCGGACATATCATTATCAAAGAAAACGGCAAGAAATGCGCGTGCGGCAATCGCGGGTGCCTGGAGTCATATGTTGGTGTGCGGCCTATTACGCGCCTGGCGCGCCGGTTGCTGCGTAACCGGAAAAGCAGTTTGCATGAAGCAGAACGGATAACACCCCGTTCGATCGCACTGGAAGCAAAACGAGGGGATCGGGTAGCGCGCGATATTTACGCGCGTATCGGTCACTATCTTGGCATCGGTATCACCAATATCATTCATTTATATGACCCCACGATCGTGATCGTGTCCGGAGGCGTTAGTAACGCTGGTCGGATCCTGTTCGATCCCCTGCGGAAGACCGTGAAAGAATGTGTGATCGGGAGCCGGTTCCGCGATTATTGGATCGTCCCCCCGGCACTCGGTAATGATGCGGGTATCCTCGGCGCGGTGTACTACGCGAAAAGCGTAGCGCATAGCGCAAACAGTTCCTAGTTCTTAGTTCCTATTTTCTACTTGATAGAGAGCGTCCTCTGCCGGTTGTATCCGAACACCTCGGGTGTGTACATTTCTTCAGCTTTAGTCGGCGGCATAGTGAACGTTCCATAGGTCATAGCCCGTGCAAGATAGGAGAACGTGTGTTCACCCGCATACAAGGCATCGGCAAAGAGCAGGACTTTGTCATCGTAGATCTCCCAGTGGTCAAAGGTGCCCCATGAGCGGTAGTAGTAGTTGTCATAGTAATCATCCTCATAGTAGTAGTCGTCATAATAATCGGTGTATTCCTGCTGTTCATCGCTCGCCATATAGGAAAGGGTCTGCCGGCTCTCCGTGTCGAACGATGTATTGATGACTTCAAGGCCCGCGGGCAGCGGATCGTCAACGACCACGAAGTTCCTTTCCTGCGGCGTGATCACGCTCAGAGTGATCTTGTAGATCTCCCCGGCCGTGAGTTCTTCACCGGGCGATCCTTCAACGAGCGGTTCGATGACCTTGAATACGGCAAGACCTTCATCGCGCGGCTTGAGCTCGCGCTTTGGCGCGTAGAGCATGCGCATGCCGTAGTAGAGCCGGCCCTCACCTTGTTTCTGAATGTTCACGGGAAGTTCCTTGCCCTGCGCAATGTCCGCGATCGGGATCTCGGTACGGCGAATCTCGAGCGCGCGTCCCTTGAATACTTCCTTTACGATCTCTTTGTTCTCAAGGTAGATGCGCGCCGTGAAATCAGGTGTTTGCTTTTCGTAGATATCGAAATAAGTATTGAACGCATCGAACACATAGATATTTTCCTGGGTCGAACGCCAGCGTCCTATTTTGCGTTCGGTAACGAGCCACTTGATGATCTTCTCCGCGTGCGGAAATTCGCCGCCGGTCTCCAGCATTGCCTGGAGGATGAGCGCGGTCGTCCGGACATTGGAGTGCCAGATCCATGACATGCCGGTCTCATCCGGTTCCTCGAAATGTGCGGTCGTCGGTGACATTTTTATCTTATTAAGGAGTATCCGCCGCAGTTCGTTCGTATGGTAGGAATTCCCGTAGATGTGTGCGGTCTTTAAGAGCATGGTTTTGCCAAAGAGCGATATCTGGTCCCGCTTTTCAAATAATGTAGACATGTACCCGTGGTCGTATGAATTCCATAGCGCGAGCGCGTAGAGCACGAAGGACTTCGTGGTGAGCTGTACGTTGATCGAGTATGGATATTCCCAATCTGTTCCATTGCGGCGCAGTACGTCTTTAAGGTACTCAAGCGCCTGGCTTGCCATATCCTGGTCAATACTGTATCCCTGGCGTTTTGCCATTGCCAGTGCGTACATCACGTATGCGGTAAGCCAGGGAGAAGGGCGCCACGAATCAGGCCAGTATTTAAAACCTCCATTATAGTGCTGGAATTCCTTGAATTCCCGGAGCGCGTCCTTCACATAGGTGCGGAGGTCTTTGTTCTTGAGCTCCGAGAGTTCAAACGTGTTGATCAGCTCCTCGGCGAGGATGAACGGCAGGATGCACGATGTTTTCTGTTCAAGACATTCGTACGGATATCTAATCAGGTATTCAATGCCGCCTTCCAGTCCCACGAGCGCGGACGAGGAAGTGGTGAATTCCACGTACCCCACATCCTTGAAAATATCGGTCGGAACAGTCAGGGCCTCGGCTGCGTTATCCAATGTTTGGCTGTACAGGGCAACCGCTTCGGTAAGGCGGGGCTGGATCACCGGGATTGAAAGCTCGATGCCATCGGATTCGCTGCCCAGGTTTGCCTTGAAACGGAAGGTTGCTTTTCCCACTTGCTCTGCATGGAACAGGAATCGCACTTCCTGTTCTTCTCCGTCCGGGATCTCAACGTTCCCGGATCGGTCGCCGACGAGTGTGATGTTATCGACCGATGCCTCGATAGCGACAGTGCCGTTTTGTTTTGTGTTGTTATGGATGACCACACCTGCTTCAAACTCGTCGCCCAGGCGCGCAAAGCGCGGGAGTGCTTCCAGCAGCAGAAGGGGTTTTTTCACGCGGATATTCGTTTCCCCGGCGCCGAACGAAGCGTGTTTGGTCTGTGCGGTCGCCATGATACGGAACGTGGTGAGGTTGTCAGGCAGCCGGAAGGTGATCACGGCTTCGCCGTTCTTGTCGGTCTGCAGCGTCGGGTTGTAGTACGCCGTCGTCAGAAATTCGGTCCGGTATGCGAACGCAGCGCCTGGTCCGCCGCCACCGCCGCGGCTTTCGCCTTTTTCATCATAACTCCGCTGGCCGATAATATGGAGACGGCTCTCCGCGGTCTCGACGGATAAGGGTCTTGAACCATAAAAATAAGGGAAAGGATCGGGCGTCTCAAAACCGATAAGATTCAGGACGCCGACATCCACGACTGCCAGGACGACTTCAGATGGTTCACCTTTTCCGGTATTGCTCTTGATGCGGACCCGGACGGTCACTGAATCCCGCGGTTTATATTCCTCTTTGTCGGTTGAGATCTTGATGTCGAGATGTTTTGATTCCGCATCGATCCGAAGGTTGGTATAGCCGATCTTGAACGATGGTTTGGCAATATCCTCTCCTTCTTCATTGAACTTGTCGAAACCGGTTCGACCCTGCACGAGGATTACCGAAACGTAGACGTTCGGCAGGTAGTCCTGGGAAATGGGGATCTCGATGACATCGCTCGAGCCGACGAGTTCCTGCGTAAACCGTTCGAGCACGAATTCACGTTCAATCGTGACCAGGGCGAATGCCTTCTCATACGGTGATTTCACGAGGATCCGGGCAACGTCCCCGGGCTTGTATTCATCTTCATCCGGCACGATTTCGATCTTATCATCATCGGTTTTGCGCCATGAAAAATATCCTTTTCCGGTCGCATAGAAGTAAGTACTCGTGATGATCGTATTGCCTTTAGCATCCTTTCCTTCGGCACTGATGATATAGTAACCGGTCTGTTCAGGCGTGAAGGATTTAATCACTGCCTGCTCGCCGGTCTTCACTTTCGTGGTGTGTACGGTGCTGTCCTGTAATTCAGAGATCCATTCGTACCTGCCCTCAACACCTGCTTTGCGCACACTCACCCATTGCCGCCGGATGATCTCGATCTTCAAGTCCTTGCCGGCTTCGATCGTACCATTGGGCAGCGTGGTGATGAACTCAAAGTCGATCGGCGATTTGACATCCATGAACGTAGTTTTGGGGCGGATCCCGATGTAGTATTCACCCTTATGGACCAGGCAATTGGTGCGCCCGGACAGGGTCTGGCGGTTCTGTGCCGTGACCGTGCCTTCGAGCGTGAGGAGCATGGTTCGTTTAACCTTTTCGTGTTCTAATTTTTGCGCGACCTGGATCAGTCCTTTCTTATCCAGTTTGTCGTGTCCTGATGCGATGACACCTTCGAATTCCCACTCATCATCATACCATGAATACGTGGGACCGAAACGGAAGCCTTTGTGTCCTGGCGGACGGTAGTAAGAGTTGTTGAGCAGGATCGTCCAATCCACCTCCTCGCCGCTCATCGGCCCGCCGTACAGGTACCACCCTTTTATTTTTCCGGCAAAAACATCCCCAAAGGTATATTCTTCCTTGTCGCACGTGGCTTTCACCTCAAACTGCGCAGGACGGTAGGCTTCGACACGGAATGAACCGTAAAACGTGACCTCATCGTCTACGCCGGGGTCGACCGCGATTTCATACCATCCGGTCGGTGCGTCAGATGCGATAGAGAGTTTTTTGTTGAACGATCCGAACGCGTTCAATGATATGTCGTCATTATAGATCTCATCCCCGCGGGAATTATAAATGATCATTGAGATTGACCTGAACGCGGTGGGTATTTGCCACTTGCCGCGTATCTTATCCCGGATAATGCCCTTGATATACACATCCTCGCCGGCTTTGTAAATGCCCCGCTCCGTGAAAATAAATCCCCGGTACCGTTCGGGTTCCGGATCCCAATCATAGGATATCCCGAAATCGTACGGGTAGATCCCGGTACCGTCATCAGAGACTATGAACGCTTCATCGTTCCCCTGCCGGGCAAAGACCCATACGCGCGGCTTGGACCATCGGCTTTCCGGCACGATGCCCAGTTGTTTCCATCCCGGTGTTTCGGCGATGCCCTTATCGTCTGCAAAGCCCTGCCAGAGCACACGGTTGCCGTTGTCCCGGATCTCGATCCGCGCATGCGGGAGAGGCTGGCCGCCTTTTAAAGACGTGACCCAGATGATATTATTTTCTGAGGAGAACTTACCGGTTATCCCGATATTCGTAACCTGAAGGAGGCCGCGGAAATACTGGCGGTTGTAGCGCACCTGTTTCTGCGCATCGATCTCGAAGAACACAAAACCGTCCGGTCTTCCCTGAAGTACGTCATTAAGTTCCAGGGGTACCGTGATCTTTTCATTGCGTTTACCGCTGTTGGTCCAGATGTCATCCACATCGTAGGTGAACCGCGGGTTCCAGGATTGGTAACCATAAAAGACATCGTTCGAAGTCAGGGTTGGGATGATTTCATCACGGTTGAGCAGTGCCATTTTTCTACGGACGCGCGATACATTGATAAAGGTGACCGGGTGACGTTTGTCCGCGTATGATTCAACCGTTCCTTTCCCGGTTGCGGTGTAGATATTTGGATCATAATCAGTGGTCTTAAATGTAGCGGTTTCGTTCTTGCCTAATTTTTGTTCAAATCGGTCTTTTAAATTTTTGTCGATCGTGACTTTGTATTTTGTGTCCGGTTTAAGATCAAGGTAAAGGTATAAACGGTAGGAGGAGTGCGTCCAGTTGAAGTAGTGCTCCGGAATCTTGACTTCAGGCGTGAAGGTGATATGCTCAAGCAGGTCCTTGTAAATAACCGGATTAGAAAAATTGAAAACAATGCTCTCCTGAGGATTCATTACTTCCTCATCCAAACCTTCAAAACGGAAATGATTATAGGTGGAGAACATGAGTGTGCGTTCGTGCTCCATGCCATGATCGCCTAATGCAGCGGGCAGACCCTCTCTCAGTGTGACCATGACCTCGCTTTCAATGGGCAGGTCATGATCCGGATCGATGACAATGGTCTTTTCCGGCTTCCAGTACGAGCCGCGGTCCTTTTGTTCGGCATCGGTCATTCCTCGTACTTTGAACGCATGCCGTTTTTCAAAACCATTATTGTCCCGGGTTTTTAATTCGATATACTGCCTGGCTTTATCCGGCGCCATATGCTGGTTAAAGAGGAGGTAGATAGTGTGATCGAGCTCCACCCATGTTGCGCTATTGTACGGATTTGAGTTGATAAGGTCAGGCCGTGCCGTGGTAAACTCCCACGAGTAATCCTTTTTCAGCGTCGATCCCATGAGTGATTGAGTGCCGCGCGGCACAATACACGTATATTCAGTGCCCCCGACCAGAGGTTCGTCCGGAATGAAATAAAGTGTGGAGGTACCACGCCAGCGATACCGTCCTTTGATCTCGGGTGATATGTTCAACGGCCCTTTGGATTCGAATTCCGGTACACCCTCGAGCGGAACCATGGGCTGGTTGAATGACACCATGATCTCGCGCACTTCGGCAAGGTGCTCAGTACCGCCAGCTGGAGCAACGTACAGCACTGCGACATCGCGTTTTTCCCCTTCGGGGATCTCAAATCCTGCTTCAGAGGAAGATTTTTTCGGACAGGATATCGTACAAATCAATAATAAAACAACGGGTATAAAAATGAATTTTTTCATACTACCTCCATAGGGCATAGTGTAACGAAAAAGAAGGGTAAGTCAATAAAGTACAGTAGACGCTATGCGCTAAGCGCTGGACGCTGCAGAACAGCGCGAACCGAAGGCAGAAGGCGGTAAGCAGAAAAATCCAGAATTTGTAACTGTCTGATTCATCAGACAGAGCCCGATAAATCGGGCATATACCATGTTTTTAACGTTACTAACGCACCGACGCTCGTAACATTCTTCTCAGTAAATGACCAGTAACGAATGACTATTAACAGCTTATCAGAACCGTTTCAAATCGTTCTTCGTGAAGGTCCACTCCGGCGTGTACAGGGTGTCGCCGAAAGCGAGCCGGTACCAGGGACTCAAGGCCGGTTCATCCAGATTATTTAAGATATGGATATCCTGGGCAGGCATGTAACTCTGGGCAAGCAGAAAGACCCTTTCTTTTGTGACCGGATGTTCGGCCATGTCGACGACGATGACCGCGTGACCCGGGAATCCGCCCTGGATGAAGATGTCACCGATGTCCATGGAATCTATGTCGGATACGGTGTTCAATTGTTGGCTCAACGAGTACGAACCGGCATATGCATAGATGAACTCAAGATAGCCGGTCAAGGCGGCATATGAGGAGTCGACTGCCGCGGTCCGGTCCCAGGCGATAACGCTGCCGCTCAGATAAGGGCGGGATCCATTGATCCATGTACGGAATGAAACTTTGTCGCCGTTGGTTATTCGGAACGCGATCGCGTCATATGCCTTAATCGAATAGTTGAACTCAGCATACAGACGCATGATCGCATCCGCACACTGCTGGAGATCCTTGTTGCCGATCGGGATATCAATAACTGCCGCGTGCCCTCCCTGGTAGGATTTTAGCGCTCCGTTGTACAACCTAACCGCGGGATTGCCCGGCTTCAATGGAAGATGCCGCAACCACGATGAAAAGGATACGGACGAAGCGAGTGTGCGATAAAAACCATCCGGCAACAAAATACGATCCAGAAGGCGATCGGTCGTAGTATACTCTGCCAACCAGAAGTATTTAAAAAGTTGATTCTTGAAGACATATTGTCCTGTGTCATTAATATCATAATCGAGCGCACTGCGCGTGACGATAAAGGTATCATATCCCTGTTTGAGATCAAACCAGAAAGACCGCAAAGATGCATTGTCCTGCATAAGTTTCTGAAGCATGTTCATACCGGTGGAATTCATGCGCGTGGGAAAGATATAGACCGGGATGTGCGTCTGTCCGCCTGATCGTGTATCGACACAGGTGATATACAACTCTTCAATCGCGTCATCCCCGATCGGTATGCAGCCGATAGTGACATAGCTCCCGTGGATGCGGATTTCCCCACCCGGGTTATTGAACGGGCTTTGGATCCGGTCTGATTTATTAGGGTAGCTTACGAGCATGGATAAATGAAAATTCGAGTGCGGATTGAAGTGGGTGATGGTGTAAAAACCTTCAGGGATCTGCATGTCACCCTGTTTGCGCTTTGGACCCAACGTGCCGCAGTAGGCCGTGAATGGATACTGTTTGATGAGGGTAAACGTGTTCGTGGTTTCGGGTCGAGCCCAGAGTTCCAAAATCTGTTCATGTTTATATGCAACGATCAATATATTGTAGGGTGGATAATCAATGCCTTTACTATGAAGAAGCGAATCGAGGTATGTTTCTTTATTCTCGCGTGCCTGGCTGACGCGGGGAAAACGGTTCTGTTCCTCTCTGAACGTCTGGCTAAATAACAAGGAGAGCATGGCGCAGATGAAAGGCACGGCTCGTCTGATGAATGGTCGCACTACTTCTCTCTTTTTGCCGAACGCTCGAGTTGCCGGATGTACTTAACCAGAAGATCGTATTTTTTCTTCAAATCTTTGTACATTATCTCATAATTTTGCTGTTTGCTCTGTTTTGCATCGTTTTCCGTTTCAGTAAGCAACTTTTTGATCAGGGGGAGTACTTCTTCCATATCCTTTGCGAACTTGCCGAGTTTCGAGCCTTCAATCGCCATAATAAAACCTTCTTGCTTTAACCATTGTTGAACATTTGGTATGGACCGTGATTCTTCGCCTCTAAGCCAGTTCTCCTGAGCGGTTTTCATGTCTGCAATGACATTAGGATATACAGTCCGCACTGCATCAATGTATCGCTCCGGGAAACTGTTATCTTCACTGTCGTATTTGACTAGTTTCTGCACAACTTTGTTCGCTTCGAATTCCTCCATAAGTTTTTCATCACCCCGTTTGTAAAGGGCAATAATCGGAGGTATCTCGATATAGAGTTTCTGACATAAACGAAAGAGCGTACCTTTTATGAGGATCTCCCTTAACAGGCGTATATTCGCAATAATGAGGGCGATTTTATTCCTGAATTTTGCGAGCATTTCGAGCGATTCATTGTAGGTAGTGACACCAAGAATTCGTTCTCTCGTTAAAAGGTCGCATATGCGCTTTCGGATGGCTGTATTGGGTTCAATGAATAGGATCACAGTATTGTAATTATAGAACTGGAAGCCACTGTGTCAAGATAATATAAGGGAAAAAGCAATCCGTCCGGTTATTTCAATGGTCAGGTTGAACCGTGGGATCAAATCCGATATACTCCTGGAAATCCCGGTTCAGGAAGAGCGGTATGAAAAAGATGAGATTGATGATGAAACTTCCGGCAATTACCAGTCTGACTGAGAATACTTCTGCGAGAATGCCGCCGATCGCGAACGCGATCGGCGTAAGAGCACCGGCTATGCTCGTGAGTAACCCGAATACCTTGCCGCGTTTATTCTGGGGTGTGGTCATCTGCATGACCGCCATGATGAAGGAATTCAAGATGGAATTGCATGCCCCGACAATGAAGGCGAGGAATGCCATGAGCGGAAAGATGAGGCAGAGTGGTATCAGGATCAGTCCGATGCTCACGACCACCCCGCAGAGAACGAAGATACGGAAACGCTGTGCCGGTTTGATGGACACGGTCGAGGCAAGCACGTAACCAAGGAACAGACCGCCCGTGAAAAATCCCATGAATAAACCGTACAGACCCGGACCAAGATGCGGCTGCTGTTCGAATAGAGGAAGAAAGAGCATGATGCCGATGTTCGAGAAGAAGTTGAGGACCCCGGCGAGGATCATGACAAGACGCAAACCCTTGTAGTCCCAGATGAACGAAAATCCATCCCGCAGATCTTTGAAAAACGACCACTCAGTAGTTGTGTGCACGAGTTTCGGAATTTTGATAATACACTCAGTGACCGCCGAAAAGACGTACGATACCCCGTTGAACAAGAACATGAACGGCGCGCCGAGCACTGCGTAGAGGAACCCGCCCCCTGAATTGCCGATAATGCCTGATCCGGTATACAGTATACTGAACAGTGAATTCGCCTGAACCAATTTGTCTTTGGGTACGATATCCGGGATACTGCTGCTCACAGACGGGTTGAAGAACGCGCCGCATACACTGATAATGATACCAGCGACAAAGACCATCCAGATTTGTATGATCCCGGTATATGTTGCGATGCCGATCCCTACGACTATGAGGCCGCGCAGGGCATCCATGAACACGAGGATCCATTTGCGGTTGCTCCGGTCAACGATCACGCCCGCACACGGCGCAATGAGCACCCGGGGCAGGGACGAAACCGCCATGAGCGTGCCCATGATCGCAGTCGAGCCGGTTACCGAGAGGATCCAAAAACCAAGTGCGATCGCATACACGGTATCGCCGAGTGCAGAGACAAGCTGTCCCTGCCAGAGCAGCACAAAATTCCAGTTCCACAGTTTCAAATGTGTATTTGGTTGCGGCTGTGCCGGCGATGAGGTTTCGTCCGATTCAATCCGGCTTGAGTTCATGGGAGGTATTATACTGCTTTCGTGGTATTTCGCAAGGACTCGTGCGCTCGCGGGTGCGGGAGTGCGGGGGAAGAATAATGTGTGCGCTACTTTACCGCGGTTGCCAGGTAGCGGTCCGGTTTATCCAGTATCTCAATATCCTTGAATCCCGCCTGCACCATAAGGGCATGCATTTCCGGTGTTGTCGGTATCAAGTCATGTTCGATCGCTCCGCCGTGCGATGTATGGAAACTATTGATCGCCTCTCTCGATGCAGCGTGGAAAATATTGATCCTGCCGCCGGGTTTCAGGACATCATAGAGTTCAACCAATGCCTGTGTCTTGTCATTGATATGCGGGAATACGGCAAAGAGAATGGCACGGTCGAATCCACTGCGGCTGAAGGGAAGCGCGCACACATCAGTCTGTACAAGCATACCCTTTGCGCCGTGTTTCTGCCGCGCGTTTTGCAGCATCTTGAATGAAATGTCGATCGCAATGTATGGCGAATTCTTGAAAAAGGGAAAGAGTATGCCGGTGCCGGTCCCGACATCGAGAATGAACTCATTATCGCGAATAGCGAGCGCCTGGATCAGCGATCCGATCTTCGTGATCTGCTCTGGATCGCGGTCCGCGTCCCAGGTATCGGCGTGGCTGTCGAAGAACTCACGCTGGTTCATGAGCCACCCGTTTTTTCGGCGAGAGCAGCAGGCAAATTCCGAATATGCAGCTCGACACGATGATAATGACGGCGCCTGAGGGTACATTAAAGAGGTAGGATACGATCAAACCCAGCAAGCAGGAGCCCACCGCGAATGCGATCGAAAGGATATACATGGTTTTCAAATTATACGTGAGTTGGAACGCGGCGGACGGCGGATTGACAATGAGACTGAAGATCAAGAGACCGCCGATCGTATTGAGATTGAATGTGACCGTTGTTCCGCAGAGGAACAGCAGGCAGTAAAACAGGAATTTTTCCGGGATGCCGACAGCGCGGGCGAGTTCGCGGTTGAACAGGATCGCTTTGATCTCTTTGTACAAAAGCACCAGGAATACCAGGACGATCACGGCGATGATCAAAAGCAGTAAAACATCATGCGATGATATCGTGAGGATATTGCCCCAGATGAAATTCAACGCTTCGGTCTTGGGCCCTTTAAGCAAACCCATGCCTAAAAACGCAACACCCAAGACGATCGAGAAGATAATGCCGATAGAAATGTTCGGGTCGAAATCACCACGATCCGCGATTGGACCGATGAGCGCGGTGGATGCCAGGCAAAAGAGGACCGCCATGAGAAGGGGATTGACATGCAAGAGCAGGCCGAAGAT
>JAFGPO010000137.1 GCA_016936155.1 Caldifarciminota bacterium
AATATCCCGATCAGCAAACCCAGGACCGCACCGATCGCCCCGGCCTTGCCGCCGCCCATCTTTCTCACGGAAAAATAATTGGATACGTAATCAAAGACAAGGCTGACCACGGTCATACCGGCAAAGATAAGGATCAGTTCAAAGGAGATATCCTGGAACCCGGTGACGATCGCATAGAGGAGCGCGCCGGCAAAAATGATTGGTGTTCCAGGGAGGATCGGCAGAATGATCCCGGCAAGTCCGATTGCCATGATGAGCAGCGCGATAATGAACATGGTGATCGCAAGAAAATCCATGCGTTAAATTTTATTCCAGGTTTTTATACGACGTGCCAAACCATCGTACCTACTCGTTTGACTTTTTCTGGATTCCCTGTCATAAATTATAACTATGTACTGCTCAGTCATACGCCAGGCGCGTTGGTTCATCGCTCAAAGCCGGTTCAATGAATTCCTTCCACAAAGGAGTGCTCCATGTACCCAACGCAGTATGCGTGATGAAATATTTCTGTGGGATCGGATGCGTACCAACGACCACATCCAGGCCGTACTTCTCCTTGATAAAATCCTTGAACTGTGCGATGCGCGGGCACGGTGGGTAACCGACCACCAGGCCGGTTGCCAGATGTATGACTGTTGCGCCATTTTTTTTCATCTCGGCTGGTGCATACTCGATGTTCCCACCAGGGCACCCGCTGCATGTCGTGTATCCTACGATCTCTATTTCTTTATCCTGGTAGATGCTGAATGCCCCTTTTCGTTCCCGTGCTGCGCGGAAACACTTACCCCCAGCACAGGTGTGGTAACGATGGCAAATGATGATCCCGATCTTTACTTCTCCCATGATAACACCCCCTGTTGTCGACCATGTGTTACGATAGTGGTATCGGTCCCCGGTTCAATATCAACAAGAACTATTGAATGACGTGACGAACTGCGTGCTTCTATCGCTTTTCAAACTCCTGCAGGAATTGCTCGATCTTCTGCACGGCGCCAAGCTCTTTTTCTTTTGTCTGCCTGAGCAACGGGATCTTTTCCGCACCGGGTTTTTCCTGGTCACTGACCTGATAGAGTAAGCCGGCAATATCCTTGTACAGAACGCTCAATTCCTGGCCTATTGCGGAAACACCGCCATTGTACTTTTCACCGATCTCTGTAAAATACTCAGCGGCCATTGCCCGGCACTCCGACCACACGGTCGCGTTCCACCAGTTGCCGTGGGCATGGGCAGTCCCTTGTTCATGAGCACGTATCCAGACATCGTATGCTTCCACACCAATCGTGTATTTCTCGAATGCGTACTTTTTCGGGTTTTTAGCAAGATCCCGTGCGTAACGCAGGCTGTCTCTGATGATCGTTTCATCATCAGCCGGTTGTATCATCTGGTAGACAAGATAGATCGCATGAATCTCATCCCCGTATTCATCCCAGGTTCCGAATGTCAGGGTCGCGGGCGTAACGTCACACTCAGAACCCCATGGCTGGGTTAGCAGAAATCCCCTGTCATCATAACCGTAGATGATCTGGTTGTCCATGTTCTGCGTTGAACACGCCCGTTTCGCATCAAGGTGCTGGCGCAGGATATCCTCCATTCTCTTTCGTTCTTCCATTTTTCTATCTTTGTGGAAAAATCCGAGGTCAGTCACCTGCAGACCAAGATTACGCAATAGCCGGTAGAATCCATCATATTTCCAGCAATAAGGTCCGCTCGGGCACACCACCTCGTGGATATTGATCAAGAACGCATGCCCTGAACCGCCGTACGCCATTCCATTGCTCTTCTTTATTCCATAATAATCAAGAACACCGCGAATCACACCCATGAGCGAAGTATTGAAACATGCTTGCTTAATATTGTCTATTTTCATTTATCCCCCAGTCAGTTCAGACCTTGCCGAACCTGTACATGCAGTGCGCCTATGGCATGTTCCGGATGCGCACCTCGATCCCTGGTTCGTCCTTTAGTAGTTCCAGAAGTTCAGACGTATTTGTATCACCAAAGTGATAGGGATACAGTATCGTTGGGTTAAATGCCTTTGCCGCATCCGCGACCATGTCCGGAGTCATGGTATACGGCAGGTTCATGGGCAGAAATGCGATATCGATATCCTTCAATGCCTTCATCTCCGGCGTGTTCTCGGTATCGCCCGCGATATACACGCGCGTATCCCCGAATATGAGGATATATCCATTCCCTTCGCCTTTGACGTGGAACGGCACTCCATTATCACGTTTGTGTTCGATATTATAGGCAGGGACCGTAATGATCGGGATGTTCAGGACCGTTTTTTCATCACCGCTCTTCATCACGATACCGCCTTTGATCGTTTGGGCGCACAGTTCAGACAGGACTACAATTGTGCTGTCAGTCCGTATCTCCTTTACTGCAGCCGCATCAAGATGATCAGAATGATGGTGGGTTATGAGGATCAGATCCGCATCCGGCAGTTTTGTATAATCCGCAAGATCGCTCCACGGATCGATATGGATCACGGTTCCATTGATCACGAACATAAGGGTCGCATGCCTGATAAAGGTAATCTCAAGATCGCCGATCGATGTTGCCACAGTATCTTTTTCAAACGTGTTCTTGGTCACTGCTGAACCCATGGTTATGAACAAAAATATCGTGACGGGAATAATACTCTTCATCATACAGCCTCCTTTCCACAATGCTCAGAGAACTGCTCATGCTCTTGCGATCGAATATCATAACATATCCATAATAATTATAGATAATTACCCGATATACACAAGTGTTACTTTGTCAGACAGAACGCAATGGCGTGTCATTGCATTCGCACACAATACACATATCCTTGCATCAGATTTCTGGTATCGCCGAGAAAAATGAACCGGAACCTTGGGGACGTTACATAATCGATCATTGACACAACAACCTCCTTGAATACTCTTTAGGGGAAAGAGAGGACATGTATGATGATTTTTTTTACGATCGTAATTTTCACGGCAACACCAGAGAGTATTTGGCCGGTCGAGTACGACTACGTTATGCAAGGTTTAGAATTGATGAATCTCGGAATATCCGACCTTGAATATGACAAGCACTGGATCATGGATGACTACAGATTACCGATAGTGAGCAGGCTTATGGACCATCCATTGCAGGTTCCGGGATATGTCGTAGAATCAGGGCAGCAACTGAAAAAGTGTGGTAAAGCAGCGGATTATATTGAATTCACTTATCAGGCGATCACCAATGATCATGCAAAAGAAGGATCCATACCATCGGGCGATCTGAAGGGTATGATTACAGAAACCTACTCATCAGCAATAGCACTTGTGAACACGGCATTCGCAAACCTGGCTTCAGAGGAAAAGGACAGTCTGATCTATTCGGCATTGATCCCGTGGGCGGATGAAGCAGATTCGATCGCGCGCTACTACGCCGGCGCCATACACATGGAATCCGGGGTCGAGCGGGACACCGGGTATACTCTCGAAAATGCTGATCTGCTGCGATTAGCGCAAAAAGTGGACCTCAAAGCCCTGCATAACGCGGGTATTGTGCTGGCGACCGGGGCCGAAAACATTATGCTCTGTGCGCGTACCATGATTGACACGACAGGGCTAAAACAAATGACAATCGAAGGTATCTCGGGAGGTGTGCTGGCCTGCTATGAACTGCCCGGAGGGCATGAAGCAATCATCGGAGGTCCGGGGCGCAATGTGTATACACGCGAATTTGCAGTCATCATCGATCTCGGAGGCAATGATATTTATGAAGGACGGGCTGCCGGTGCGATCAGTAGGTTCGGATCACCGGTCAGTCTCGTCCTGGACCTGTCCGGTGACGACGTATATCGCAATCATGACAGAATCGTAAATCAGGGCGCGGCCCTGCTGGGAGCCGCACTGCTCTGGGACCTGGATGGTGACGATACTTATACGGCATTCCACGTCTCACAGGGCGCAGGCCTTTTTGGGATCGGCATGCTGATCGACGAGTGCGGCACGGATACGTATCGGGCTGGATTTTTCAGCCAGGGGGCAGGGAATTTCGGATCCGGGATCCTGATCGAACGAACCGGCAATGAGGTGTACCATTCATCAGGATGGACTCAGGGTATGGGCGGTCCGTGGGCTTACGGGCTTCTATTGGATGAGGATGGCAATGATACGTATTACGCGGGCGGGACATATCTGCATATGCCGCTTGATCCTGACCAGTACCGGTCCTTTGCCCAGGGTTTTGGATTTGGCTGGCGCGACATCGCCTCGGGCGGCGTTGGTTTCCTCTGCGACCGGAGCGGCAATGATAAATATATCTCAGAGGTCTACGCACAGGCAACATCGTACTGGTTCGCCTTAGGAATACTGCTCGACGAACAAGGTAATGATCTCTACAGCGCAGCGCAGTATTCGCAGGGCGCGGGAATCCATCTGTCGGTTGGTGGGCTTGTCGACCTTGAAGGAGACGACCACTACTTTTCACGTTTCGGCCCGTCGCAGGGGGAAGGACATGACGTTGCGGTCGGCTGGTTGTTCGATAAAGACGGCGATGATGTCTACTACGCGAATGGCGGTCAGGGGATCGGGCTGACCAACTCGGTGGGGATCTTTGTCGATACGCGCGGCAACGACGACCATCTCTCGCGCCATGAATTGAGCGTGGGTGGCGCCAACTGGGCGCGCGGCACCGGCGGTATCGGCCTGTTCATTGACCTCCAGGGTACGGATGCATACACCGAGCATGACAAGGGTGCGAATAATCATATCTGGACCTCAGGGACGTATGCGCTGGGAATGGATCTTGATGCAGTCGCGCCAAAGATCGAAGAATGGGAAGACACGATCACGATCTTTCCTGAACTCGATACGATGCAGACGGATTCAGCCAAGATCGCGCAACTCTTTCATTACGCTTCGCTATGGCAGGTCCGGGCAGATATTGCCAGGGTGCGCACCGCGCGCCGGATGCTCAAGGAGGATTTCGGACCGCGCGCGGTCGAATACATATTTCATAACGAGTTCATCACTTATGACGGACTTGTCTATGAGGCGATCGAGGAGATATTCAAGGCATTCAAAGACACTGCGGCGACCTATCTCATGCAGGGATTACGCGCTGATAATGATACAATCGTACGAAACTCGATCTATTTTCTTGGCCGGCTGAACATCACTAGCGCTGGCGACATATTAACTGAAATACTTGCTGACCGGAGCAACGATACGCTTGCGAGTGTCTTGATCCTGACCCTGGGCACGATCAAAGATAAAAATGCCGTGCCCGTCATTGCAACCTACCAGAACCACCGGAAAGAACGGATCCGGCTCCGTGTCGCGGTTGCCCTGGGCGAGATACAGGATACTCTGGGCGTGCCGGCCCTGTTCAACCTGCTCTCGGATGACTCATACCTTGTCCGAATCGCGGCATCGGCGTCACTGTGCCAATTCGGGACGTATCCGCTTGCGCGGCTCGCGCAGGAACTGCATAAGACAAAAGAAGACCGCCGCCGCACCCTGCTCTTACAAACGATAAACGAACTCTACGATAAACTCCCGGATACGGAGAAAACACCGGAGCGGAAAAAATACCTTGCTGAACTTGTCAAACCGCACATATCCTCCTCCTATCCACCATTATACAAACAAGCGCGGGATATGATAGAAAAAGTCGACGGAACGAATGTTCTCTCGCCGGCTGAACTTTTTATGGATACAAAGTAAAAAGGGATCTATTTTACTTTAACGATCTTCGCCGTCACTCGCCCATTGATTTTAAGAAAATATATGCCAGGCGCCATGCAGTTGATATTGACTTCCCGCCCGGTGATATCAAAGACGGCACAGGATTTTCCGTCAGGCAGGTGTAATGATCCGGTAAACAGGGTCTGTATGACCGGCATTGAACTGATAGTGCCAGCAACCTCACTTCTTACACCCGGCATCCCGGAATACTTGATCGTACAGAAATCATAGGTTGTGTTCAAGCCACCGCTGAATCCGGTGATGTAGAAGTTCCCGTTCTCATCCGCAATGATATCCTGCGGTGCGTCTGCCCACGTGCCCGGTCCGTCATAGCGCTGCACCGTGATCTGGGTGCCGAGTGAGTCGTACACCACGCTTGCGTAATCATTATCCACTGAACCACGGCTCTCGCCGGTCACGTACACATTACCACGTATATCAACCGCGATCGCCCGTGTCTGGTCGTTCTGATGCACGGGTCCATCGTAGCGCCTGACCCATATCTCGTTACCGAGCGTGTCGTACTTGACCGTGCAGAAATCCGTGCGCGTACTCGAACCGCCCCAACTGTCCCCGGTGATGTATACATTGCCGCGTCGGTCATACACGAGCTCTTCCGGTGTATCATCGTCATTCCCCGGCCCGTTATACCGTCGCGTCCACACCGTATCGCCGTCCGCGTTGTATTTGATCGTCAAATAATCGGAAGGAATCCCCTGCGTGAATTTCCAGGTTCCGCCCGTAATGTAGACATTGCCCTGATCATCGATATCCAGGGTGGTGCCGTATTCGTCCATTTCACCGGTCGTGTTGAAGCGAACCGCCCACACCTCATTGCCTGAAGAATCGTACTTGATTGTGGCAAAATCCAATCCGGTCCCGGCTCCGGTGCTCGTGCCGGTCGTATACACATTACCCTGCGCATCGACGGCGATGCTGTATGCTTCATCATCAAGATTGCCGGTACCGTTATATCGACCAACCCACTTTTTAACCCCGGATGAATCCCATTTGATCGTTACATAATCAAATCCTGTGCCGGCACCAACGCTCCGGCCGGTAACGTAGACGTTACCTGCTGTATCGGCCTCGATATCGAATGGCCAATCATACTCGTTGCCCGGACCGTTGTAGCTGTTCGCCCAGATGAAATTACCGAGCGTGTCGTACTTTATGACCGCGATATCATCACCGGTAAAACTGTCAGTACTCGCCGCCGTGACATACACATACCCGAAATCATCGAGCGCAATACCCCAACCCGTGTCATAGTGCGTTGAATCGGAAGCGCGGTATGCGCGCACCCACTTCTCAGTGCCGCTCGGGTCGTACTTTATCGTCGTGCACTCAAACGATGCCGGTGTGTCGCCGCGTCTCCCGGTCACGTACACGTTACCCAGTATGTCGACCGCGATCGACGTGCCACCGTCCACGACATTGACCGGACCATTATAGCGCGCAGCCCATTCCTGGGACTGGGCAACGATCAACTCCTGACTCATTAAACAAAATATCAGTAAATACCGCATATCCTTTGCCTCCCTTCTCCGAATGTTCATGGACAGAAAATTATAAAAACCCGGATGATAATGTCAAGAGACGATTTTTGCCTCTTGACAAATACCTTTTTTTCATTAAAATGTCCAGCTTTCATAAAGGAGGCAACCATGGACCGATGGATATGCACGGTCTGTGAATACATCTACAATCCCCTAAAAGGGGATGATACAAGCGGTATCAGACCAAAAACCGCCTTTGTGTCCCTGCCCGGCTCCTGGGTGTGTCCGGAGTGCGGGGCAGGCAAGGACGATTTTGTACCCTGTATCGAGGAGGATACCGCTCCTGGCGCCTGATCACTGGCACATGCCTTACAACGTTATATCTTGAGGAGGTATATATGGATCTGTGGCAATGCACAAAGTGTCAATATATCTATGATCCTGAAATCGGGGATCCTGAAAATGATATCGAAGAAGGTACTCACTTCGACGACTTGCCCAATACGTGGGTTTGTCCGGAATGTGGAGCAAAAAAAAGCAAGTTCAAGCCGTATGAAGAAGAGGAAGAAACGTACGATCAGGATGAAGAGCGATAACCCATGACAAATAAAAGGCTGCTGGCATCGAACAGCAGCCTTTTTCATTTAATGGCGGTAAACCTCTGGTAATCCTGCACAGTGGTTTATGAGCGGATCAATTACTCGCCTGACGATTTTAGAGTTTAGTATACAAACGGAACGATGAAAAAGTGATGGTCTTTTCCTCTTACCGATTTATTGGATTTTTTATCCGATTGAGAACCATCTTCATCAAACTTGTCACCAGCCTGAACATAGCTGTTCTTGGCTGTTTCATTTTCTTTCTCACTGCGAAAAAGATGGTCGGTCACAGACATTTGCATCACCACTCCTTCACCAGGATAAACAGCGCGCCACTGCAACCATAGCTTGCTATGTCGTTTACTGTAGAAAACCGGCGGCATGGCGCGCAATCCCATAAATCAATGATATCCTGTACATTTTTCTTGGTCATCATATATAATACGTAACAAAAAGGTAAAGGTTTCACCCTTTGTTTTCAACGTATCTCTTGACAACGAGGCTTAAGTGTATAATATATCAAGGGCACAGGAGGTGCTCGCACTACCAACCATAAGTCCATAAAAAAATCGTAAGCCTAAAGGAGGCTTTCATGAAAACAGTCAAATTGCTTTGCATCATGGTGCTGTTGATGACGATCGTCTACAGCCAGGTACTGCTCAAAGGATACAGTGATGCACGTCTTGCGCCGCGCCTGCTCAATTACCAGGGGTATCTCACTGATGACCAGGGAATACCCATCACGGATCCATCGCTTTCCATGACATTCAGTGTTTATGATGCGCTAAGCAGCGGCAATCAAAAATGGACCGAGACGCAGACCTCAGTCGACGTAAACAAGGGCGTATTCAGCGTGCTGCTCGGCAGCGTTACGCCGATACCGGACTCTGTTTTTACCTCAAATCCCGACCGCTGGCTCGAGCTTATAGTGGATGGACAAGCACTGTCACCCCGCACGCGCATTGTTTCAAACCCGTATGCGTATACGTCGACATATTCAGACACTGCTTTGTATGCGTTCAATGCAGCGGCCGACAATGACTGGACATTCCTCATTTCCGACGGTGCGGACACGACTCTGCAAATGGACGG
>JAFGPO010000014.1 GCA_016936155.1 Caldifarciminota bacterium
AAATTTTAATGCGCGAGAATCTCTACGATCTCATCGCAGCAAACAAACGCAAAACCGTTATCTTCGTGATCGTCACGAGCATCTTTCTCGGGGCGCTCGGGTATGTTGTCGTCACGGCCCTGGACTGGGGATTAATCGGATATATAGGCTTTGCGATCTTCATCATCCTGTACAATGTCATTCTCTACTATAACTCGGACAAAATCGCCCTCTCCTCGACCGGCTCTGTACCGGCTGATCCTGAGGAATTCAAGATGCTCCACAATGTCGTTGAAGAAGTGTGTATTGCAGCCGGGATCCCGAAGCCAAAGGTCCACATTACGCCCTCACCAGCGCCTAATGCATTTGCTACCGGACGCAATCCGAAGAATGCTTCGATCGCGGTCACTACCGGTTTGCTCGAGATCATGAATCGGCAGGAACTCCAGGGCGTTATCGCTCATGAGATAGCTCATATCCGCAACTATGATATGCTCCTCATGACCGTGGTCGCCGCGATTGGAGGTTTAATCATCCTGCTTCGGGATTTCTTTCTCCGCTCCATGCTGTTTGGAGGACGGCGGCGCCGGAGCAGCGGTCGTGCCGGTGGCCAGATCGGGCTTATTCTCATCGTCGTTGGTCTGGTCCTTGCGATCATCGCTCCTATCTTCGTAGCCCTTATCCGAGCTGCGATCTCGCGGCAACGGGAATACCTGGCTGATGCATCAGGCGCTTATATCACACGGTATCCACAAGGGCTCGCCCAGGCGCTGGCAAAACTCCGCGATCAGCACCAACCGTTGAAACGTGCATCCCAGAGCAATGCTCACCTTTTCATCGCCAGTCCGTTTGGTAAAGACCGCGCAGTAACCGCGAACTGGTTCGCCACCCACCCGCCGATCGAACAACGTATCGATCGGCTGAACAAACTGGTCATATGATCTGGTTAACCGTTCTCCTTGCGCTTTCTCCGGGTGAAACCCTGGTGTATGAGGCGAAGTTCGCATTTCTTTCGATCGGTTCTATGGTCCTCTCCATTGATGGATCCATAGTGTACAACGACACACCGTGCTATCTCCTGCGATCCGAGCTCAATTCGAATCCCAGCCTGAGCTGGCTTTTTACACTCAACGACACGATCCTCGTGTATTCAACGGTTGATGATATCATTCCTCTCTATTATGAAGAATATATCCATGAAAGCGGCCACAGCAGTTACGCAAAGGTAACGTTTGACCATGACAGCCTGCTCGCATGGTATGATGACACGACCGTGATCTCGATCCTGCCTGGAACGCGGGATATGCTCAGTTTTTGGTATTTCCTGAGAACCATCCCCATGGACGTCAACGATACGCTGCGACTCACTATCCATGCGTCCATGGAAAACCACAGGATCGAATGCCCGGTTGTTAAAAGGGAGAGCATTGAAACTCCGCTCGGCGAATTCAACACTCTGCTGGTCTCTCCGCAGACCGAGGGGAAAGGAATCTTTGGCGGTGGTGGCGGCATGGACATCTGGTACTCTGACGATACGAATCATTACCCGGTACAGATCAAGGCCCGTATGAAGACCGGATGCATACTCTTCAAACTCAAGGAGGTGCGGTATTAAACACTATGCGGTCATTCTTGCCGGTGGTCGCGGAGAGAGGTTCTGGCCAATGAGCCAGCCTGATACCCCTAAACAATTTCTCGCTATTTTCGGTCATACGCCGCTCCTCTGCCAGACAATCGATCGTTTAAAAGGTTTTTGTCCCCGCTCGCGCCGGTTCCTCGTTATCCCCCCTTCCCTGCGATCGATCACCCGCCGCTACGCCGGCAAAGAGAACGTTATCATCGAACCGCGGCAACGCAATACCGCGGCCGCGATCTGTTTGGCTGCCTTGACCATCAAACAGAAGGACGGTGACGACAGCATCCTGCATGTCATGCCTGCGGACCACCTGATCACACCACGATCCGCTTTTATTCGGGCCCTCTCCTTCAGCCACTATTTCTGCATGCGTGGTCATTGTGTCACATACGGTATCCCGCCCCGCCGACCGGATACCGGGTATGGATACATCAGAGTTGGCAGACCAATCCGCACTGCCGGCACATTGCAGGCTTTTCATGGTCTCGCCTTCACTGAAAAACCGACAAAGGAACGGGCCCGCCGGTATGTACGGTCCAAGAAGTATCTGTGGAACAGCGGTATCTTCAGCTTCAGTGTCGGTACGATCCTCGCCGAGATCCGCAAACATACCCCCCGGGTATACCATGGGGTTGCGCGCTATGTAGCGACCCGGGAAAAGAAGCACTTTGAAAAGGTCCCGAATATCTCAATCGATTATGCGGTGATGGAAAAGAGCGACCGGCTCTGTATCGTACGGGGAAATTTCCTTTGGGACGATGTCGGATCATGGCTTGCATTGGAACGTTACTTCACAACAGATTGTCGCCAGAATATCATGCGAGGAGATGTCAAAGGTCTTGAAATCAAGGATTCAATTATATATACTTCTACAATACCATGCAGGGTTTATGGAATCAAAGGTCTGATCATTGTTACAAGCCCTCATGGAGTACTGGTGTGCGCGAAGGATAAAGCACCAGATTTAAAACGACTGTTGAATGCATGAAGGTGTTTTTATCACGTTCTGCACCTTCTGATTGAGAAAAAGGAGGATACGATGAAGAAATTGTTGTTGATAGCGTGCGCATTACTTCTGGTCTTTTGTGCGCCTAAACAGACAACGGTTCAAACCGAGGGATTAGAAGAAGTCATCGTCTTTGGTGAGGAGGGAGAGGAAACCTATGTATCCGAAGAACCGGTATTGCCGGATGCGCCAGCTGAAGAAATAGTGCTTCCTCCGGTCACTGAAGAAGAACCCGTGCTACCGCCCCTGCCTGCAGAAGAGGAAGTGATCGCTCCACCTCCGATCATGGAAGAGGAGATCACTGCTCCATTGCCAGTCATCGAAGAGGAAGTCGTGCTCCCGCCGCCGCCAATCACCGAAGAAGTCATTACCCCACCGCCGTTGCCGGCAACTGAAGAAGAGATTGTCATGCCAGTAGCGGTCATCGAAGAGGAACCATATGTTCCACCCGCCGTGAGTGCAACACCGCCCCCTCCCCCCATGCCTGCTCCAGCAACACTCCTGGGATTCAGGGTACAGATCTTTGCATCATCGACTGAGAATAACGCGTCACGGATCGCCGGTGATGCACGGTCATCGTTCGACGAAACAGTCTATGTTGAACATATCGCTCCATATTACAAGGTACGCGTCGGTGATTTTCTGACGAGAGACGACGCTGAAGTCTTAAAGACCAAAGCATTGCAAATCGGCTTCCGCGGGGCATTCGTTGTGGAGACAATGATAGCGCCGTAATCCGATCAAAATACGACAGAATTAAAATGCTATCAGGGGTTCCCAAAGAAAGCGGGAACCCCTTCACATTATGAAACACGTTGATACTCTTATTCTGGCGACACGCA
This sequence comes from Caldifarciminota bacterium, assembly GCA_016936155.1. Taxonomy (GTDB): domain Bacteria; phylum Hydrothermota; class Tepidihabitantia; order SM23-42; family SM23-42; genus JAFGPO01. Next base: position 3,464 of record JAFGPO010000014.1, read on the forward strand.
ATCAGCATAAGATCCATGAAATCGAGCAGATCCTTGGACCCGCCCTGATATATCGATCACTGAGCGACTATGTCGCAGTCCAGATCCCGGAAACAGGACAGACCCTGTTTGAAAACAGCATGGCAAAGGCGAGGTTCGCGCATAAAATAAGCACTCTTCCTGCGCTCGCTGATGACTCTGGGTTGTTCATCAATGCGCTCGATGGCGAACCAGGTATCTATTCTGCTCGGTTTGGAAGCAACGATGAGCAGCGCATCGCCCGAGTCCTTGACAAACTACAGAACGAAGAAGAGCGCCGCGCGCATTTTGAAGCTGTGTTTGTACTTATGATCGGTGCAGATGAATACCAAATGTTCGAAGGCATCTGTTCGGGTACGATCGCGAATGAACCGCGTGGTACCCACGGATTCGGCTATGATCCTATTTTCATCCCGCACGGGTATACCCGGACTTTCGCCGAGCTCGGGGCTGAGGTGAAAAACAAGATCAGCCACCGGGCTCTTGCCCTGAAGCAACTCAAAGAATATCTTGGAATATGATCACTGAATGATCTCTACGATCTTCTTGCGGGTGGTCAGGCCCCGGATGATTCGAACCGCGGACCTTGGAACTGCAAAATGATCAGCAAGTAAACGACACACCTCTTCATTCGCCTTCCCCTTTTCAGGCGGCGCCGTGACTTTCACGGTAAAGTGATCAGGCGTGCGCGCCAAGACAGAGGGGACAGGTGCCCGTGTAATGACATTCACATGTAAAAGCATAGTTTCACACCGGATCGTTACTTGGTGCCAGTGTCTTCCGCATCCTGCGTAAAATCGATATAGAGTTGCGTCCGTCGTCCCCCGACCATGGGTGCCTGAACCTGGCGTCCTTTAAGGCAGTTCTCGAGCACAGTATCGGTCTCCGGGACTATTGTATTACCGGTTGCGACCCTAACAATGTTCCCGCTCGTATCCACGATCGCCCGGACGATCTGATTGCGGGGTATATTCAATTCATCAAAAAAGATTCCTTCAATTTTTTCTTCGCGCTTATCATCCCCGCCAACTCCATCCTCGCCTGAAACAGCCCGCTCAGCACTCTTCGATACCACTGGTGCAGGTGGTTCAGCCGGCATAGCCTCTTTCACAGCCTCTTTCTTATTTGCAAAACCTCCACTGGGCATATCTATATCCCGGCTCGCGCCGTGAATCTCGCTTAAAGGCAGGTCTGGCAGTTGCAGGTCGAGGTCTTTTGCTTTTGTGATCTTGCCGGTTTCAACCTCGTTGTACATAACCTGATCATCAAGACTGATCAAGCGCTCGGGTTGCGGTGCGTTCACTACAACGATCAAAACGATCGCCGCAACCGCGGCCGGCACGAATACGGGAGCCAATGTCATTAGCGAGAAACGGCGCTGATGCCTCACGCGCTCCATTACGCTCCGGTTCACCCGGAACATAAATTCACGTGATGGCCCCTGTATCTCGCTTTCGCGCACCCGCGCGTCAAGCGCGCGCAAAGCCTCGAGTTCCTGCTGACACATCGGACATGTGGCAATGTGCGCCTCAAGCAGCTGCCGCGGTTGTTCATCAAGCTCACCGTCGAGATAACCATTCAACATCTCGATCGGGATATCACACTTCATGGTTACTTCACCCCCATTTCAGAAAAAAGATCCCGCAGTTTCTGCCGGGCCCGGGCAAGCCGTGACATGACCGTGCCTTTGGGGATCCGCAGTATCGTGCTGATCTGCTCATAGGAAAATTCCTCCTCGACCCGCAGGACAAGGATCGTCCTGAATTCTTCGGGCAACCGCGACATCGCCCGCGTTACCTTCTCCTGCAGCATTTTTTCCTTTGTCATCTCCACCGGATTTCCTTTCTTCGCAGTCAGCGAATATTCAACCGTTTCCAACGGCTGCACCTGTCCTCGTCGCTCCTTTTTCATGAAATTGATCGCATTATTCACTGCGATCCGGCACAGCCATGAAAAGAAGGAGCGCCCCTGTTCGAACCGCTTGATCGCCTTGTACGCTCTGATAAATGCCTCTTCAACAAGATCTTCAGCATCATCCTGGTTATACACCATGCGGTACATGACCTTGTACAGGGGCAATTTGTACCGTTCGACCAGAGGATTGAACGCCTCGACATCTCCTTTTTTGATACGCTCGATTAGAATTTCGTCACTCTCTATACTATTATACACGCGATCGCCCTGGATATTCCCTTTCCTTCATCGTGCTAATCCACTACCACGACCTTGTACGTACCCACACATTCGGTACCCGAGTATATCCTCATGAAATACACGCCTTTCAAAGGGATTTCAACGAATTTCGACGTTTGATGCTTCACATAACGGCCGATCGCGTCATACACCGTGATATGAAAATCCATGATTTCGGAGCGTACCATGAAACGTCCATGATTTGGATTTGGAAAGTCGGCTGTAAAACAAGGTTCGACATCCGCAGCTTCCTGGACAGTGCTGCCCATGGTGTTCAAGAACAGAAAATTTCCCCGGGATGCATGCCAGTTCGTCACGATCAGATCGAGATCCCGCGAATACGTGTAGTCCACCCACAGGGTTTCTTCCTGCCCCAGGATATCCCCGATCGAAACCCATGCATCAGCAAGCGAAGAACAAAATTCATTGCGTTGCAGTGTATCGGCCTGTGAGCGCACCAGGTCAAGAGAGATCAGCCACTGGTTTTCAAGGTAGAAAGTGCGGTGCGCTGGTGATACAACATGAGGCTCGCCCTGGACGGTTGATGGAAGCGTGTTGTCGACATCACCGAAACTGATATTTTCACACACCAGATGGGAACTCGGGATGCTGATCCATTGCCAGGACGGTGTTGTCGGGTATGTCCCCTGATCATTCTCAAAGACCTTTACGCTTTCCCACCACCCACCAGCAGCAAGGTCAAGATCTCCGTCACGGTCCACATCACCCAGGGCAACACATGAATAGTATTGCAGGCTCTGGCTTGTCCAGGACGGCGTGGCGGCAAGTGTCGTTCCGGTATTAAGATATAGTTCGCAATTACTCGTGCCGCCGGTCTGCGCATTGTTCGCGCACACCATATCCTGGTCCCCGTCATTATCCACGTCGCCGAATGCCATTTGCAGTGTACCCAGGCTGTTCGCGGATTGCCAGTATGTCGTTGTCTCAAGCATACCATCCGTATTGCGATAAATCACATTTGGAGCATGGTGTCCGGCCAGCGCCAGATCGAGATCACCATCGCCATCAATATCCACCCAGTCGGCATCGTAGAAATACGATTGCAGGCCCGATTCCCATGATGTAAGGGTATCGAGAAGACCGGTCGTATTGAGATAGATCTTTGCCCGCTGTGGCGTACCTCCGTATTCTTCACCGCAGGCAACCGCAAGGTCACAATCGCCATCCTGGTCCATGTCGCCAAAAGCGCAGGCAAACGAATTGTCAAAGTCATGCGGTCGCCACGATGCCGACGCGGAATACGTACCGCTTTCATTATAGTAGAATTTGTCGTACTGAAACGCATATGGATCGCCGTAATTGGCAACGGCCAGATCAGGATAGCCATCATAGTTAATATCAGAAACTGAAATATGGGCATTATACCCGGGATCGCTCGAGCTCCATGATGCCACGCGCTCGAGAGAATCCCCCAGATTATAATAGACACGATTCGGATCCTGGTCCATATCATTGCCATTGCCGGTCACGAAATCAATAGAACCGTCGAGATCAACATCGACGAGCGCACCGCCGGTTGAATAATCACTGTCGATCGACTCCCAATCCGGCTGATCCGGGTAGGGGACCTGCATCAGGAGTATACACAACATCATCGTCATATCCATCTCCTCTCGCCGTTCTTTCTCATGTAATTATGGCAGAATTGTGCGCAATGTCAAGGACGCAGAGCGTAAGGGATAGGGTGTAAAGCGAAATGATTTACCAAATACTAATCCGAGCATTTCGATTGGTTGTTATTACTGTATGGAAGTGATGTGAGTTTTGAACAGGATAAGCGCTTATTGACGTAGTATTATATTCTTTTTTCGCCTTACGCCCGACGCTTTACGCGTTACGGTAATACGGATACAGTCCGTCGTCCGCCGCGCGAAAAACCGAACTTGACTTTGCCCGTAACCAGGGCAAAGAGTGTGTAGTCCCGGCCCATCCCCACGTTCATGCCTGGATGGACATGAGTTCCACGTTGACGGATGATGATTGTCCCTGCATTGATGAGCTCGCCGTCAAAACGTTTGACTCCCAACCGCTTTCCCGCTGTGTCACGCCCGTTTTTGGATGCGCCAACACCTTTTTTATGTGCCATATGTTCTCCCTACTTCTTTTTTCCCTGCTCGATCGCAGTAATCTCGACCTCACAGAAATCCTGTTTATGCCCTGCTTTTCTTCGGTACTTCTTGCGTCGCCGGAACTTATACACGATCTGTTTGGGCAGTTTCCCGGTCTTTGTAACCTTTGCGTGTACAATCGCGCCTTTTAAAAAGGGCATACCTACCGCGGTATTCCCATTATCTTTGATCATGAGCACGTCTTTGAACTCAACAGTCTCACCAACCTGTGCAAAACGCGCAGGAATAACGATCCTGTCCCCCATGCTCACTACATACTGGTATCCTTTTGCTTTGATCACCGCAAACATCACTCTCCTCCTGCTCCAGGTTCCTCAGGGATGATCGGTGTTTCTCCAGGTAAAATCGGTTGCTCGGTCGGCATTTCCTGAAGCCCTTTGTCGATAGCGCTTTGAGGCGTCGGTCTCCTGGATATCAATACGAGTATGAGCGCGGTCGCAAAAAACCCGATCGCAAGTCCGGTTGTTAGTTTCACGAAGAATGGTGTAGCTCCTCGGCTACCGAACAACGAATCCGTCCCTCCGCCTCCTCCACCAAAAACACTCGACATACCGCCACCGCGTGACTGCTGCAACAGCACCACGATGATAAGCAAAATGCTTATGAGTATGTGCAGGAACTGAATAACCGCGTACATTCTATCTCCTTGGAACGATCAAGTAGTAAGTATACCCATTGCCTTGATTATGTCAAGGGATTGTTACATGGACGATCCGGGCGAACGATTCAGGCTTCAGGCTCGCTCCGCCGACCAGCACCCCATCGATCTCTTTCTGGGCCATGATGACCTCGGCATTGTCCGGATTCACGCTTCCGCCATACAGAATAGTACACGGTTTTTTGAGATGCTTCCGGATGAATGCATGTACCGCACCTGCCTGCTCCGGTGTCGCAGTTTTACCGGTCCCGATCGCCCACACCGGCTCATACGCGACTATCATCTTGTGCACTTCCGGCTCAATGCCTTTCAGACCATTCTCAAGTTGCCGTAGGATCACTTCTTCGGTACGGTTTTGTACCCGTTCCTGTTCGGTCTCGCCCACGCAGAATATCGAGATAAGGCCGATATCGAGCGCGGTCTTCAATTTCCGGTTCAACATCTCATCAGTCTCACCCATGATATGCCGGCGTTCTGAATGACCGATGAGCACGTATTCGACTCCGATCGACGTCAAGAACAATCCTGATATCTCGCCGGTGAAGGCACCGCTCCGTTCCCAGTGCATATTTTGAGCACCGATCTTCAAGCATGTGTTGCGGGCGATCTCAGCAACATGCAGAAGCGAGGTAAACGGCGGGACGATGATGACGATCCGCTCTTTGACCTCGCCGATATCAGCTAACAACTGCTGGACCAGAGCCCGGGATTCAGCCGGATCCTTATTCATTTTCCAGTTACCCGCGATGACCGGTTCCATATGCTACTCCTTGTCCCTGAGTGCCTTGATCCCCGGCAGGGTCTTTCCCTCAAGGAACTCAAGGGAAGCCCCGCCACCGGTTGATGCATGGCTGATCTTGTCGATACTACCGAATTTTTTCAAGGCGGAGATCGTTTCGCCGCCGCCGGCGATCGTCGTGGCACCCCGTTCTGTTGCCGTAGCCATTGCCCGCGCTACTGCAGCTGTCCCGCGCGCGAATTCATCGATCTCAAAGATCCCCATGGGACCATTCCACACGATAGTCTGCGCGCGCTCCATACGATCTGCGATATCAACGCGGGCCTTTTCGCCGATATCAACGCCCATATATCCTTCTGGAATTGCCGCGGCATCAACATTGGCTATGACCGCCCCGGTCTTTGGCTCCTTGCAGACCACCGTATCAACAGGCACATATAGTTTCTCATTATCGATGAGCGTCCGCGCCTCTTCCAGAAACTCGTCCTCGCACAGCGAATTCCCGATCGAATAACCCCTCGCCTTATAGAATGTATAGCTCATACCGCCACCGATCGCCAGGTGATCGACGACCGGCAAAAGATTTTTGAGGACGCCCATTTTGGTGCTCACTTTTGCCCCGCCGATGATCGCCAGAAGAGGTCTTTGTGGATTTGTGATCACGGCATCCAAATACTCGATCTCTTTGGCCATAAGAAAACCACACACCGGTGTGTCAAAATGTCCGGCAACACCAACCACGGTCGCGTGCGCGCGGTGCGCGGTCCCGAACGCATCGTTCACATACAGATCGGCAAGCGATGCCAATTCCCGGGCAAACGCAGGGTCATTCTTTTTTTCCTCTTCATGGAACCGGGTGTTTTCCAGCAGCATTACATCTCCCGGCTTCAAATTCTGTGCAAGCTTTTCCGCATCCTCACCCACACAGTCCTTGGAAAAAACCACCTTCCGTTCCAGCAATTTCACCAGGCGCTGCGCCACCGGCATCAGACTCAGTTTCGGATCTGTTTTTCCTTTAGGACGTCCCAGGTGACTCGCAAGGATCGGAATCCCGCCATGTTCTATGATATACTTGATAGTCGGCAATGAGGCGCGGATGCGGGTATCATCCGTGATATGCCCCTGGTCATCGAGCGGTACATTGAAATCAACACGTATGAACACCCTCTTGCCGCTCACCTGAAGATCTTCAACCGTCTTTTTTGCCATCATGCGCTCCTGATCACATGCTCCAAGAGATCGACCATACGCACTGAATATCCCCATTCATTGTCATACCAGCTGAACACCTTGATGATATTCCCACACACCCGTGTCAGGTCCGCGTCGAAAATCGACGAGTATGAATTGCCAATAAAATCCACAGAAACGAGCGGTTCGCTGCAATACTGCAGAATCCCTTTCAATGGGCCCTCGGATGCGTTTTTGAATGCTTTGTTCACTTCTTCTTTTGTCGTCTCCTTCTCCACTTCCGCGACAAAATCCACGATCGACACATCAGGGGTTGGAACACGTATCGCAACGGCATCGACCTTTCCCTTCAACTCCGGGAACAAACCTATAATCGCCTTCGCGGCGCCGGTCGATGTCGGGATCATGGAAAGACCGGCTGCGCGCGCCCGGCGTAGGTCTTTATGCGGAAGGTCAAGGATCATTTGGTCATTCGTATACGCATGGATCGTGGTCATGAATCCGCGATGGATCGTAAAGTTTTCGTGCAGTACTTTTACGACCGGAGCGAAACAATTCGTTGTGCACGAAGCATTTGAGAATATTGTGTGTTTCTTTGGATCATACGTCTTCTCATTAACGCCCATGACGAACGCTTCGATCTTCGGTTCACCCTTGCCCGGTGCGGACAACATGACCTTTTTCGCACCTGCTTTCAGGTGCAATTCTGCTTTGCTGTATTCACGGAATCTACCGGATGCTTCGATAATGTACTCGACTCCGAGATCCTTCCACGGTAACTGAGCCGGGTCCTTCTCTGAAAAAACCTTGAATTTCTTCCCGTTAACCGTGAACGACGCATCCTGTGCCTGAACATCAGCATTGAAGATCCGGTGCACGGAATCGTATTTCAAAAGATGCGCCAGTGTCCGCGCATCCGTGATATCGTTAATCGCGACGATCTCAAAATTCTCGCTGGTATAGCCTGCTCTAAAAACCAGCCTGCCGATCCTGCCAAATCCATTGATCGCAACCTTTGCTTTCATAGAACCTCCTTATTCAAGGTGCATAGTATAACCAAAAGCGCCGGAGAGTCAACAAATCCATATTGAGATTGACACTCAGGGCATATTTGCTATAATTCCCCATGCCAGACATTACCCGGGGCGTCCGGGCGTTCACGATCGGCACTGCGATCAGCCGCGTACTCGGGTTGATCCGGGAATCGGTATTCGCCTTTCTCTTTGGTGCCGGCTTCGCGACCGATGCATTCAATGCAGCATTCCGTATACCGAATCTATTCCGTGATCTGTTTGCAGAGACCGCGCTGTCCGCGGCATTCATCCCGGTACTCGCGGCGGAAAAACAAAAGGGAAAACAGCAGCAGAATCAGGTTGCGAGCAACATGATCAATATACTCTTGCTGACGGCAGGACTTCTTGTGATACTCGGGATCATATTCGCGCCCTTTATCGTCCGCATTGTCGCCTTCGGTTTTGGTCGCATTCCCAATAAGATCGCCCTCACCTCGGTCCTCACATCGATCATGTTCCCGTTCCTGCTCTTTATCGCTCTCGCCGCATGGGCAATGGGGTATTTGAACACCGAACAAAAATTCTTTATTCCGTCGCTCGCACCTGCCCTGTTTAATATCTTCTCCATTGCCACCCCGCTTACGCTCTATGCGTACTTCGTTCACCGGGGCATGGATCCGATCTATGGTATGGCGGTCGGCGTCCTGGTCGGCGGTTTCATGCAATTCGCCATCCAGGTTCCCCAACTCTACAAACAAGGATTCCGCTACCACCTGTACCTGAATTTCCGGGATCCTGCATTCAGAAAGATCATGACCCTTTTTCTCCCTGTAGCGATCGGCCTGGCGGCATCACGCATCAACGTAACCGTTGATACGATCCTCATTTCACTGCTTGCCGAACGCAGTATGACCTGGCTCAACTATGCGTATCGGATCATGCACCTACCCCTTGGCCTTTTTGGCATTGCGGTCGGTACCGTCGCATTACCGACTTTGTCCACGCTCGTGGCTGCTGAAAAGCATGATGACGTACGCGCAACATTCATCGATTCATTGAAACTCGTGCTGTTCCTCACGGTCTCAACCTCGATCATCATCGCATTCCTCGCCCTGCCGATCACGCGCTTGATTTACGAACGTGGAAAATTCATGCCCGTTGATACGACCGCAACCATGCAGGCCCTGATCCTGTACGTTATCGGCATTCCTTTTGTTGCATGTGTCCGCAATATCGCTGCGCTCTACTATGCGTATAACGACGCCAAAACGCCCATGTATGCAAGTTTTGCCGCGGTGGGGGTTAACATCATCCTCAATCTTTCACTCATGCATGTCATCGGATTCAGGGCATTCCCCCTTGCTACGACCCTGTCCTCGCTCGTTAATGTCATAATCCTGCTCATCGCGATCAAGAGAAGGATTAAAACTGAATGGATCGTTCCATTGCTCGCCGTCTACGGAAAACTGATCGTTCCTTCGTGCTTTGCAGGAGGTGTTGGACTGGCGATCAGCTACGCCATCTCAAAATATGTGGGGATGTCTTTGATCGTCCAGATCGGTTCGATCATGATCAGCGGTATGATCGCGGTACTCTGTTTCTATGGCGGGTGCCTTATCGTCGGTATACGCGACGCACGATCCTATGTAAAACGCCTGATCAAACGTTAGCCCGGCACCCACCTGAGCACCGGGCTAACGAGTGCACAGCCTTGTTTGCTGATTATCGCACGATGATCGCTTTTCCCACTTTCTGACAGTCCTCGGCCTCGAAACTCACGAAGTACACACCCGCAGGCACGGATCGGCCGTTATTATCGCATCCGTTCCAGGTTACAGTCGTTGCGTACCCGATCGATGGAGCAGCAAGCGCCATGTTCTTCACGACCCTTCCTGAGATGTCATATATCGTAACTGTTGCGGCACGTCCCTTTGGGATCTGCAACCGGATATTCACGACACGGTCTGTGACTGTCGGGTATATCGACATATCCGATCTGCTGATCAAGGGCTCAGTCGGCGTCTCTTCAACACCCACTGGCGGCGTGTAGAATCCCTTTACTTTGACGATCGAATTGTCCCCGGATGGCGCACCCTGAACGATCGTGATCCAGTAATTCCCGTCCCGGGGATCGACTTCAATGCCCCGGATATTCCACGCCGGATCGACCAGGAACCGCCGGCCGGTTGCAACCGGTGGTATACCCTGGTATTCATCAACACCGGCGCTGTCGAGCGTGGTACCACTTGCGTCGAAGAAAGTATTCACGTGGACATACGAATTGCCGAGTGAATCGTAGGCAATACACCGCGCGGTCATATACCCCTGAACCGGGCAGTTATACTGGGTCGCACTGCCCAGGGTGTCTGACACATAGATGTAGGCGGTCGCTCCAATCGAAGTGCGGCGGTCCGCGATCCATAATTCATTATTATGTTTGTAATTGAACGCCAGACCGCAGCCATAATCAGTCGCCGGGCTTGCAAAATAGTGCATGGATGAACCGGTTTTATTCATCTTCCAGACCCGTTTCAGATGCTTGTATCCCGTGCACCAGAGCATGTCATCATACAGGGAATACGCTATATCCGATATCGTATCCGGTGGGGTGATCGAACCGTAATAGGTAACAAAGCTATCAGACGAATAGACCCGGAGTGTTTGTGAATACGCATCGCATACGAATATCTGATCGTCGACCGTGTCATACGCTACACCATAGATGAACGCCGTCGGGTATGGAGGAAAACTTGGCACCTGTATTGGTCCCCAGATGACCGTACCAGCGGCAAGACCGACCCGCACCGTGAACGGTATCGTATCCACATAAAGTCCGGCGGTAACGATGATCTCAAAATCAACCTCGGTTCCACTCGGCGTGCTGATAGCCGCAGTAACGTTATAGGGATCTGATGCATTGTTCGCTGAATTGCCGACATTGATCGTGCCATAGTTACCGCTTGCATCATTGATCGTAATATAGGAAGATGCGCACGTTAAAGTCGAGGTTACGTTTACGGCATCGGCGCCGCCGATATTTTCGAGCGTCACGACAAGATTCGCTGTTTCCCCAGGATCGAGAATTCCGTTGCCGTTGCCGCCATTGATTTGATGATCGACATACGAGAGTTCAGGCGCGTATACCGTGATATCTGGATATGATGTGAAAATGCTATCGTTCACATCATGGAAGTACAGGGTCAGATTGAGATCGTGGTTGTTCGGACAGTTCGAGGCAACCGAGAATGTATAGTAGGGACTTGAAAGCACGGAGTCGTTCTGCAGTATATTGCCGTACCACGCGGAATCGACGGTGAGCGTAACGTACGGATCGCTTTCCGCTAATAAACCGTATACTGAAAAGGCATCTGCACCGCCGACATTCTTGCCCCACACACCGTAGTTTATCGTTTCGCCTGGATTGACCAGGCCGTCGCCATTCCCGCCGCCCGAATCATCGATAATATCAGTCGACAGGGTCACGTACGGCGTGGTGCTGGACACGACATTCACATCCTGTTCATACCGGTAGTAATTGGCTTCTGTCACGGTCACCTTCATGACGTTTCCCGGGGTCTGCGCCGGGATCGGAATACTCACCGGGCTGCCCGTGCCTTCGGCAACACCGATGATCTCACCGGCTACGGTCAGCGCAATGATCGAACTGTCATTCGCCGACACGCTGAAGTATGTCTGGCCGGCGGGCAGCGTCGGGGGGTGACTCACGCTCAGGGTCATGGGTATTTCTGAGTACAGCGTGATGAAACAGTCGCCGTGGTGGTGGAAGAGATTGCGCGTGTACGGACGGTAGGAGCCAGCACCGGATACGTCCGGGAACCACATCACGTCATGGTACAGCTTGCCATACGTCATGGCTTCGCACGGACGCAGATTCCGGTGGCCAGGCATATCATCGGCTGGATAGAGCGCGTCAAATTCCGGATACAGGCCATCATAAATACCCCAGACATATGTGTCATTGACGAACGAATAACTCACCTGGCTCGCCGCGTTCACGCCCAGTGCACCATACTGGATCCGGTGGAACTTCTCAGAAAAGACCTCGCTCGCGTAGTCGTACTGACCGGTCAGACAGTTAATCGAGAACACGAACGTGAACATGGTGTTGGTCAGGTTGTTGAGATGGGTCGAATTGTATGCCGGCTCACCCCAGCCCGACGTCGCACCGTGATCCCGGTGCTGCACGATGAAACAGCCCGCGTTGATGTTGTTCGTGATCCCGGTCGCTGACCCGTTGTTCCACCACGTCGCATCGTACGGATTCGTCAACGATGGCAGCCACCCCGCATCATACCAGTATTGCACTGTCTCGGTTGTCCCGGTACGCGATGACCACGGACCACCGACGGTCGGCGTCCCCGAGTAGATGTTGTACTGACGGTACGGATCCTTGCCAAAGTTGTTGATCATGAAATGCCGCACCGTCTCCGAACACAGCTGAAACCACCGCTCGGTCTGCCACCCGCACGCAATCAATGGATGATCGTAAAATCCCGCATTCGTGTACGGACTGCGTTCGTAACTGAGGAATTTGTTGATCATGATGCTCAGATGCGACTCGGTCTGCGCCGTACACCGGCCATGGTACATGTCCGCCACATCATCTCCATTCACATCCGCGTAAATGTGATCCGATACGCAGTAGCTGTTCCACACCGGCGACGTCACACCATACACATCCCCTGATGACGGATAATCCGATAGGATCAAAAAGGCCACCGGCGCCGGCGTCCACGTGGTATACGCATTGTTCAAAAAATTCTCGATCGCGGTCGTCGTCGACCCCCCGATCTCGGTCAGGGTAAACACTTCCGATGATATCCCTTGCAGTTTCCGCCATGCACAGATCGTGTCCGCCCATGCCTCAAATATCGCATCGTCCGGCACAATGATGATATACTCCACATTGTCTCGCGACCCGAATCGCTCCGGCGCATAAAAATCTATCCTGGGTAACGACGCATAGTTCAACAGATGCCCCTGCAAGATCGGCTCCCAGTAGGGATTGCGCAAACGATCCTCACCAAAATGACCATTGCCGCCGATAAAATCAAGCCGGAACCGAATATCCTTATACACGATCAATTCCTTGGTCACGGGATTGTACTGGAACGGCATCACACCCACGATCACTACATCAACACCGCGGATCTGCGCACGCTCGGACAAGCGCACCGGTGACTCTGGCCAGAACGCATTATGACCGTAAATCGACATGTCTTTTTCGTACACAAGCGGCTTGTCATCATCCTCACGCGGTATGTTCGATGCCGGCGCAACCTCGATATTATGGAACACCTCGGTCCGGGAATCGATGATCGTAACCCGCGCCTGCGCACCCTCTGGCAAGGCGACATACCGGCTCACCGCATTGAGATTCGGCGCACCCGGCTCAGCAATGAACACCGCCGGGACACCATACACCTTCATCGGTATGCCGTTGATCACCTGGTCCTCGATCACCATCTCGTGCATGCTGAACACAAGCTCAACACCACCCGGTGATTGCGATACCACCGTGTATAACGGCTGCGTCGCCCAGTTGTCAGTGAATTCTATCGTCTCGGCAACAACCGCATGTATGGTGAACAGTAATAACAGCGAAAGTATCTTACGCATACTACCTCCTCCTTTCTACAATGCTGGATTGTATTTTACATTCACACTTTCTTTGTTTTCATCACCTCCTTTACAAGACGGTTCGCGGTCATTGGTAGTGGAAACAGGAATGAATGGCGCGAGGCTGTTGAAAATAGACCATTGACCATCTGTTCCTGCTTCCACCACCAAAA
>JAFGPO010000015.1 GCA_016936155.1 Caldifarciminota bacterium
TGCCTGAAGAAACATTATATATCGTGCCGGCTTCGCATTTCGCGACGGCGAGTCGGTACGCCTGGACAATGTCCCTCACGTCCATGAACTCACGCGTTGCTTCAACGTTCCCGAGCTCAATAAGGGGTGGCTTTTTCTTCTTTTCAATCTCAACTACCTGTGCAGCAATGGTTGGTAATACAAAATCCACTGATTGACCATGCCCAGTGTGGGTAAAAGGCCTTACAATCACACAGTCAATGCCATACCCCATAGCGTAATCAGTGCAAACAAGCTCGGCAGCGCGTTTGCTCACGGCGTAGGAATTAACGAGTCTAAGGTCGGCGCTTTCTTTGATATCACTGCCCCCTCCATAGACTTCGCAGGATGATATATAAATGAATTGTATCTTTTTCTTGAGATGCCGTGCGGCTTCCAGCACATGTGCCGTCCCCAGCACATTCGTGTTATAGGTCAACAGGGGATCACGGAACGATTTTGATACCGAACTGATCGCGGCAAGATGTACAATGGTATCAGGCTCGTGATCCTTCATCACCTCCATTGTCATTTTGCGACTGAGAATATCGAGCGGGATGCAGGTTCTGTTCTTCGGCATCAGGGGTGGAAAGCATGTCGGGACAATCTTGAAGAGGTCTTCCTGTAATGCATCAACAAGATGCGATCCGACAAATCCCTCGCTGCCGGTTATAAGAACAATTTTCATGCAATGCGAGAACGCCAGTAGTCGAGAAGGTCCTTTAGTGTCCGTTCAAACGGGATCTCTGGTTCCCATCCCGTCTTTTTGCGGAATTTTTCGGCCGACCCAATCAGGAGTTCAACATCGGATGGGCGCAAACGGGACGGATCCTGTTCGATCTGTATCTTGATACCAGCAAGACCGACTATTTTGTCGAGAATTTCCCGTATCTTCATGCCTTTCCCCGATGCGATATTATAAAAATCCCCGGGCTCCCCTTTTTCCAGAGCCAGCGCATATGCCCGCGCCACATCCCGTACATCGAGAAAATCCCTGACCGCGTCCAGATTACCCACGCGTAACACCGGCTCCCGTTTTTTCTTTTCGACTTCTACGACCTGCTTGGCGAAATTCGAGGTCACGAACACCTCACCGCGACGGGGCCCGGTGTGATTGAACGCCCGGGTGCGGATGATCTTCATCCCGTAGCTCTTGAAATATTGATACCCGAGCAGATCCTGCGCAACCTTGCTGACACCGTACGGGCTCAAGGGACGCAATGGATTCTGCTCAGTAATAGGGAGCTCATCCGGTTTCACCATACCGTACTCCTCGCTGGAACCGGCAATATGGATGAGAGGTGATATCCGGGCCGAGCGAACCGCTTCAAACAGATTCACCTCACCAATGATATTTGTAGAAATAGTCTCCTGCGGTGTAGACCATGAAAAAGGTACATAGCTCTGGGCGGCTAAATGAAATATTTGCTGTGGTTTTACACCCTGCACCAGTTTTTGCATGGCAAACGCGTCCTTTATATCGCACTCAACCAGCGTGATTTTATCCTGGAAATGCAGAATGTTCTGCCGATCGGAACGCCATTTTATCGTACCAAAGACTTCATGTGCACCAGTATTAAGGAAATATTCTGCGAGATGACTTCCAACAAAACCTGAAATTCCGGTAATCAGTATTTTCATGGTTACTCCTTACTGTTCATAACAAAAGGGTTTACAAAAAGACCCATCGCGGCTGTTCACGGAAGCGGATAATCTCTTACGCATTTGCGAATTATATCTAATAAGCTGGTGTTGTCAACAGAACAGCCGAATGACAGCGCACAGATCCGGATCAAAGCCACACCGTGCCCCGATTGCACTTCGCAACCGAAAGAGTCAAAAAGACCAGCCCTTGAAGAAAATCGAGCTGTATGATAGGTTTCCTGAGTATCTCGGTCCCGGCCGTAGAGTAAAAATCTGGACCCCGCATTTGAGACTTGACAAAAATGATATTATGGATATAATCGTCACTATCGTAGTAAAATAGGGTGATGTGGCATACCTTATAATAAAAGAATAATTTGAAAAGGAGATATTATCGCAGAGACTACATCGGGCAGTAGGCTGAAAAGCTTTTTATGGCTGTTTTTTATCCTGCTCATTGTATGGCTTTTACTGACCGCGACGTTCAATTACCAGGAGTTCTGGGTGGGCGTGGCCGCGGCACTGCTCATTGCGCTCTTCACCAATGAATTCTACTTGCGGCTCGGGTTTCCCCCGATTACGCCAAAACGTATTATATATTTTCTCTTGTATATCGTTGTACTCTTTTTCGAAATTATCAAGGCGAATTTTGACGTGGCGCGGCGGGTAATCAGCCCCTCGCTCCCGATCAATCCCGGTGTCGTTATAATTCAGACAAAATTGAAATCAGATATCGCCAAAGCGGTTCTCGCCAACTCTATCACGTTAACCCCGGGCACGTTCACGATCGATATCCAGGAAGATAAACTACTCATTCACTGGATCGATGTCAAAGCGACTAATATCGAGCAGACAACGTCGGCGATCGGCGAAAAATTCGAGAAGTATCTACGGGTGATATTTCAATGATTGGCATCATTTATCTGGTCGTCATTGGATGCGGTGTCGTGCTGTGTTTCTTGAGAATGCTGAAAGGACCGACTGCTCCTGACCGGGCAGTTGCCCTTGATACCGCCGTAACCGTCACCACTGCCCTTCTGGTCTTGATCGGATTCATGCTCCGCCGTCAGGTGTATCTCGACGTCTCACTGGTCTATGCGCTGCTGACCTTTGTCGGGTCAGTTGCCATTGCCCGGTACCTTGAGGGGGGAAATCTGTGATCATCGGCTGGTGTGTGACCGGATTCGGTGTTCTGTTTCTATTCCTGGGTTCGCTCGGCGTCTACCGGATGCCGGATGTGTATAACCGGCTTCAAGCAGGTACAAAATGCACGACCTTAGGCGCATTCTGCACGATAATCGGCGTAGGGATACTCGAACCCTCCTGGTTCTGGATATGTCTGATTATCGCGGTTTTTGTCTTATTGACCAATCCGATATCCAGCCATGCCCTGGGCCGGGCTTCCTGTCTCTCAGGTGTCGCTCTCTGCGACAAGACAAAGGTCAATCAATCAAAAGACTTCTGCAAAGAGGAACAAAATGATTCTTGAAGTCATTCTCGTGGTGGCGATGCTGATCGCGGCAATCAGCGCAGGGGTTTTTAAGAACCTGTTGAGCGCCGTGATCGCGGCTGGTTTTGTCAGTTTTATCGCAGCAATTCTGTTCTTTCTGCTCCATGCTCCAGATGTCGCGATGGCCGAGGCTTCGATCGGCGCCGCACTCACCGTGGCGATATTCGTCATTGCATTAAAGAAGACCAAAAGGCATGAGGACGATGAAGAAGATCATTAGCATCGTTCTGCTGGCAATAGTCCTGATCGGGATCGTTATTTGCGTGGCCGAAAGACCGTTCGGAAAATCCCAGAGTCAGGTGAGGCGATACTACATTGAAAACGGAATCAAGGATACCGGCGCAACCAATATCGTGACTTCGGTGGTGCTTAATTATCGTGGCTTTGACACGCTGGGTGAGGTAACGGTTCTTTTCCTCGCCGCCATTGGCTTGTCCGCAGTGCTTTATCGAGAGGAAAAAACACAGAAGAAGCAAGGCAGAAGAAGCAGTCTGATCCTCTACACCGGGTGCAGGTTCCTGTTCCCTCTGATCTTGATCTTTGGTGCGTATATCTTTGTCCATGGTCACTTGACCCCGGGCGGAGGTTTCCAGGGGGGAGCGATCATCGCGTCGGGTTTTCTGTTGACCATGCTCGGCTGCTGGAAATGGGGCGGCATAAACAAAACCGCTTTCACAATCACTGAATCCCTTGGGGGAATTATCTACGTGGTGATCGGTCTGCTTGGCTTGCTTTACGGCGGCTATTTCCTTGCCAATTACCTACCCAAAGGATTTCCCAATGAATTGTTCAGTGCCGGGATCATCCCGATCATCTATATTGCAATCGGCTTCAAAGTCGGCACTGAATTGACCGGTATCCTGGACAATCTAACCGAGGAACCATGATCTATTATATCGGAGCAATTGGTTTAATAATTATCGGCCTATATATCGCTCTAACTAAGAGAAATCTAATCAAGATCATAATCGGACTCGATCTTTTTGAAACCGGCATTTTTATATTGCTCGTATGCGCCGGGTATATCAAAGGCGGTACCGCACCTATTTTTTCTAAGACCGAACTCGACCCTGCGCTCATGGTTGACCCGGTACCCCAGGCACTTGTTCTGACTGCGATCGTAATCGGCGTCGCGACGCTGGCACTTGCTCTTTCCCTGGCAATCAGATTATACCGGCATTACGGCACCCTTGATATGCGCAAGATCAGGGAGTTGAAATGGTAGACCTCGTTACAAATCATATGCCGGTTCATAATGAAGAGCAGGTAACGATAACTCTATACATGCCGTATATGGTGAAAGGAACCATCCATGGGGATATTTAACGGGGTGAACCCCGTATTGCTCATCGCCGTACCCCTGGGTCTGACGTTCATAACACCTCTGTGTGGTTTCATTTCAAAACAGATCGCAAAATTCATCCCTGTTCTGGGCATGCTCTTCAACCTGGTTGTCGCGATCAGTCTTTTCCCGGTCGTGATTAAGGCGCCGATCATCGTGAAACTCGGCGGGTTCCCCATACCATTTGGCATAAACCTGGTGGCTGACCCGTTAGCCGTGTTCCTGGCCGGTCTCATTTCCCTGATCGGGCTTCTGATCTCTATGTACGCTACGGACTATATCAAAAAAGGTTCTGTCCAGAGCTATCACATGCTGTACCTGTTGCTTTTGGCTGGTGCGACTGGTATTGTTCTGACCGGTGACATCTTTAATCTATTTGTGTTCTTTGAAATCCTCTGCATTTCATCGTATGCCCTGGTTGCCTATAATCAAGACAAGCCTGGCATTGAGGCAGGAATCAAATACCTGATCCAGGGCACGGTCGGTTCCGGATTGATCCTGATCGGTATCGCGCTGCTCTACGGACAATTCGGTTCGCTGAATATGGCGCACATAGCCCGGCAAATCCATTCCACAACACCCCTGTCCATCTTCATACCCCTGGCTTTCCTGATCGCAGGATTCGGCGTCGAAGCGGCAATCCTTCCCTTGAATGCCTGGCTTCCTGATGCGCACTCTTCGGCACCTTCTTCGATCTCCGCGATCCTCTCTGGCATTGCAATAAAAATGGGCGTGTATGCAGTCATCCGGATCGTCTTCACCCTGTTCGGGGCGCACAGCCTGCTGCATTTTGTATTGTTTGTCGGGTTGCTTACGCTGCTCGTCGGCGAACTGGCTGCTTTCCGGCAGAACAATATAAAACGCATGCTCGCCTATTCATCCATTGGTCAGATCGGACTGATCATCTTCGCGTTCGGACTTGCCAGTACTCCAGGCATCAAAGGAGCATTGTTCCAGATCACTTCCCACGCAATGGCTAAGGCCTTGCTCTTTCTTGCGGTCGGGTATATGGTCTATTACTCAGGCTCAATGGAAATCACTTCTCTTGCCGGGATGGGGAAAAAAATCCCCCTCATCTCGATCGCGTTCACTATCGGCGTGTTTTCGCTCATTGGGTTCCCTCCTTTTGTCGGATTTGCGTCCAAATTTCTTATTGTCAAGGCCACCCTTGCCCAGCATGATCTTTTGTTGACTATTCTCCTTGGTTTTGTCCTACTGGCAACGGTCATTGAGTGCGCGTATTTTCTCAAAGTCATCCAGACTCTGTACTTCGCGAACAACTCCCAGCAAATGGCACAATCCCGGCGAAACACATCGCTTGCCGTCCTGATCCCGATATTTGTGCTGACGATACTGATCATCGGTATCGGTATATTCCCGGAAATGCTGAACAGAATCCTCGATTCTGCCGCGGGCGCGCTTCTGAACAGAGGAGAGTATATCCAACATGTCCTGCACTGAAATGATATTCAATTATCTGCTTGTTATCGCGTTTGGCGCCGCGTTTGTTGCCTACCTGCTGGGCAAAGTATCGCAGGGGCTGCGTAATGCCTTTGCAATAATAATCTCTTTTGTGCTGGTAGGTATGGTAGCGGGCTTGCATGGTGTCTCAAAAAGCGTCGTGTATTTCTCATTCTTTGAGTACCCCCTGATCACCAGGATCAGTGATTTTTCCTGGCTCTTTGCAATAACGATAACCGCCCTCACTCTGCTCTCGATGATTTTCTCCTCATCCTACATGAAAAACAGGTCTAAACTGGATCTTTACTACATGATGATGCTTATGGTGAACGCCAGCATGCTGGGCATTGTCCTTGCCGGTGATCTGATTTCATTCTACATCTTCTGGGAGATCATGTCCTGGAGCATTTTCATACTGATAAGCCATAACAAAGGCGAGGCGCTTGCCGCAGGTTTGAAATACATTATCATATCACTCGTTGGTTCGCTATGCATGCTGGTGGGCATACTGTCAATGTTCGCGCATTTTAACACATTTGATATATCGCAGATCGCCGTGTCCATGAGCGGCGCGTCGGCAGGATATATCGTTTTGATCCTTGTTCTGTTCAGCATTGCCTTTGGCATAAAGAACGGCCTTGTGCCCTTGCATGTCTGGGTACCGTCCGCGTATGCTGAATCACCCACTCCATTTACTGCCATACTATCCGGTATGCTGGCAAAAATGGGAACCTTTGGCTTTCTGCTGATCTTCTATGTAATGCTCGGCTGGCAAGCCTTCCTCTATCTCGGTCAGGGAAGACTGAGCTTTCATTATATCCTGTGCATAATCGCGGCGATCACCATTGTCATCCCCAATTTCATTGCGGTTCTTCAGGACGACGCTAAAAGGCTTCTGGCCTGGTCCAGTATCGGCCAATGCGGTTATATCATCCTGGGAATCGCCTTCGGGACGAGTATCGGACTCGCCGGCGGCATATTCCACTTTTTCAACCATGCTATATTCAAGGCGCTTCTCTTTCTTGCGATAGGAGCAGTAGAATTCCGGACCGGCGGCATCCGAGACCTCAATTCATTGGGCGGACTGGCAAAAAGAATGCCGATAACCTTTCTCGCCACGCTGATCGGTGCATGTGGCCTGATCGGCATCCCCCTGACCAATGGATTCGTTTCCAAGTGGCTGATCTATAAGACCTTAATCCTCAACGGTTCGCCTTTTCTCGCATTCGCCGCGCTCATCGGAACCTGGGGCAGCCTGCTGGCAATATACAAACTGCTGCATAACACTTTTCTGGGACAGATCTCGGAAAAACATAAGGATATAAAACGCGCGCCGTTCAGCATGCAGGTGCCGATGCTGGTATTGAGTGTCGCTATGATAGTATTTGGAATCTTACCTGGTCTTGTTCTGCAAATCATCAACAGGATCGGTCTTGCTCTGGGATTCGAATCTTTAAGCGTCAATCTCTGGGGCATTGCTTCGGAAACCGGCACTCTGAACACGATCAATATCTTTGCTGCGATCATCATAGTATTATTTATTATCTATCTGATTTTCCGCACCGGCGCGAGATCGGTCCTTGTATCCCAGGATGACTCTTATGCAGCCGGCTCGTACATCCCCGAAGGCAAATACCATTATACCGTGGATTTCTATGATCCCTGGGACCGAATGGTCAGGCCATGGCTCAAAGACCGAATCGACCAATTCTACACCTGGGTAGGCCGGATCAGTGAGCGGCTGGCAGAGTCGATCCGGCGTATTTACACCGGGGACATCAACCACTATGTCATTTATATCATGCTTTTCCTCGCTGTGCTCATCTGCGTCCAGCTCATATGGAGGCCCTGGTAGTAATATGAATATCCTGGGGCTCATTCTCTCACCGATCATTGGACTGGTGGTCGGGATTTTCTTCATGGGTCTTTACAGAATAATAATGGCGCGTATACACTGGCGCTACGGTCCTCCGCTTTATCAACCCGTCATCGATATAATAAAACTTTTTCTCCAGAAAAGCATTTCCCACGGCGTGCTGTTCGAGCTCGGAGTTCTTGTATCATTGGCAGGCAGTGTAGTCACGTTATACTTTATCCCGATCGGCAATATCTGCCCTCTCCAGGTTAACGGTGGCCTACTCGTTGTGCTTTACCTTCTGCTCATTGCACCTCTGGGCATTGCATTGTCCGGCGGCAGCGGTGCGAATCCCAATATCAGCATCGGCATCTCCCGTAAAATGCTGCTTGCACTGAGTTATGAAATACCGTTTCTGATCATCGTTCTTACGCTGATGTTCCACTATCGAACGATCTCACTCGTGGAACTCGTTCATTTTCAAAGGATATCCGGGTGGGGTATTATCTCTCTGCCCCTGGCTGGTATCGCTTACCTGCTCATTCTGCCGGCTATGCTCGGGATCAGACCGTTCGAGATCGTTGAAGCCCCCCAGGAAATAGCCTCGGGATTGAAAACTGAATACAGCGGCAGACTCCTGGCGCTATACTATATCGAGCACGCTTTTCGCCGTTTCATCGTCATTGCCCTTTTTGTCGATCTGTTCCTGGGCGGTGGTGGCGAACCATTTACCTTCCTGCTCAAGATGCTCATCGTGTTCATGCTCGGAGTCTTTATTAACGCGGTATTCCCGAGATTCAAGATACAACAGGCAATTCGTTTCAACTGGACCTGGCCGACGATTATCAGCTTGATCGGACTCCTCATTGTATACATGGGGAAATGAAAAAAATAGTATCAGAATCTCGCAATAACAGAGGAAAATGATATGGATCGAAATGTGCTGACTAAGTGGTTAAAGCAGCCCCAGAAGATGGGGAATAAGTATTCCCTGTGGGCGATATACTTCTGTACGGGCTGCGGGATCATCGAAGTGCCGCCGGTGATCACTACTCGATGGGATGCAGAACGGTTTGGAGTCATTCCCGTGGCAACACCACGGCAGGCGAACCTGTTTTTGATCACCGGCTATGTATCCTTAAAGACGTTGAAGGCGATTATCAGGACCTACGAACTCATGCCGGAACCAAAATACACGGTCGGCTTTGGCTCATGCCCGATAAACGGCGGCATGTACTGGGATTCCTACAACACGATAAAGCACCTTGATAAATATATTCCCATTGATGGCTGGATCGCCGGATGCATGCCAAGACCAGAGGCGATCTTCATCGCGGTAACCCATCTATGGACGCTCATTGACAAAGATATGGCTAATGGCTACAAAAAGTACCGGGAAAAATACCACTCCTATCGCAAGAACCAGGAAAGGGTTCTTGGAAAGCTCGCCTGGCCCCCGCAATTCGACAAAGGGAACGGCAATGAATGATGTAATAATAAAAAAACTAAAAGCAGCTTTCCGCGGGATCAAAATATCCGCTGCCAAAACCCAATTGCGCGTCATCACCGCGATCCCGGATAATGCCGGGGATATTCTACGATCCCTGAAGGACGAAGGATACAACCATCTCGCTCTGATCTCGTGTGTTGATTGGATCGATAAACAGAAACTGGAATTGGTGTATGTTCTGAGTTCGTATTTTGAGAACGACCATATCATTTTAAAAACAAATATCCCGCGCAAGAAGCCGCTTTTCAGAACCATGATCAATATCTATGAAAATGCTGAGCCCTATGAACGGGAAATACATGAACTCTTTGGCATAACATTCGAAGGACACCCCAGGCAGATACCGCTCTTTCTGGAAAGGGAGTACGAAATACCGCCTTTCCGAAAGGACTTCGACACCAGAAAATATGTGAAGGACTTCTTCGATCCTATCCCTTCGGTTGAGGAGAACAAATGAGAGAACTGGAGCTTTTCTTTGGGCCTCAACATCTGGGCATGGTAGGAAACTTCAGCATCACGCTCAAGGTCGAAGGCGATCGCATCATTGAAGCAACCGCCAATCCTGGATATCTTCATCGGGGCTTCGAAAAACTAATGGAGTACCGAACCTGGATTCAGAATTTCCCCCTGGTGTGCCGCATCAATGTAGTGGAACCCGACCACATGGAAATGGTGTATGCAATGGCAGTCGAAAAACTCGCGGGCATGGAAGTCCCGGAAAGGGCGCACTATATCAGAAGTATTTACCTTGAACTGGCGCGGGTCGGTTCTCACCTCTTTGGTCTATGGGCGTATGCGAATATGCTCGGCTTTGACACGGTCGCACAATGGGCGATGTATCATCGCGACCTTATTCTCGATCTCTTTGAGGAACTTACCGGCGGCCGTGTCTATCACATATACATCTGGCCAGGCGGTGTCCGCCGCGATTTTCCGGCGGGTTTCAAAGATAAAATTGTGACCACCCTGCACTCGATCGGCAAATGCGTACCTGACTATGACCAGACATTTTTTAACAACCGTTTGTTCTATGAACGGGCAAAGAACATCGGCACGATCAACCAGGCAGAGGCAATGCGATTAGGCGGCGTTGGTCAGGTGGTGCGCGCAACCGGAGTCAAAACCGACATCAGAAAGATCGAACCGTATGCCGCATACGATAAGGTGGATTTCGAAGTACCGACACGGGAAGACGGCGACGCCTACTCGCGCGTGTGGGTGATCAGGGATGAAATGATCGAAAGCGTTCATATGGTATTCAAACTCCTCGATAAATTGCCTGAGGGAGAAGTATACAATCGCATCCCCAACCCGTTCAAATGGACCATACCTCCGGGCGATACCTATGTCCGGGTAGAATCGTCACGGGGAGAACTGGGATTGTATCTGGTAAGCGACGGCAAAGATAAACCTTACCGGGTACACTTCAGAACGCCATCATACACGCACGGACTCATCATCCTGGAAAAACTGCTCAAGAACGCAAGTATCGCTGACGTAGGCAACATCATGATCAGCCTGTATGTTGTCGCGCCGGAGATAGACCGATAGGAGGTTGTACATGGGCAAACCAAGCATCCTGAGTCCTTTCAAAGCGATCAAATATCTCTTCAAAAAACCGAAAACATTACGATATCCTTTTGAACCGAAGGAACCGGCTCAAAGGTACCGTGGACTGCATCTCAATGATTGGGAAAAATGCACTGGTTGTGGCAACTGCCTTGACATATGCCCGAACGAAGCGATCGCGCTGATAGAACAACCTGATATCACTCCAAAACCAGGCGCGAAGAACACACGCCCCCAGATCGACTACGGGCGCTGCTGCTTTTGCGGCCTGTGTGTGGATGTATGCCCGCCTGGTTGCCTGAGGCTATCAAGGGATTATTTCCACATCCACTTTGATACCAAAAGCTTCACGGTCCTGCCCAGGGATGAAAAATCCGATAGCGAGAAATTCCTGCCGGCTGAAAAATACAGCATTTTCAAAGCCAGTCTCACCCACCGGAAACGAGATTACGATGGATTCTCTTCTGATTTAAAATTCGCCCTGTTCGAGCCAGAGCGGGTCCCCATGACGATCATCGAACCACAGGAACGCAGGAAATCTTTCGTAGAAATGGTCCTCGGCTATCCTGAAGAGAAGGCGCGTGCCGAGGCAGCACGCTGTCTGGAATGCAAACTGTGCGAAGAAGCATGTCCAGCCCACCTTAAGATACACGAATACATAAAGGCGATCGCCCTGGGCAACTATGAAGAATCCTTAAGGAAAGTCTTTGAGGACAACCCAATTCCTGCGATATGCGGCAGAATATGCATGAAGCATTGTGAAGATGCCTGCTCAATCGGCATCCGGGGTGAGTCCCTGGCGATCAGATGGCTCAAGAGATTTGTCGCGGACAAGGTGATCGATTACCGGACCGCGTTGAAGCCACAAATCCCCCCGGATACAGGCAAAAAAGTTGCCGTGATCGGCGCCGGTCCTTCCGGACTGACCGTTGCCTATTTCTTGCGGCTACAAGGGCACCAGGTTACTGTCTATGACTCCCTGTCCGGTGGTGGCGGTATGCTTAGAACAGGACCCCCTAAATACCGTCTGCCCCTTGATACGATCGATAAAGATGTGAAATATATTGAATCCCTGGGTGTTGATTTCAAGTTCAATACTGAAGTAGGAAAGGACCTGCAATTCAAAGAGATCTATGATCGGTTCGACGCGGTATACATCGGCACCGGCATGTGTAAAGGAAGATATATACAGCTTGAGAATGAAAACATGGCTCCCCAGGCGATCGATTTTCTCGCTGAAGCCAAAACCGGCAAAGTAATAAATGTCGGCAAACACATTATCATCATTGGCGGCGGCAATGTTGCGATGGATGTCGCCCGCACCTGCATAAGGTTGCAGCAGATGCACTACCCTGGTGTCGAGACTTCAGCGAACATCGTCTGTCTTGAATCCTGGGATATCATCCCGGCGACCGAAGAGGAACACACTGAAGCCAAGGAAGAAGGCGTACTATTTAACGTATCCTGGGGCCCGAAAAAGATCCTGTTGAAGAACAACAAGATAGTCGGGCTGGAATGCAAAGCAGTGAAATCGGTATTTGACGAACAAGGAAGATTCGCTCCGACATTTTATGAAGAAAAAACCAAGACTATCGATGGCGATATGATAATTGAAGCAGTCGGTCAGATGTTTGATTTTTCATTTCTGCCGAAAAACTTGAGCGATTCGCTAACGATCGAAAGAGGCAAGGTCCAAGTCAACGAAAATGGTCAAACTTCCATACCGCGCGTGTTCGCAGGCGGAGATATTGTAAATCGTAACCTTGACGCTGTAACCGCAATCGCCGACGGGAAAAAAGCGGCCGAAGGAATACATCAGTTATTATCAAACAGAAAAAAGTAATCGCTATTGCACAATGTAATTGCCGAGGTATTCGTCCATTGAATTCAGTAAATGGAGAATCGAATAATGCAAAGATCCAGAACTACGTCTTTGACGTCGCTTATCCTATACGACCAGCACTCTACAAGATGACTATCCTGTACGTTTTGTCCTTCCCGTGACAGGGAGAGATACGATAGCTTAAAATTCCTAAAGTGAATAGAACCAGGATGATCTAATTCCTGTCCGAGTGGTTCTTAATGGCCATCTTTAGAGTTTTGAATGAATCGATCAAAGTCTGTCTCCCTGCAATATTATTAAAGACTGCATACATGAGCTGAGCAATATCTGGCGAGGAGATCTCGCTCAGCCGTGCAATACGCCGGCATATATTACCCAGAGAATAAAATTCTTTTCTTAACGAATGATACCCTTCTCCAAGTTCCCTCTCGGTCATGTTTTTTGGACGAAACGTCACTGTATAATGGTTGTAATTATTCCAATCTTCCGAAATAAGCCTCCCTTCTTGTTTGAGTCGACGATAGAGTCTCGTTCCCGGGTAAGGTGTGAGTATATTAAATGTCGTCGTAGTTATTCTATTTCTGTGCAGAAATTCTAAGGTATCATCAAACACCGCTTTCGTATCATCGTCAAGACCAAAAACAAATGAAGGATGAAATAGTATACCAGCATCCTGAATTTTTTTAATCGCATCTTCGTTTTCTTCCATTGATTTTAATGTCTTACGCATTTTCCCCAGGGATGTCATCGACACTGATTCCAGCCCGATAAAGAGCCCCCGGCAGCCTGATCTCCGGCACAGCCGCAGCAATTCATCGTCCTTGGCGATCGTCACCGTACACTGACCGCCCCATTCGATGTTCAAGTGAGCCATTTCCTGGAACAAATTCTTTGCATATCTGGAATTTGCCACAATATTATCGTCAAGCGAAAGGTATAGTTTTGAATTCGCATTCTCGATATCTTGTATGACCAGCGGTATTGGCAGGGTACGGATTTTTTTGCCATACACATTGCTCACCGAACAAAATTCACAATCATACGGGCATCCTTTGGTCGTGTAAAATCCGGGCCATTTGACACCCCATACACTCCGGTCAATTTTAGCATCCCTTTTTGGCAAAGGGGCTGTTGATAGATCAGGTTCTATGCTCTTGTAATATTTCTTCAACGTATTCCGTTTGAAATCTTCAACAAGACTGGGCCATATACCTTCAGCCTCACCGATCACTACCGCATCCCCATAATTGATCGCCTCCTCGGGCATGACCGATGCATGGATCCCGCCGAACACCACCTTGCTCCCTTTGTTCTGGAATATCTTTGCTAAATGATAGCCCCTTTTTGCGGTAGCGGTCATTATTGAAATTCCAACCAGATCATAGTCTTGCGAGAAATCAATATCAGTAATATGCTCATCAACCATACTGATCTTGAAATCCTCCGGAGTTAGGGCAGCTATGATCTGCAAGGCAACTTGTGGGACCTTAAACCCCACCGGTGATTTCTTCTCTGATGAACGGGGTGAAATCAGAAGAAGCTTCATAACTGGAGTATACAGATTTTTTCAGTAAAGTCAACAGAACGCAGAATACGGTCACGGTCCTCTGCTCACTCACCATGCGGGCGGATTAAAATTGTTTACCGTATTTTAATGATCTTTTCCCGAATCGTGTGGTCGATTTCAATAAAGTAAATTCCGGGAACCGGATCGATCGTATGGATCTCGCGGCCCGATGTATCGTATATCCTGCAGCTCTTGTCACTGCCAAAAACCAGAGGTCCACTGAATATGGTCGGTCCACTAAATTGGTGGTCGCACGATACTGATGCCGCTTCTTTTTTGCCCACGATGTCCGTGCCGATCTCCACGATATCCCCGCCCCGTCCGGATACATTGGCATGGATGTGTTTCCCGCATGCGGTCGCATAGGTACCGTCATTACTCATATCCACGGAGAACACTGATCCGGGCATATCAACCGTATAGTATACATGCGGCAGGGTGTCGCGCTGAAGAATGTGCACTTCAGGATTGAGATTCGCGGCATCACCCCAGGAACCGATGATAAAGTATGCCCCGTTATTGGTAATGTCGACATCAGCAGCGCTTTCCTGGTACACTCCGCTTGAAATAGGATAATCATACACCCATAGAGGAGTGGGCGAACTGATAGTATGCACGGCAACCTTGATCGTGTTGTGAGAACCTGTGTACCAGCAGGAAACGATCGTGGATCCATCATTCGAAATCGCGATCCGACTTACATAGTGCCCTCCAGGGCTCCAGGTCCAGATGTCCTGGTATGCGGTACCGGTCCACTCCATGACATGAAGTATTGGCCAGCCGTAGGCGAGCACATTCCCGTCTCCTGATATATCCATAGCGCTATTCGTGAATCCCATGGGTATCTGCGCGCGCACTGCCAGTGAATCGCGGTCGAACACGACGAGCGTGGACAGTGCGATGAACGCCGTGTAACGTCCGTCAGCGCATATTTTCACGCACCGCGGGAATCCCTGACCAGTGGCCACATAATCGATCAGGGGCATGGATGAATCCGCATTGAACAACAACAGGTGAGCATCGGTCCCGGATGGCGCAGCGATGATCGCGATCGTCGAGCCGTCATCCGAAACTGCGATCGGACCATATGACGACATTATATATGATGGGAAGCTCGCGGTCCAATCCGGTATACTGTCCGGTCCGGTCCATTTAGTCACATTCAACCCAAGAGCGGCCTGATCAGCTCCCACCAGGGTGAATGCCGCATCGCCGGCATCTGTATAAAACTTTTCCCCATTGTATGTCCACTCTGGAGTGCCTCCTCCGGCTGGTGTATAGAGACCTACTTCTTTGGGTGGATTGAGGTATGTGCCGGTAAATACATAGCCGTCGATCGTATTGGACGTGGTCTGGAATATGGCATCAGTCAGATACCGGGACCAGAGCACCGAGGCATCAACCGCTGATCTCCATTCATGAAGGTCATTCATTCCCTTGCCATACTCAAGGAAAGAACCCTGCTCAGTATCCACGATATATACTGCATCTGCCTGAACTGAGGGAAATGCTGTCTGTAGGAGTGCTACGGCAACCAGTATGATGATTGAAACAGTATCTTTATACTGCATTTTCCCCTCCTTTCTGAAAAACTGTCAGTGGTCATTGGTAGTGGAAACAGGAATGAATGGCGCGAGGCTGTTGAAAATAGACCATTGACCATCTGTTCCTGCTTCCACCACCAAAA
>JAFGPO010000138.1 GCA_016936155.1 Caldifarciminota bacterium
TTATGGGAAGCGGTAATGAGCGAACAGATACATTCCGGAGGTCCCGCGGCTACTGATGCGCTCGCAAACGCGTTGGGTTTGAAAAAAGGAATGAAAGTGCTTGACCTTTGCAGTGCACTGGGCGCACCAGCCCGTCAAATCGCCAGGAAATACGGCGTCCAAGTGGACGGGGTTGACATGACCAAAACCATGCTCGAGAAAGCGAACAAAAGGGTGAAAGAAGCAAAGCTCCAGGACATGATCAAATTCCACAAGGGAAATGTCATGGATCTCAAGTTCAAGAATAACACGTTCGATGTTGTCTGGGGACAAGAAGCGTGGTGTTATGTCACTGACAAAAAGAGACTCCTTGAAGAAGCGTACCGGGTGCTTAAACCCGGCGGGAAGATCGGATTCACCGACTGGATCATTAGCGGCGAGATCACACAGGAGGAGCTTGACCCGCTCTATGACACAATGGCCTTCCCTTATATGGAATGCTTCAAAGGATACCAGAACTTGCTCAAGGAAATTGGATTCAAAATCATCGAAGCGCAGGATCAGACCACATGCTTTGCCAAGTGTTTTGACGAGTACTATATCACTGTACATGAAAAACTAAAGCCAATGATCCTGGAGAATTTCGGGCAGGAACTTTACGACTTCGCTTCGAATCTTGTAACGATCTGGCGAAAAGCGGCAAAAGAGCATAAAGTGGGACGCGGTTTTTTTATCGCACAGAAATAATGATAGCAGTGCCTACCCGGAGGGGAAGGGCACTGCTGGATACTGCGACCTTGCTTGACTTGTTTGTCTATCTATAAATCATAGAATTGACGGAGGTGTATTGGATATATCTTCAATAAAAGCATCCATAGTACTTATGTGTGACGACCAGGTGATAGACCTGGTGGAACGCGCATTAAAAGAGAACGTCCCGGCACGGGAAATCCTTGAACACGGTCTTATTCCCGGCATGAAAGAAGTGGGTGATCGCTTTAAGAAAAAAGAGTACTATGTCCCGGAAGTATTGCTTGCGTCCGAGGCGTTCTATGCGGGGTTCAATATGATCAAACCGCTGCTTAAAGCCGATACGACCAGACAACGTGGTAAAATTGTAATTGGTGTGGTCCACGGTGATATCCATGACATCGGTAAGAATATCGTAAAAGTGCTTGTCGAGGCCGCGGGATTCCATGTCATCGATCTGGGGAAGGACGTGCCGTTAGAGCGATTCGTTGCGGCGGTCAGAGATGAACAACCGGACATCCTTGCGCTTTCCAGTCTGATGACAACATCCATGCTCAAGATGAAAGAAATCATCAGGACTCTTGAACAACAAAGATTACGCACTCGATTGAAAGTAATAATCGGCGGCGCTCCCGTGACTGGTGAATTCGCACAAAACATAAATGCCGATGCTTACGGTGAAGACGCGGCGGATGCAGTTACGACCATTGAAAACCTGCTCAGTGGATAGGATCTCGGAAGTCGTGACCCGCAAGAGAAAACGGGCGGTCTTCCCCATTGTCTGCGCGGATCACTGTGCCTGGCTTGCACACAGCGATTTCGAAAACACGGTGACCGACCCCCGGAAACTCGCATGGGCGATTGAACATGCTTACCTTAAATATGATTATGACATGGTGCTCCTCTTCACAGACCCCTACGTGGAAGCCGAAGCCATGGGGTGCCCGGTGCGCTTTTCTCCCTTTCCCACCATCACCGGACCGCGTACCGTGACTTCGGTTGATCGAACCCATGTGATCACAGAAACCGCGCGCATTCTCAAGGTGAAAATGCCCGTACCGATTTTCGTATCGATAAAAGGACCGTTCTCGCTCGCCTCGTTCCTCGTCGGAATGAAGGAATTCCTTATTATGGTGTTGAAGAATCCCCGTAAAGCAGAAGAACTCGTTCTTGAGGCGCTCGATTTTCAACTAGCATACGTTAAACGGTTACTCGAGTGTCAGGTCCACATATTCATTGGTGACCCGGTCGCATCCGCAAGCGTCATCTCTCCTGATGTTTTCTTGCGCTACGCGAATAATCCGCTGAAGACGCTTGTTGCTGCAATAATAGACCGGGATTCACTTGCCGGGATCCATATCTGTGGAGAAACCATACCGATCATGGAAGAACTCGATTCGATCGGAGCGGATATCCTGAGCGTCGAAAATATAGATGTGCCGACACGTTCAGTAAAAATGGGCGGCATATCAACAACAACGATACGGTATGGATCAAAGGAAGAAATAGCTAAAGAAGCCAAGACAACGGAAAGAGAGTCATATCTGATTCTCTCTACGTCCTGCGATGTACCGTTTGACACACCACCGGACAATATTATCTACATGGTTACTATGCAACATGATCAAGATAACGGTTAAATCTCAAGGGCAATTCCATGTAAAAAAGGGAACACCCCTTATCGATCTGCTGGCCCGCAAGGGTATACCAATCCCCGCCGCATGTAATGGCCAGGGGCGGTGCGGGTTATGCCGCATAAAAATTGAAGAGGGCGCGAGACCGCATGATGAGATAGAGAAATTGTTCATCAACAAACAACTGGCTCAGCAGAATTACCATCTCGCCTGCCGGTTTTATCCAACCACCGATACGATCATCACGATACCTATGTCACCACGGGGTCGTGCAAAAAAAAGTGTGTCCGGCGCCCTTGCCCTGGATCTCGGCACGACAGTACTCAAAGGCGCGCTCGTGGACATAAGGTCAAAAAAGCTTATACGGACCGCCCTTACATTTAATCTCCAGAGTTGCATGGGCGGAGACGTGGTCACGCGAATCGGAAGAGCGATCAATGGTGAATACGATCAACTCTATGCGATGCTCATGAAAAGTATTGCCGCCTTGAAGCGACAACTCGGAGTGAAACGCCCTTTATTTACCAGTGTCGTCGGTAATACCGTTATGCTCTCATTTTTTCTTAAAAAACCAGTCGACGACCTTGCTGGATATCCTTTTAAGAGTCCACTTGATCACGGTGTTTTCCAAAACGATCCGCCCTGCTATATATTCCCTGTGATCGGCAGTTTTATCGGCGGCGATATCATCTCGGGAATCCTTGCGAGCCGCGTATATAGCACGAGTAAAAACGTACTCTATGCTGACCTTGGTACAAATGGAGAAGTGGTGCTGATAACACCGAAAAAAATCATTGCTGCATCAACTGCGGCCGGTCCGGCTTTCGAAGGTGTCGGCATACGCTGCGGAAGTCTTGCCGTGCCAGGCGCAATCAAAGCAGTAGGGATCAATAATGGCATATTTACGTTCTCGGTTATTGATAATAAAACACCTCTTGGGTTGTGCGCTTCCGGTTTGATCGACGCCCTGTACTTGGGAGTGAAACATGGGTTCATCTCAGAGACGGGAAAACTCAACAAAACGATGTCGATCGGTGAATTCTCCCTCGTGCAGAATGATATCCGTAAACTTCAGCTTGCGGTCGGTGCAATACGCACCGGCATGAAAATTCTTTTGAAACAGAGCAAACTCTCAAGCCACATGATCGATGAAGTTATGCTCACCGGGGAATTCGGCACTCGATTGAGACCCGGAATTCTCGCCCGGATCGGCCTCATTCCATCCGGGCGGATGAAAGTTACATCCGAGAAAAATCTTGCCCTCAAGGGCGCGGTCATGGTGCTCACGAATGACCGCGTGCGTCAGTGCATTGAAGATATTAAAGGCAAAAGTGTGCACCTGGAACTGGCAAACCACCCTGAATTTCAAAAAGAATTTGTGCATGCAATGAGGTTCTCTCCATGGGAGTGAACATCGGTACAAATCCCCATGCCCGACGTTCAAAACGCATCGGCTATACATGCCCGTATATTCCCGTGGAGATCCTCGCATCAACCGGTCTTCAACCCTATTGTCTGTTGCATGGTGACTTTGAACTCATGCAATACGGCACAACATATGCGAGGATCGATGCCTGCCCTCTTGTAAGAGCCAACATCGCGCATATCCTCAAGGAATCTGACAAATACGCGGCAATTGTCGGATCGACCGGCTGCGATATGTCGCGCCGCCTGCTGGATGTGATCAGCGAAGAAACTGAGATTCCTGTTCTTTTAATCCATATGCCGCGGACGAATAATTTTTCAATCTACTCCGACGAAATCGACTGGCTGGTTCAACAACTCGACCGGATACTCGGTGTATCCATAAAAAATACAATTACACTGGAGATCGATGCATGGCAGCATACGCGGGATCGGATGCGCGTGCTGGATGAAAAAAGATATGCCAAACCGTCCATGCTCGCAACACACGATTTTCACAAGATCGCATGCACATATTATCAGGGTTTTCCTGCTCCGACCATTTCGTCCGTGAATGCCCCACTGATAAAACCACAGGTGTTTATGGTTGGAAGCGAGATATCATATGAAAGTGGCGCATTTCTCCAGCTGTTCGAAAACGACTTGACGATCGTTGGTGACAATATATGCGGGCTTTCCCAGTTTCTGAGTATCCAGGTTAAAGAAAGCACCATCGCAGGGATAAAAAAGGCTTATTATTTCCAGGCACCATGTATCTACCGCCGCCCGAACCATCAATACTATAACCATGTTGCAGCACAACTCAATATGCGCGGCTGCCGCGGAGTAATCGGTTTCACGTTGGATTACTGCGATGCATATGAATTTGAACTCAAAAGACTGGAAAAGACACTTGGAGTACCTGTCCTTCGTGTTCGAATTGATTATGCAGGAGAAAAGGTAAGTCAATTAAAGACCCGCGTCGCGGCCTTCGGAGAAATGCTGTGTTCCAAGATATAGCACCAAAAAAAATATCTCTGGAAGCATGGAGTGAGCGATTCGATCACTTGACTTTTGAAGAAATAAGACAATTCACCTACTACCACAACGACTCGTGGGGGAGATACCTCCAGCCTCCTGCCTCGTTCTTGGTATACGGAGCACGACAGCTGAAGCGACTCCAGTTCGATAATTCGCTGGCTGCCTTACGAATGTGGGGTTTTGTCTTCAATGAATCAGAGCGGTTATTCCGGGCAAAACAGATCGGCAAAAGGATTATCGCAACGATGGGTGATCTTGGGGCGGTACCGGTCATAATCGCTGCCTTTCCCGACTGCATACCATTCTACCCCGAATGCATATGGTGGATGCCTTTTTTCAATGAATCAACCGTCTTGCTCGATACTTCATCGGAACTGGGTACACCCGAAGCCGCGTGTTTTTCTCGAGCCGCGCTCGCTGCATTCTATAAGAGAGCTTATTTTCCCAAACCCGATAAAATCTTCGCAACAACCGGCGCGACATGCGATGACTATTCATGCACGATGCAATCGATCGAACACCTTGGCCATGACATCACCTGGATCGAAGCGCCCTTCCGGAGGCTAATGAAAGATAGTAACGATCCCGGAGAATATGTGGATGCAGTGCACGGATATACCTATCCGAAACGGTTTGAAGGCTACCTCATCAAAGAATATAGACGCATCTGGAATATCATGGCGGATCTGACCGGTACGAATGCTGAACATCTACTTGGAAAGAGCATCCACAAGGCAAATACACTGCGTACGCTCGTAAGAAACATCACATCCCTTGCCTATGATGCTGCGGTCATGCCCTTCCCTGCTCTTGAGCTCATGACCATAGAATTCGGCAACCTCTACTGGTATGCGGATATCGAGGAGTGGACCGCGATTCTGACCATGATCTATGAAACGATCGGAAAACGTGTAGCACATAATGTCGGTGTCCAGTCACCGGATGCTGTTCCGATCGCGTGGATCAATCCAACTGCTGATCCATACTTGTTGAACTTTGTAGAGGACCTTGGCTTACGTGTGTGCGCAACCGAATATGTGATCCGACAAGCCCTTGTCGAAATTGATGAAACGTTAGACCCTTTCCGCGCTCTTGCCCGGTCATTCATGCAGGCATCCCTTATCGGTTCGACCCGCGAGAGGATACAATCGATCAAGGAATCGATTGATCAGGGTAAGATCAAGGGCGTGCTGATAACGAACATGCTGGGGGGGTCCCACTGTGCAATGGAAACCAGAATAATGGAAAAGATGATCGATGTGGTCCCGGTGCTCTCCCTGGATATACCACCACCGCCCGGTGTCACCGAACAGATCAAAAACCGGGTAGAAGCGTTTGCGGAATCACTCAGATGAAAGATATCCTCACACCCCGCGAACGATTCGGACTCCTTGTGATAGACGAAAATCCGGACCGATGCTGCGTAATACCCTTAGTTACTTCTCACGCTGCCAGTATCGCAGGCATATCACTGAAGGATTACTACACAAACGGCACTTCCATGGCACGTGCACAATTAGCGGCACTCAATGAATATCAATATGACGCTGTTTCGTTCTTTTCCGAAGTCGGGATACTCGCTGAAGCCATGGGTTCGGAATTCACTTACCCGCACACCGACTTGCCGGTTCTAAAGGTCCCTGCATTGTCGAAAAAAGCCATATCCGAACTGCCTATTCCTGATCCACGAAACGCATACCGGCTCCCTGTATACCTTGAGGCGATTGAATATGCATATGGTGCAGTTGGGGATCGTGTACCGATTCTCGCATACGTACCCGCACCATTTACAACCGGAATGATGCTGTCGCAACCGGATATTTTCTTAATGCAAACTATTAAGAAACCTCAACTAATACATGAAATAATGGAGATAAGTTTGAAAGCAGCAATGGCTTTTTGTTTTCATATCATTAATGCGGGAGGGTTACCAGTGATTGTAGATCCCCTTGCATCCTCAAGCGTGATAAGCCCGACATCCTTTGAGGAGTTCGCACTCCCCTATGAACAGCGACTAATCGACTACTTGCATCGTTACGACCTGGATATCATACTCCATATATGCGGTGACACCAGTCCGATTATCAATCTCTTACCCCTGACCAATGCAGACCTGATAAGTATCGACAGAGTCGATTTAGGCCTTGTAAAAAGAGAAATTTCCGACAAGGTCCGCCTCGTGGGGAATTTCAATACCTCGAAGATCGCATTTTCCTCTCCCGGCGAAATTTATAAAGAGGTGCAAACCATGGTTACATGCGGCAAACAATCATTAAAAGGTTACATTGTCTCAACTGGATGTGAAGTGCCGATAAGGACGCCGAAAGAAAACGTTAAAGCATTCATCAAAGCAGCCAGGGAGAACGCATGGTACTGGGATTAGACGTCGGTTCATGTTATACCAAAGGTGCCCTCTTTGATGGAGTCATGATCAAAAAAATGGTTATTCACACTGCTTTACAGCCACGGCAAGCAATAGAACAGGTTCTTGAAGTACTGAAAGACTATACCGGTATTGCCACTACCGGATACGGTCGCAAACTTGTTCCTGATGCGGATGTTGCGATTACAGAGATCAGCGCGTTTGCGCGAGGTGCCTATTTCCTCGATCGATCCGTACGAACCATCATTGATATTGGAGGTCAGGACAGCAAGATAATCAAAGTGAAAAATGGCGCAGTCGAGCGTTTTGTCATGAATGACCGCTGTGCAGCAGGAACCGGGAATTTTGTCGAGAAAAGCGCGCAATCTTTGAACCTCAGTCTTGAGGAATTCGGAAAACTGGCAGAATCGTCACATGCTCCCCATACGATCGATTCACTCTGCGTGGTCATGGCAGAAAGCGAGATCCTGAGCCTCGCAACAACCGGGAAAAAACTTGAAGACATCGTTGCAGGAGTCTGCGATTCCCTGATCCGGCGCATCATAACAATCGGCAGTCAGATAGAGATCGATGAGCCGATCCTCTTCTGTGGCGGCGGTGCACTTAATCCCGGACTCGTTGCTGCGTTAAAAAAGCGTTTCAGCAATGTGATCATTCCGGATGCAGCGCAATACGTTGGAGCGCTCGGCGCCGCACTTATATTGCTTGACAGGATGCAATCTGCTCAACAGTGACATTGATGGCCCAACAAACCTTTTATTGAAACACCTATTGTATTATTGACACAAATAGACTTTTCATTATACTTTTTATATGGGTAATACGGAAAAAGAAAATATGTTACGCAATATCCCGTCTGTCGACAGTATCCTGCAATGGCCAGAATTGCAAAAACACATAGAGACGCTGCAACAGTCTTATATAACCAGGATCATACGAGACAAAATCGAGGAATTCCGCAACCGGATCATTGCCGGCGAGCATTTTGACCTTGATTTCCTGAAAAACAGCATTTTGTGTGAATTCAAGGACCTGGTTCGTCCCTATTTCCGCCGGGCGGTGAATGCCCTGGGTATCGTGCTCCATACCGGTCTGGGACGCGCGCCATACTCACTGGGCGTTGCCGAAGCGGTCCGCGATGCGTCGATCGGGTATTCGCAGCTGCAGATCGACGAACAGGGACGGCGCTCAGACCGCTACAAGAAAATAAGCCGTATACTCACAATCATAACCGGCGCCGAAGGCGCGGTGATCGTGAATAACAACGCCGGTGCAACCCTGCTCATCCTCAGCGAACTCGCACAGGGAAAAGAAGTCATCGTATCGCGAAGTCAATTGATCGAGATCGGCGGCGCGTTCCGCATCCCTGAGATCATGGAGCAGAGCGGCGCGGTCCTGCGCGAGGTGGGCACGACCAACCGGACGCATTTAAGGAACTATGAAGACGCGATCAACGAGAACACCGGCGCGCTCCTGCGCGTGCACCAAAGCAACTACAAAATCATTGGATTCACCAAAGAAGTCCCCCTGGATGAACTCGTTGCCTTAGGGAGAAAACACACACTCCCTGTAATCGATGATCTGGGAAGCGGTGCATTGATCG
Organism: Caldifarciminota bacterium; assembly: GCA_016936155.1. Lineage (GTDB taxonomy): Bacteria > Hydrothermota > Tepidihabitantia > SM23-42 > SM23-42 > JAFGPO01. Next base: position 8,795 of record JAFGPO010000138.1, read on the forward strand.
ATTTTTCCAAATACGGATTGCCAAACGAACCAACGGTTCAGGAGAGCATCAAAACCGGTGCGGATATCGCCTGTTTCAGCGGCGACAAGCTCATCGGCGGCCCGCAATGCGGCATTATCATCGGGAAAAAGCGGTACATTGACCGGATCAAAAAGAATCCGCTGACGCGCGCCCTGCGCTGTGATAAAATGACTAATGAAGCCCTGGAGATCACCCTGCAGCTTTTCCTGCATAAAGAAGAGATCTTATTGAAGAATCACGGCGTGATGAAATTGCTTTTACGGCCGATCGATGATATCAAACGCCACGCAGGGAAATGCGCACGCATGCTTAAAAAAGATTTTAGTGAGAAATTAGAAATTTCCTTGCAAAAGGACGTATCTCAGATCGGCGGCGGTTCCCTGAGCACAGAGGAACTCCCTACTTTTGTTATAGCGGTCAAACCAAAAAATGGATCCCTTGCCGAACTCGCACGGGCACTGCGCACCGTCGATGTCCCGGTATATGGACGTGTTGCTGAGGAGGCGATCCTCCTTGACTTCCGCACGGTGCTCAACGGTGAGGAACAATTCATCGTTCAAGCCTTTAAAGAAATCCTCTCATAATGTCCAGAAAGCATATTGTCATCGGTACTGCCGGTCATATCGACCACGGGAAGAGCGCGCTCATCAAAGCCCTGACCGGTGAAGACCCAGACCGCCTAAAAGAGGAAAAAGAACGCGGCATGACCACGGATCTGGGATTTGTATTTTACGGTGATGACGTCACAATTATCGATGTCCCGGGGCATGAAAAATTCGTCCGCCACATGGTCGCCGGCGCAAGCACGCTCGACCTTGTCATCTTTGTCATTGCAGCCGACGACGGTGTTATGCCTCAGACCACGGAACACCTGGAGATACTGAAACTGCTGGAGATAAAGAAGGGTTTCGTCGCCATAACCAAGAAGGACCTTGTTGGCAATGAACTGCTCGAGATCGTTATCGACGATGTTAAAAACCTCGTGAAAGGCACGTTCCTTGAACGTGCGCCGATCGTGCCGGTCTCAAACACCACAAAAGAGGGATTTGACACGCTAAAGCAAGTACTCGATGCACAACTTGCTGAGATCGAAGAAAAAGTAGATAAAGGAATATTCAAACTCTCGATCGACCGTTGTTTTTCGATGAAGGGATTCGGCACTGTAGTGGCAGGCACCGTATTATCCGGCTCCCTAAAGATCGGCGATACTGTCGATCTGATACCACAGGGCAAGCAGGTGAAAGTGCGCGGGATCCAGGTCCACAATCACAACGTACCAGAAGTAACGACCGGATTCAGGGCGGCGATCAATATTGTGGGTGCGGAAACACATGAAATAGAACGCGGTGATGTCCTTGGCCAAAAGGGCTATTTCCAGCCCTCTGAATATCTCAACGCCTCGTTGTACCTGCTGGCATCCGCTCCGAAGCATCTGAAAAATCTTGTTAGGTTACGCATACATCTGGGAACCAAGGAGCTGTTCAGCAGGGTTGTGCTTCTCGATAAGAGAGTTCTGAATCCGGGTGAAAAGGCAATGGTGCAATTCCGGATGGAAAAACCGGCGGTCTGCGATGTCGGCGATCGTTACGTGGTGCGGACCTGGTCGCCCCAAATCACGATTGGCGGCGGTGTGATCATCGAACCAAAGGCTCAGAAGGCGACCGGCTTTGATGAAAGTCTGATCGAACATTTGCAGACGATTGAACAGGGTGATCCCAGTATCCTGGTCAAAGAAGAGATCGCAAGCAACCATCAACTTCCCCAAAAAATAGAAGAAATCGCTCACGACCTCAATCTGCCGGTTACACAGGTAACTGATATTGTTAAAAAACTGATCGATGAGGAAGCAGTGATTTGCCTGGACGCAAAACGCGGTGTGTATTATTCTCAGGACAATATTGATACGTTACGCACCAGGATTTTGGCGGTTCTCAAGGACTACCATGCGTCGAACCCAACCAATCTGGGGATGCCGCACCTCGAATTGCACAAGGCTTTGGGAGCGGGTCTGGACAAAATAGTCTTACACCACATGCTCGAAACCATGGCAGAGAACCAACTTGTAAAAACTGCAGAGAACAAAGTCAGTCTCTTTGAATTCAGTGTAACGCTGGACAAAGAAATGAACGCGGTGAGCAAAAAAATCGAATCCGTGTACCGGGATGCTGGTTTCAAAACACCCGGCCTACAGGAACTTATGACCGTGAACATGGGATCCCCGGATGCAGTCAAAAAGGCATTTCGCTATCTTGTCGATAGTAAACGCCTCATCGATGCCGGCGAAGGCGTGGTGTTTCACAAAAGTCTGGTGCAGCAGGCTCAGGACCGGGTTGTGAACTTCTTGAAGCAAAAAAAGGAGATAAAGGTTTCAGAATTCCGCGACATGATAGGCGCAAGCCGCAAATACGCGCTGCCCCTGCTCATTTACTTTGACACACACGGCATCACCATCAAGCGCGGCGAAGTCAGAGTACTGGGGCAAAAATACCGCACTGAGTAATGCGTAGTGCGTAATCTAAGGACTAATATCCAATAACGCAATTACGTAATAACCAATATCGCTTACGTTAATCACCAAGTTACCCAATTACTTCTTACGAAGAACATGAAATAGTTCTCATCTCATCACGATATGATGTAGCCACCTGATTTATCAGGCTGGTCCAATGAATTGGACAACTACAATTATTGATGCTCGATGCCTACCGTTCCTACATCCATTAGCCAAAGTGAGAACTATATATGTTCTCTGCAATGATCACCAATGTCGTTCATGTCTTTATTGTAATGAGCGGTACCAGCATTTCCTCCGGGCTCATGCCCCCGTGGTTGCCGGCAAAGTAGTATGTATGCTCTCCGATCACGAAATCACGTATCACATATTTCCCCTTCATTATCATCACGTAATCCCCGATTCGCTCAAAGAGCATGGGATGTGGCTCGAACCGCCCGAAGTAATCTTCATTGATGAGATCCTCTCCCCTTTTCACATTACACATCTCATCAAGATTCTCAACAACATACGATTCGAATTCTTCAACACATGAGGGATGGACATAACAATACCCGACACGGGGCTCGCCACACACTGGCAGGGTCAGCATCCGCATGAGATCATGATGTTGCTGGACTTTTATAGTATGATTCGAATCAGTATTCATCAAACCGTGATCCGCGGTGATGATCACAAGTGAACCTGTGCCTTTAATGCGTTCAAGGAAGGCCTGAACATGTGTATTCAATTCCTTCAGATGCTTTTGGGCTTCCGGACTTCCGGTTCCGTTCTTATGGCACAATGTGTCAAGCAGAGGCCAGTACGCATAAATGTATTTCTGCTCATCGTTGGACCTTATCGTCTCCTCGATCGATGAAAACAGCCCTTGCAGATTAGCATACGGCACGCTCTGTGACCCGGCAGACATGGTGCGCGTGTAATCTGAATCACTGATGTCTTTTGGCGCAACATGATACGAATGCGCCTTGATACGCTCGAACACCGTGGTCTGATTCAGGATCTTACGCGGATTTATCCCGAGCTGGCCAAAGGATACGCCACCGAATCTGGGGGCAAAAGGAAGGATCGTAGAAACCACACCGAGTTCCTTTAAGTACATGAACCATCCAGTTACCCCATGCTGCTGCGGAGCGACACCAGTTGCGAATGTCGTAACCGCGGTCGCGGTGGTCGCCGGGAAAACCGAGGTGATCGTGTCCTTTTGATGCTCGGCAAAGATTGTATCTTTCCCATAACTCTGCAGGTACTCGTGACCGAGTCCGTCAATGATAAGCAATACAACGTTCTTCGATTCTCCTATTTCTTCCGATGCGAGCGCACGCAGATTTTCGTACTCAGGATCACTGTCAAAGGCGCTCAGGATGGAACTCATGAGGTTCACAATGCTCCCGCCCTCATAATCCGGCATGATGTTCTCTGGTTTCTTTTTCGCCATAATTGCGTATTATATCCCCTTTCAAGACGATGTCAATTGGACACTGAAGTCAAAACAGTCTATGTGCGTTGAGTGCGTTAATAACGTCATTATCGTTAATTGCGTTTCAAACAGGTTCCTTGTTCGAACGAAGTCGAAAACAAAGGAAATCTGAAAGAATCTGGCTACTTGACGACCGCCAAATATTGCTTAGAATAAGCCAAAAGGAGGTCTTATGAAATTGGCAAAGGTCATTGTGGTATTGACCACGGTTACTTTGCTTGGCTTTGCAGTAGAAGGGGACTCGTGGCAAAGCCTGGAATTATTGGATAACACCCATGGACTCACTGAGCCGCAATATTCACCAGTAGATCGCGATACAGTTGAGGTGATCATCGGGACCCAGGTAACCGGTAACTACATCCCGTTCTGGGGCAGCAGCTATAACGCCTGCCGTTTCCAGGCTTTGTATCTGCAGAGCGAGATCAATCAAGCCGGACAGATCGTCACCTTTTCTTTTATGCCGGCAAGTGCAACGATAGGAACATTCAATAACATGCGTGTATACCTGTGCCATACGAGCGCTACGCAATTGGGCACGACCTTTGATCTTAATTATGGCGGCAACACACCTGTTCTGGTGATCGATGAACCCAGTATGGTCATTGGTAATGCGGGTAATCTCTGGATGGACTGGGATGTTAGTTTCGACTATAATAACGTTGATAATCTCCTCATTGAGATCAGGTGGAATGGTGATAATGGAAATGGCGTGACGATCTGGCGTACTGGCGAGGCCGTCCCAAGAAGGCTGTATGCATGGGATGACAATGCAACGACCGGGACGACAGGAACTCAGTGTTACTATACGAAACTGGCTATCTCAACCGGGCCGCCGCCAGACCATGATGCCGGTGTCGTATCGATCGATGCACCGGGTCTCAATATAATGCCCAACACAACGCTTGATCCCACTGCAACCTACCGGAACTTCGGCACTGCTCAGGAAACGTTCGATGTTTATTATCTGATCGACTCTCTGGGCGTGAACATTTATAATGGAACTGCCAATATCACCCTTGATGCAACCACGGATACGACAATCTCATTCGCATCCTGGACCTGTGGGAACGTTACCGGCACGACCTATGATATCACTGCATATACAGTACTCTCGGGTGACATTAATCCGGCAAACGATACCCTGACCCAGCAGACCGTGGTCAATCCGACCTATTGGGAAATCCTGACTGACATACCAACCGCGGTATCCGGTCATTCAGAAGCAACCGCCCATGATGGCTACTACTATGTTTTCAGCGGCGGCAGCGGGAACAATGAAGTTCAGATTTACGACATAGCAAATGGTACCTGGTCTTCGGGAACGAGTAATCCTAGTGGCATGGCTCAATATGGTACCGCGAATTATGTCGTTGATAAGTACTATCGCATTGGCGGATGGAATGGCAGTTCAGCATTAAACACTGTTGATGTATACGATCCCGTAAGTACAAGCTGGACAACTGGTGCCAGTGCGCCGACTCTGCTTATTGACCACATTACAGGCGTCTACCGCGACTCACTGCTCTATTGTTTCGGCGGCGGGAACTGGTTCAGCGGTGTTACTCCCAACACGAATGTCTATTTCTATGATGTGTACAGCGCTTCGTGGACAACCGCCACGTCCTTCCCGGGTTCAGGACGTGGTTGTCTGGCAGGCGGTGTCATTGACAGCTTTGCGATCGTTGCCTGTGGATTTGACGGAGTCGCAATGCGCATTGACTATGTCGTCGGGGTGATCGATCCGGCGAATCCATCGACCATTACCTGGGGTTCACCGACAAACATACCTGCCATTGACAGTCTGTATCGAATGCCGAGCGGAGTCGATCCGTTCAATCAAGAACTCTGGATCACTTGCGGGCAGAAATGGACTGTTCAGATAAACCGGACATTCTCATATTCGGTGTATACTGATACATGGACAGAGTGGATGGTGCCGAAGTACCAGGTTGTGGCCAATGTGACGCCGATGGCGATAACCACCACCACTGAGGGAGACCTTGGTCTCTATGTCGCTGGTGGTTATTATAACAGCGCCGCAGTGACCGATCACGAGGTATTCCATACCGGGAAAACAACCGGCGTCAAAGAACAACCGAAACAGGAAACCGGTTCATTTACTTTTGGTTTTGCACCGAATATGCCCAATCCGGTATCAGGGTATACAGCGATCCAATATACAACAACCCGAAGTGGCGCAACTCAAATTAGAGTTTACGATGGTCTGGGTCGATTGGTGAGAACCCTGGTTGATCGTTCAATCGAACCGGCCGGCACCAAGACCGTATACTGGAATGGCAAGGACGATGCACACCGCAGCGCAGCAAACGGCATCTATTTTGTCCGGCTCGAGGCTGAAGGAAAGACAGCGATCCACAAGATGATCATCGTGAAATAATCGACTGGATACGTTAATATAAAAAGCCCTGCTCATGTGCAGGGCTTTTTCCCTTTCATTCTTATATCTCTTACATGAGGTTCTACAAACAGAAGCGTATAGCGAAGTAGTGTTTAGCGTCCAGTGTAAAACTGGCGGAGGCGTGTAGGAATCGAACCTACCGTCCTCCTTTCGAAGGACATCTGGATTTGAAGTCCAGCAGGCACACCAGCACCCATACACCTCCGCAAACTTTTCCCAAATCCTTGATTTAGCTGAAAAGTTTAGCGTCTTCCAATTTCCCCAAAATTTCACCTTTGGTTGAGAAATTGCGAATCTCGAATCCATATCCATGGATGAGAGACCGAGCCAATCTTTTTTCTTTACATCACTACTGATATAATTGTAATTATTTTTACTGAAAAGTCAAAGGGGAAAATATGCGCACTCCGGGAGAGATAGCACCTAACCTCCCAACACCCCCGGGGCACATTGGAATCCCCCACACGCCTACCGGCGGGGGTGTTCCGGATAAAGGGTCAAAAATATTGTGCGCACAGAGAGTGGGGTATCGTCTATGATTCACCTCCTGAGCGGGACTACCCCCACCCCCTTGACAGAAGTCCTTTAATCACTATTATTACCTAGAGCGAGGTCGACATGAAAAGTGCAGGTTATATAATAGTAACGGTGAAATTTTCTAAAGAAGGACGCAGGTGGGTGGCTTATTGTGAAGAACTTGGTACGTCTACATTTGGACATTCACTCCCTGAAGCCCAGAGTAAACTCAAAGAAGCGATATTGCTTCATTTGAATACACTGGAGAAAGTTGGGGAAAGAGAACGCTTCTTTAAAGACAATAAGATCACAATGTATCATAACAAACCCAAAAACACCGAAGTAACCGTCTGTGCACCGCTTTACAAAAAAACATACATTCGCTCGTTCGTACAACCTATTCATGCTGTGTGAAATACACCAAATTACCTGCTATTTCAGGTAAACAACTAATTAGACTACTGGAAAAAGATGGGTGGACCATTAATGGACGAAGAACTCATGGCGTTGCTATGGTTAAGAAAATTAATGGGCGTTATATTGCCACTGTACTGGTTCAGCGGGAATCGGACAAAACAGGGGTCGGATTTAAGGTGGAAAATTGGTTGTAATACTCCGACCTTTTTGCCCTGGCCAAAGCCAGTTTTTCATACCGCATTTTGATGATTTCCTCTCGTTTCCCCAGTAGTATATTCAA
>JAFGPO010000139.1 GCA_016936155.1 Caldifarciminota bacterium
ATACCAGATGAACTATCCCATTCTTATCGACAACAAGAACGTTATGCAAACATATGGGGTGCAGAGTATCCCTAACATGTTTATTTTTAATAAAAAAGGAGAGCTCGCGAAACATCAAATCGGCTTCAGCCCGGAAATGGAAGCTGGATTTGATGCGTTTATAGATTCCTTGCTCAATGAATGACCATGGGCCAGCTCAATACGATAAAACTCACCATGGTCAAAGGGCTGCAATTTACTGCTCACGACGAACACGGGCATACAATGATTCTTGACACTGAAACAAAAATCGGGGGCTTTGACCAGGGGTTCCGTCCCATGGAACTCCTCCTTGTATCTTTGGCCGGTTGTATGTCAATGGATATCGTCTCGATTGTGCAGAAAAAGGGTGGTCAGATCACGTCTTTTGAGACCACAATACAGGGGCAGCGCGCAGAGAAACATCCAAAACGGTTTGAAAAGATCATTGTGAAATTCATATGTCAAGGGAATTATGAACGAGAGGATTTGCTCCGTGCCCTGGAGTTGAGCAGGGATAAATACTGCGGAGTGTCCGCCACGCTGCGGGACTCTCCTGATATCGAGTTTTCGATTTAGAAGCGTCTCCCCTATTTTAGTTTAATGATTTTTTGCACGGCATGATGATGCGGCGTGCTCATCACCACAAGATAGATACCAGCAGGAACTTCCTTCCCTGTATTGTCCATTCCATCCCAGACAAGCGTACTGCGTAATGCGTTGTGCATGCGGCGTGGGAAAATTTTCACTGATTGTCCTGATATATCATAGATTTCTATATGCAGTTGTTGTGCATTACGCTCTACGTCATACGTAATACGCGTTTCTTTTTGGAATGGATTCGGTGCTACGGTAAATGATAGATCTTCTTTTTGATCATTGTGCTCTTCAGTACTGACCGGGTATCCGAAATCTGCGAAGTAGATCGAATACGGTGAAGCATCGCCTTGTGTCCATACAAGGTATGCGCCGCAACTGCTCGGGAAGCGCACTGATTCTGTGATAGGGAAGTCAGTCCGGATCGAACCATTCGTCCAGCCAGTAATAAAATAATAAAGTTGATAGTAGATGTCCTTAAGGCCAGCTGAATCCTCCTGCCAGAAAAGATACGACCATACATCACCCATCGTGGTCATAACCGGATATGTCGATACACCAAGAGTTGCATATCCCCCACCGTTACCAGCATAGAATGTAATTTCACGGTTGTTTGTAGTACTTGTGTAATCATAGCATCCAGAAAAAGGGTCGTTTCCATGATCATAATCGAGCGATGAATGACCGGCTTCCATGTGGCTTGCATAGAGAGTAGTAACTGATGACCATACAGAATCCTGTTTGTAACAATACAGGATCTGGTACGGTGAGTAACATGATGTATCGATACAATCCCAGAGCACGAATACCCGGAAATCAGGTTCATAGATACTGATCGAGGGCAGGGTGTGCGTTGCATGAGGCCAGGTCGGGCTTACCTGGAAGATTGTGCCGAGCGAACCAGCATGGCATGGACGGTATAGTATCTGGTTAGAATTGTCGATATTCTCAACCCAGATAATGTATGCATTCATACTGTCATCAACAACAACATCCGCAAACATCGAGTTTTCTGCGGACTCGCTGATATTAACCGGCATGCCATAGTCATCCAGGCAGTCGTACATGATATCCGTTGTGCCGGTCAGGGAATCTGTCTGCTGCCATACGATGTGCCGGTACCCAAAGGCATCAACATCAATACCAGGATAATTACCTGGAGAGATCGTGATCGGCGTCTGCCAGACAAGACCCCGGTTTGTGGACATCGCATACTTTATGCTGTCGCCCTCATGAAATACAATACTGATTGTATCAGTGTTCGGTCCTGCGTCGCGCAATGCGATTTTGTGACTGTTATTGAACGCCGTTGCATCGACTGCGTTCGTGTTCGTCACGAACGTGTAGACGAATTGAGCATGCACAACGGCCCATGTACAGAGAACAAGACATATACACACACGGAGTAGATTCTTCGGTTGTACAATGAACGACAGTGGTACATGCGGCTTACTTTTTTGAATATTCATATACACCTCCATAGTAATTATAGAGTCATGCAGGAGAGTGTCAAGGTGCAAATGTAATTATCGCTACGCAAATATCATTTTCTCATTTTTACAATTGACAAAATGAGAAAATGATATATAATCATATATGAAAAAAAGAAAGAAGATACCAGAGAAAAGGTATCGCGCATCGCGTATCTGCCGGGCACTTGGTAATCCGACCGCGTACGAAGCGCTGCATCTGTTGTCGTCTGGAAAGCGTTCGCCAGCAGAACTTGCCCAGCTTTTAGGCGTGAGCATTCCCACGGTATCACACGTACTGCGCGTGCTGCGGGATCTAGATCTTGTGCGATATGAAGTGACCTGGCGCGAGCATACCTACTGGCTAAAAGCAGCCACGATGAAGGATTTCATGACCGGACTTGAGATGCTCGTGGGAACGATCACCCGGATGCAATGATCCGGGATATTCTATGAGTGATCGCTTGAACGCTCTGATGAGCAGGGAACTTCCTGCTCATAGCAGTAAAGTGCGCCAGTTCGGCTTCGACCTTATTGAGGATCGTACGGCGCGTGTGCTCTGACCAGGGATCATACATCCGTTCGCAGGGCGCACCTCTCACCAGTTTAAACGCCTCGACGTATTTTCTCCAGGCAAGTGACCACTCATTGATCCGCGCAAATGCCCGGGCTTCTGAGAATATCCGGATACAATCATCGTAATCCGTCGTGATATAGAATCTGCGGTTGACCAGGCGCTTGGAAGCATGCTGAGATACGGTCACGATGTGATGGCGTGTCAGTTTTAATGTGCGCCGCAGCCGACCAAGGACACGCGTCAGCCGGTACGTGGGATTCCGGCTGTCCGGCCAGAAATTCTTAAGGAGTTCCGCCATCGAGATGACCTTGCTTGGGGTATTGAAGCGCATTGCAAGGGCAATGAGGAGGGCATTTTCCTGGGGCGTAAGATTAATCTTATGGTAAATGTGGTTCCGGTATAGGATAGTGCTGCCCAGGAGTTTCACGTGAAACACCGGCAGCGAACGATCGAAAACCGGTAACCGGAGCAAAGATTTGGGAAGGTCAGGTTTCTTTCCTTTATCCAAAAGGAGGTGGACTGGCCGGGGGTAGAAGAGCAGAAAACGGTGGAGGAACCCGGTCAAGCCATTGGTTTTTGCATACCGCAGGGCTTTTGTATAGTACATAAGCCTGGATGTCTGATGGGCTTTCACCACGTAGCGCATGAGCCGAAAGATCGGGAAGTCGTCGAATTGTTGTGGTACATCGCTCGCGCCCAGGAGGATTTGCAGCGAGAAATATTCTCGCTGGACATCATATTTTTTCATGAGCGGCAGGTATTTTCTGAGTGTCGCGCGCGCTTCCCGGTGTTTTCCAAGCGCATGGTCGATCGCGGCGAACGACATCGCGGTTGTGTATATGTAATTGCGTAGCTGCTCTTGTTCTGACTGCCCGAGACAGTTGTGCAGGTGTTCGGTCGCCGTGCTTAATTGGCCCTGCCCAAGGTGGTGCAGGGCTTGAATAAGTTCATAAGTGACATAGTGCTGGTCATGAGGCCGAATGCGAAGATTGTGCACAAATCGTTGTTGCACCTCGCAATACTCGCCGGCGATGACCGCGGCAAGCGCGGTCTTCGCCTTGATCTCCTTTCTGGTGTTATCATCCTGGATGACCGAGAGCGCGCGGTAGTAATGCTTGAGCGCTTGATGATAGTTCGTCACAAAAGTCCATAGGTCACCAACCAGAAGATCGATATGCGCATGGTGCGTCGACCGCAGCAGCCTCTTACAACGTGCAACACATGCACGGGCGTTCTTCACATCGAGAAGTTCGGAGTATGCCGTGCCTGCGAGGAATGAGAGTGCGAGATTGAGGACCGGGTCACGGGAGTTTCCTTTTCGCGCCCATAGAATTGTGTAAAGTTCGATTTCTTTTTGTGGCGTGCGCATCCAGTGAAGGGCGAGCATTTCAAGGATTCCGGCAAGGATCGAGGAATATTGCAGGTCCTTTTTTTCGAATGCCCGGCGCAGGTTTCGGGCTTTACGGTAAAGAACGGGTTTTGGGATGGACAAGAAATCCACTTCAAGCCGGTCGAGCCGTCGGCGCAAAGACAGATAACGTTCAGGAATGCGCCGGAGCACTGGTTCATAGGCGACCGGGAAACTTGGTAAATCATTGATGATCCGGGCAGCACGGCGCAACGTTGTTGCTTGCTGATCGCGCTCAAGGAGCAGTTGTACGTGTTTGAGCGCGTGGCAAGTCTCATGGGTTTCTCGCCCGAGCGGAGAGAAGAGATTCTCGAATGACGTGCGTATGAGACTGTAGCGCTGCCATACTGCTCGTATGCCTTTGATCGAGATGGGAAATCCTTTGTGCTGAAGGAGCGTTCTTGCTTTTCTTAATGTGAGGCCAGGCTCGCGTTCTTTGAGCAGCATGATCGTCTGTTCTTGTTCGCGAGGCATGCGGTTCCATGGTTTCCGGTATGTGCATGGAGTTTTTTGTTCGGGCAGGGTTCGATACCACTGCACCCACCGGCACAGGGTGACAGGATGGACGCCTGCGTGCAAAGCAACGTTCTGTAACGTGCCTTCATCAAGGTACATGCGTACAGCACCAAGTCTCTTCTCAAAGGAATACGACATATTAGCGTTTCGTGGAAACATAGTACAAAAGTAATATACTCTTGTCAAGAGGAAGGTAAAATCATTAGAATTCCCTGAAAATCACGACATATATTGTATAAATATTCACAAGGAAGACATAATTGTTAATATACTATTGAAATGGCAGGAATACATGACTACTTAGACTTAAACCTTATATTTGCGTGTAGAGAACACAGAGATAAACATCAAGTAAGGAGGAGTATATGTGCATAAGTGTTATAGCCGCATACGCGGCGTTGATGATGATCGCGCACGCCCCGATGACACCGGAACTCACACACACGATCGCGGATGCGCGGCCCGATGAGATGATCTCGTGCATTGTGTTCATGAAAGAAACGTATCCGTACGATCTCATGAGAGAATATTCTGTTCACGACCGAATAACCGCGTTTCAAGGGATTGCGCAGTTAAGCCAGGATCCGGTCCTTGTCTGGCTCAAGGGTCTGGGTGACAAGGTGCGCGTGCAGCATTCTTACTGGGTCATCAACGGGTTCTATGTCATGGCGATCCCTTCGGTCATTGCGCAGCTTGCCCTCCGGTCGGATATCGGCTGGATATCCCACAACGGTGAAGTCCATGCCATTGTCGAACCGCATTCCGAGCCTGCATATTCTTCAAGGGCGACACCCTGGGGCATAAGGAAGATCAAGGCTGATTCGTGCTGGGCAGCAGGATTTTCAGGTCAGGGCGTGATCATCGGGATGTGCGATACCGGAGTTGATTATGAACACCCGGCGCTTGCCGGAAAATGGAGCGGGTACTGGCTTGATGTGATCAATGGGCAGCCGCTGCCGTATGATGATATGACCGGGACCTGGCACGGCACCCACTGCATGGGCACGATATGTGGAGGCGATGGTTTGGGCTCATTCACCGAGGACATCGGTGTCGCTCCTGGTGCGCAATACGTTGCCGCGAAAATGCTCAATTCAGGTGGATCCGGGTCATACCAGCAGTGTCTTGATGGACTGCAATTCATGGCGGACCTGAAAGACTCGGTCGACATCAAGGCGGTATCGAATTCCTGGGGCGGTTCAAATGGTGCAGATACATTTTTCTATCCCGTGATGCGGACATATATATCAATCGACATCATGCCGGTGTTTGCCAATGGGAATAACGGACCCGGAGCCGCAACCGTTGGTTGTCCGGGCAGTTATTCGAATAATCTTGGCATTGGCGCAACTGACAGCATTGATGCGATCGCATCATTCTCATCCCGGGGTCCGGCTCCGGATCAAGTTCCTTTTAATGATCCATCGACCTGGCTGCGCGATGATTGGAGCCTCATCAAACCACAGATCTCGGCACCGGGCGTTAACATTCGTTCTGCACAGGGCGGGGGCAGTGGTGGCTACCATAATCTGAACGGCACCTCTATGGCTACACCCCATGTTACCGGCTCGATCGCCATTATCTGTCAAAAGAACCAGAATCTGACTCCCAAAATGATCTATGATATCCTTCTTGACAATGTCGATGAACCATCCCAGGGGTCGCCGTACCCGAACAACACGTACGGCTGGGGGCGGCTCAATGTCTGGAAAGCGCTCAACGGAACCCCGACCATGGACCAGCCGTGGATCTCCGTGCTCCGCAAGACCATGGATGACATCAATCCAGGCGGTACCGGGCAGATGACCGTGACCCTCAAGAATGTCGGCGGAGCACAGGGTAACAATACGAGCGGCGTACTCGAATCGTTTGACAACTACATTACGATAGGCAACGATTTTTACCTGTTCGGGAACCTCGCGCCAAATGATACCGCAAACAACAATGCCGGTCCCTATTCGTACACAGCCCATGCCTTGACCCCGGAAGGACACAAGGCACGCATCGGCCTCATTCTTCATTCGGATGGTCCTTATGATAGTCTTGATTATAACGATACCCTGTTCTACACGCTCGAGATCGGGACATTGCCGCCGCCATTTAAGATCTATGAGGATGACTTCGAATATGGCACAGGGATCGATAGCTTCTTGAACTACTGGGATGTAACAGGCAACTGGCAGCGGACCACCAGTGTCGCACATTCGCCGACGCACTGCGCCTTCAGCGGGGCACTCGTGGACGGGAACGTGTATCTGACCTTGAAAAATAGCATCGACCTATCCGGGTACGTCAATCCCCAGCTCAGTGTCTGGCACGGGTATAACTTTGACAACGCATTCTGGAACGATGCGATCATTCAGATCTCAACGAACGGCGGTTCGACTTGGAGCAATATATGGGAGCTTCCTTTCAATTCGGCGGATTCGAGTAGCTGGGCTGAAGTCACCCAGGGTATCGGTACCGTTAGCAATAATATGAAGGTCAGGTTCCAGTTATTCTCGCGCGATTTTTTTCAGGACTATGCGCGCTGGTACATCGATGATTTTGCGATCATGACCCCGAGTGACAATGAGCCTCCCTATTTCAGCAACACGACCTTGTGGCCGGATACGAATTTCACGGGGCCATTTCCCGTGCAATCGATCGTTACTGATCAAAGTGGCATTGATGAGGTGCGTCTGTACTACCGGGTCAATTCCGGATCGTGGCAGGATCTGCAAATGTCTCACCAGGGAGGAGGTGTCTACCAGTCCGCGATCCCGCAACAGAATATGGACGATACGATCGACTACTACTTATGGGGACGCGATACCTGGATCGACCCAAATGAAGGTACGGATCCAGTCGGCGCGCCGGCCAGCGGATGCTATTCGTTCTGGATCGGTACAATCGGTGTTGCTGAGAACCGGACCCACGCGGTGCACTTCATGCCGCTCTCGACCAATCCGACACGCGGACCAGTATGTTTCGGGTTTGTGTTGCCAAGCGACATGAACGTTCACGCAGTCGTGTACGATATCAGCGGCCGGGTCGTACGTACGCTCGTGGATGGCGTTATTAAACAAGGCGAACATTTCGTCACCTGGAACCGGCTGGATGATCACAACCGAACAATTGCAGCCGGGGTCTACTTCCTTTCCTTTCAGGTCGAGGAGCATGCAGAAACGAACCGCATGCAGAAACTGATTTTGGTCAAATAGCCTACGCATGTATATCTCCTCAACACACGGGGCGGGCATGTGTCCGCCCCTTTCATAGAAATGCGAGAGGCTTCATGCATTTAGGGTATGGTCGTTGAGGATGACAGATTGTAAAAAGGAGTGATTATGGGGGATACGATCCGATATTTAGGACAGATCCTTATTCATATCGGCGCGGCTGACCGTTCACAGGTTATGCATGCGCGATCACAGCAGATCAAGCGCCATTCCACAAAGAAGATCGGTGAGATCCTGTGCGACCCGGGATACATCACCCAGGAGGATCTACATCGGGCCTTGAGCTTACAGCAGGATTTGGATTCAGTAGCGTGACATAGTTCTACCAAACAAACCTTTTTTACATTAGGGACAGGATTATCATATCCCTTTTTTATTGACAGCACCCGATGCATCCATACAATGAGACCGGTATGCATTTGCATGACAGAAGACAAGAATGTCAGATTAAAGCCGTGCTCTTTGATCTTGACGGCGTACTCATTAACAGTTACGATGCCTGGTTCCATCTGTTCAACGATACGCTTGAACACTTCGGCCACCCAGGGATCAGCGAGCCGGTATTTCGCAAACATTGGGGCCAGAGCACCAAAGAGGATATTACGATATTCATGCCCGAAAGAACGATCGATGAGGTGCGCGGCTATTTTACAAACCATTACCAGCGTTTTCTTCCATATATTACATGCGACCCTGATGGACAGCCGGTCTTGCACTATCTGCGGTCTCACGGTCTGCTTCTGGGGTGCGTGACAAACTCCCATCTCGAGATCACGCAGACAGTATTGCGCCGCTATGTACTACAAGACTGTTTCGATGTTATTCTGACCGCGGATGATGTTGCCTGCCCCAAGCCCGAACCCGAGATCCTCATTACTGCATGCCAGCATCTTGAGGTAGAGCCGAAGGACGCCCTGTTTGTCGGGGACACGCACATTGATCTTGAAGCCGGGAGTCGTGCTGGCTGCATTATGGTGGGATATCGAATTGCTCATCCGCGGAGCGTGCAGAATCTCGCGCAGTTACGCGATTTGATTTCAGACGTTTACCTTTCATGACAGTGTTGTTCGTCACTGGTCCAATACCCTTGACCCCCAAATATATTTTTTTATAATAACAATCAAAAGGAGGTTTTATGGCAGTTGCTGCATACCTTTTAATAAATACTGAAACCGGCAAGGAAGGTGATGTTGTTGAAGCCCTGAGAAAGATCGAGGGCGTTAAGCACGCCCACGTTGTGACCGGATTGCATGATGTGGTATGTTATGTTGAAGCACCTGAACTTACGGATCTGAAAAAGATCATCATCGAGAAGATCCGAGGCGTCAACGGCATTTCCCGTACAGTTACGTGCTTTGCAGTTGATTGGTAAAAAAATAAGAAACAACCAGTACGCTGTTCTTGTCGAGCTCGTGTATCGCTAAGAAGGTTCTTTCATTAAAAGCGTTATTTACGGATAACAGACGCCCATAATAGTATATCAGCTTCTGGGATTTGATATGCTTGCTTTTTTCCTTGACACCGTGTCATAATTATATATAATCACTTGACGACGAAGAGGTATGAATGGTGTACCTGATCGGGTATACCATTGATACCTTTTCTTTTTTAAAAATGGACGGAGAACGAGTATATGAGAGGGACGTTTGATAATGTGTGATCGGAAGACAAAGGGCGGGGAGGTTCCGCGTGCACCCTATACATTCAGTTCAATTGTCGGACTGGATACCTACAAACTGAGGGCCTTGCATCTTGCCCAGAAGGAAGTCAATGTATTGATCGTTGGCGAAAGCGGTACCGGCAAAGAATTGTTCGCTTCATCCATACACAATGCCAGTGTTCGCGCCCGTAAACCATTTGTGATCATGAACTGCGCCGCGATCCCGGAGAGCCTGTTCGAATCAGAGCTGTTCGGTTACCGGAAAGGAGCGTTCACTGATGCCCGGCAGGATCACACCGGGCGGATTGAATTCGCATCAGGAGGCACGCTGTTCCTCGACGAGATCGGTGATTTGCCGCTTCCTGTGCAATCAAAGCTGTTGCGTGTGATCGAAGATAAATCAGTGACCCGCCTTGGCGGTAACGCCCACCAGCATGTCGATGTGCGCTATGTTTTCGCGACGAACCAGGACCTTGGGGCATTGGTGAGCGCGCGAAAATTCAGAGAGGAACTCTATTATCGCATCAGTGCGCCCTGTTTGAAGATACCGCCCCTGCGCAAGCGGAAAGAAGAGATCCCTGCCCTGGTTGAGCAATATCTTGAACACTGCCATTATGATCATGGATTGCACATTACGCTCACTAAAGGAGCGCTGTCAAAATTGATGAAGTACCATTTTCCCGGGAACGTGCGCGAACTCCATGGTATCGTGAAGAACGCGGTGTTCATATGCAATTCGGGCGTGATCAGCGAAGCAGAGGTTGACATACAGCACCATTGTTCTGCCAAGAATCTAAAGGAACAGCTGGAAGAACATGCGATCCGGATCATCCGCGAGCAACTCACTGTTAACAATCACAATGTAAAAATGACCGCGCAGCAGCTTGATATCAGCCCGCGGACCCTTTACCGGTATTTGAAAAAATAATCAATTGCAATTCAGTCCTGAAAACACTGTGCTGCCATAAGGTGCTTGAAACCAGTTGAATAATCACTACAATGTTCCATGCCGATCTTCCTCCTTACTGATATAGAAAGATCAACCGAAAAATGGGAGAAACACCGCGACAAAATGGGGGAGGTCCTGATCCGCCATGATCAGATATTGAAACAGACGATCGAGAAATTCAAAGGGGATATTGTCAAACATACTGGCGATGGGGTATTCGCGGTATTCTGCCAGGGCGCTCCTCTTCACTGCGCGATTGAACTGCAGAAACGCTTTGAAAATGAAAAATGGAACGAGGTTGGTGAAATCAGAATACGGATCGGCATCCATGCTGGCGATGCGGAGAAACGGGGGAACGACTATTTTGGCGCGACGGTGAATCGCACTGCCCGCATCATGGAAGCCGCGTGGGGCGGCCAGATCGTCCTGACGCCGGAAGTCATTACTGCATGCACCACACCCCCGGGCGCCACGCTCCAGGACCTGGGCATTCACATGCTTCCCGATCTTGGAGAACCGCAGCAGATCTACGGACTCGTGCATCCCGATCTTGCACTCACTGAATTCCCGGCTCTGCGTTCCTTATCCGCACACCCTCATAATTTGCCTGCGCAGCCAACGCCGTTTGTCGGCCGCATCAGAGAACTGGAAGAACTTGCCAAATTGATCGATAATCCGAAATGCCGGCTGATCAATGTGGTCGGACCAGGAGGTATTGGTAAAACCCGGCTCGCAATCCAGGCGGCGGCGGACAAGATCAACAAATTCCGCCATGGCGTGTACCTGATTCCACTCGATGCGCTGACCATCGGCTCTATCCAATTTCTCGTATTCACGATCGCGAATGCGCTAAAGTTCTCGTTTTACAGCCGGGAAGACCCTAAACTTCAGCTTATAAATTACCTGCGCGAAAAGGAGATGCTCATGGTCATGGATAACTTTGAGCACCTCATAGCTGAAGCCGAGCTCCTGACCGAGATATTCGAGAATTGCCCGCATATAAAATTCCTCGTAACATCGCGTGAACGGTTACGTTTAAGAGGCGAATGGATTATTGAGATCAAGGGGATGGATTTTCCGGATCGAGCGCATGCTGACAAGTTCGATGAATACAGCGCGATCCAGCTTTTTATGCAGAGCGCCCAGCGCGTGAAGCCGGATTTCGTTCTTGCCCAAAATGATGAAGCGGCAATTGTGCAGATATGCGATGCTGTATCCGGGATACCGTTGGGCATTGAACTCGCCGCATCATGGGTTAGATCCCTGTCATGTTCTGAGATCGCCCAGGAGATCGGCAAGGGACTTGATTTCTTGACCACGACCTTACAGGATGTCCCAAAACGGCATCAGAGTCTGCGCGGTGTGTTCGATTATTCATGGAACCTGCTGACCCGGAAAGAAAAAAACACCTTTCGCGGGCTTGCGGTTTTCCCGGATGGATTTCAGCGTGACGCCGCGCAGAGTATTCTTGCTGCGTCCCTGTCCGAATTGACCGTACTCGCGGATAAATCACTCATCCGCCGCAAACCCAATGGCCGGTACGAATTGCTGCAGATCCTCCGCCAGTTTGCGCAGGAGCAGCTTGAAAAAAATCCAGCAATCAGAGATACAGTCCATGATGCGCACTGCGCATACTATGCCAATGTGCTTGATCGTTATGAAGAGAAATTCAAAGAAAGTGATCCCCCGGAATTCTACACGATGATGAGCGGGGAGATCGAGAACATTCGGGCGGCATGGCAGTGGGGAGTTGAGCACTGCCACATTGAGGACCTCGCTGAATTGCTCAAAGGGATGTTCCGGTTCTACGAGCGTAGGGGATGGCTGCATGAGGCAGAGCAGATCTTCCGGATTACCGCGGAAATGATGCGGATCAAATTCACTGCGCCGTTCGAGCACGATACCCACAAGGCGTTCTACAGCGCGACGATCGCCCGATGGGGGGGGATATGCAGACGGCTATCCTTGTATGAGCAGGGGCGGGATCTTCTCGAGGAGAGCTTATCCTATGCAAGAGAGCTCAACAACACAAAAGCGATGGCGTTCGCCTATAATGAACTCGGGGTGATCGCGTATCGTTTTGGCGAATTTATTAATGCTAAACAGCTGCATAAACAGGCATTAAAGATTCGCGAAGAGATCGGAAATCAACGGTTGATCACTGCATCGCTCAATAACCTTGCGGTCGTCGTGTATGCCCTTGGTGATTATAACGAAGCAAAACGCCTCCACGAACAGGCGCTGTCCATACGCCAGAGGATCAATGATACGTATGGCATTGCCACCTCATTGAACAACCTCGGCAATGTCATGCACAGCCTGGGTAACAGCGCAAAGGCGAGCTCACTTTACGAACAGAGTCTTGTCCTGCGGCGCACGCTCAATGACCGGCTCGGTATCGGATCGTGTCTTAATAATCTAGGGTTATGCGCGGAAAACCTGGGGGATCTGGAAAGAGCCCGGCAACTGTACGAGGAAAGTGTAGCGCTCAAGATGGAGATCGGCGATACGCGTGCCGCGGCAAACACGCTTGATAATCTTGGCCGGATAAGCGAGAAATCAGGCGATGATGCGGGCGCCCGCAGGTATTACCGTGAATCCCTTACCATGCTCAGGACGATCAAAGCGATGCCGACCACACTTGCGGTTGTCGCGACGATCGGGAAGTTTTTCCTGGGCATCCACAAGTATGACCTTGCGCTCATTTGTGCTGTGCTTGTTCAACACCACCCAGCCGCGATCAGTGAGTCCAGGGAAACCGCCTCGGCCATCCTGGCTGAACTGGTGCACAAGTTACCCGCACAAACGATCGACCATGTCCGTAATGAGACTGAAACACAGCGTGCGGAAAATGTGCTGGAAATGATAATTGCTGCCCTCTAGGGGCTGATTTTCTCAGATTTTTTCCCGGTGCGGAGCTCATCAAATACCAATAGAACCTGTTTTACATGTGCCGTTTTGTCGATCACGACAAGGATCGTGTCATCCCCGGCGATCGTGCCGAGTATCATATTGAGTGCCGCACTATCAATGGCCTTTGCCATGCCCTGAGCCTCCCCGGGAAATGTTCGCAAGATAATCAGGTTGTTAGTAAATTTTGTATCGATCACCAGGTTTTGGAATTTATGCCGTATTTCATCCAGATTTACCACTTCAAACTCAGTGGGAAGCTGGTATATGACCTGGTTGAGTCCCTTTGCTACCTTTATGACGCCCATTTCTCTCAGGTCGCGCGAGATTGTCGGTTGATTGACCTTGATGCCTCGGTCTGCCAGCTCTTTGAGCAATTCAACGTGCGTGCCGATTTTTTTCTTTTTGATCAAGTTTTTGATAATATCCTGTCTGGCTCGTTTCTTTAATGTCATACCTAATTTTATCTAAAACGCGCCCCCTGTCAATCAATAACACGTACGCGCCCCTTGACAGGGGATGTGTATTATGTATAATTATTCATTAATATAGAATAATTATACAAGGAGGTTGACATGGGAAAAGTCGTTCTTGCGTATTCCGGAGGTCTGGATACATCGGTATTGATTGCGATGCTCCGGGAGAAATATAACGCTCAAGTGATCGCCGTGACCATTGATTTGGGACAACATGAGGATCTCGCTGCGATCAAAGACAAGGCGCGCTCGATCGGAGCGGTTGATGCATTCACGATCGACGCACGCGAGGAGTTCGCTCACAAGTACATCGTCCCATCATTACAAGCGAACGCCCTGTATGAGAATGTCTATCCGCTCGCCACGGCGCTGGGACGCCCGCTGATCGCGGATAAGCTCATTCAAGTCGCACACGCGGTCAATGCGACCTCGATCGCGCATGGTTGCACCGGGAAAGGGAATGATCAGGTACGGATCGAGTCAGCGCTTGCATACCTTGACCCGTCAATTCATATTCTTGCGCCGGTCCGCGAGTTCTCTCTGTCACGTGACTACGAACTTAAATACGCGCAGGAGCACGCGATTCCGGTTGAAAAAGCGGCAAGCACCTTTTCGATCGACGAGAACTTGTGGGGACGCAGCGCTGAATGCGGTGCTCTGGAGCAGGAGGATTGCGAGCCGCCAGAACAGGCCTTTGCATGGACCCAGTCCCCGCTTGATGCGCCGAATTACAGCGCGTACTGCGAATTGACATTCGAACACGGCGTGCCAATTGCTTTCAATGGAAAACGCATGGCACTCGTCGATCTGATCCAGGAACTGAACCGGATCGGCGGGTTGCACAGTATCGGACGTATTGACCATATCGAATCCCGGCTGGTCGGCATCAAATCGCGCGAAGTATACGAAGCTCCGGCCGCAAAGATTTTAATCCAGGCGCATCAGGATCTGGAAAAGCTCGTATTGACACGGGACGTGCTCCACTTTAAGCCGGTTATCGAACATACGTTCGCGGATTGCGTATACAATGGCCTGTGGTTCTCACCGCTGCGCCAGGCATTATCCGGATTTACCACGCAGATACAGGAGAATATCACGGGAACCGTTAAAATGAGATTATACAAGGGATCAGCGATTGTGATCGGGCGCACTGCGGAAAAAGGGTTGTATGTCAAAGACCTGGCGACCTATGAAGGCGCCGATGAATTCGATTCGCGTGCGGCAAAAGGATTCATCCAGATCTGGTCTTTGCCCTATAAAGTATACTCGATCAAAAACAACGGGCATTCCGCGCGCGCGCTCCCGGATCTACCGGTTGCTGTTGACAGCACCGCAATCTGATCATGGATGCCATTTGGAAGAAGCGGTTCGCTAAGGAACTCGATTTGGATATCGCTCACTTTTTGTGCTCGATCGAAGATGATGAACGCCTGATCGCGCATGACATCTCGGCTAACCGCG
The DNA here is from genome assembly GCA_016936155.1 of Caldifarciminota bacterium. Classification (GTDB taxonomy): domain Bacteria; phylum Hydrothermota; class Tepidihabitantia; order SM23-42; family SM23-42; genus JAFGPO01. The sequence continues at coordinate 15,263 of JAFGPO010000139.1, forward strand.
CGCACATACGGATGTTGAAAAAAAATGGTTTGATCACTGCCCGGGACCACGCCAGGATGGACCGCGCATTGCAGGATCTTAACGCGCAGTATGCCCAAAAAAAACTGATGCTCGATCAAGCGTGTGAAGATGTGCACATGAATATTGAAATGCAGGTGAAAAAGCGAAGCGGGCATCATGCGGGTAGCCTGCACATGGCGAGGAGCCGGAATGACCTGATTGCGACTGATATGCGCCTCTATGCGCGAAAGAGCGTGGTCATGCTTATTTCCGACTGCCTGCGCGCACAAACCGCGCTTGTCAACCATGCCCGTGCTCACCATGATGTGGTCGTGCCCGGATACACGCATTTGCAGCAGGCGCAGCCAGTGCTCTGGGCATTTTACCTGCTCAGCATCTTTTTTAAATTGCAGAGGGATTGTGAGTGCCTGTTTGATGCCTACGTGCGCGTCAACATATCGCCTTTAGGTTCTTGTGCGCTCGCCGGCACCGCCCATAAGATCGATCCTGAATTCACTGCCGCGCGCCTGGGCTTCAGACGCTTCGCCGACAACAGCATGGATGCGGTAAGCGACCGTGATTTTCTGTGTGAGGTGGCTTACGTCTGTGCGCAGATCGGCACGCATTTCGCAGCATTGGCTGAAGACCTTATCATTTACACGACCCAGGAGTTCGCGCGGATCGCTCTGGATGACGCGATCGCCACGGGTTCGAGCATCATGCCTCACAAAAAGAACCCGGATTGCCTTGAAATGCTTCGCGCCCGGGCCGGATCATTGATCGGGCACGTCGTCACCCTGTTTACCGTGATAAAGGGTCTGCCCAGTTCTTACAACCGTGATCTTCAGTGCACCAAGAGGGCATTCTTCGATTGTATCGATACGACTCATGCGTGCCTTCGTATCCTGCCGTGTATTATCGCGAACATGCGCCTGTTGAAGAACGACTGGGCAACAACACCTGCCTTATGTTGTGCGACAAATGTAGTCGATCATCTCGCGGCGCACAAATTTACTTTCAGAAAGGCATACCACGCGGTTGCCGCGTGTGCCCGGCGCGCGCAGGGAAAAGTTGATACATTCATCAAAGAGTGCGCCCGGGAGTTCACGCTGGAACCAAATGTCATTGCCGCGCTGTTGATTCCGGTCAATGCGGTGCAGGCGAAATGCTCAAAGAATAGTACCGGTCCCGCTCAGGTCCGGAAGGCTCTTGCGCGCGCGCAGCGCATCATCCGAAACAGTCAACGCCGTATCAAACAACTCCGGCAGTAATTCTATGTATTGATGAGGGAATGCGTCTTTTACACTGTAGATCGTGTTTGTTGATCAGGGCGATTGCCAGATCACGGTGCCGGTCGTGTCGATATACATCCAGGAGTTCGTTTCCATAACTCTCGCCAGCCCGTTCGCGAACGGATGGGCAATAATGTAGTGAGGGGGTATCACCATTTCTCCCTGCGTATTGATATATCCGAACTTTCCATCGACCGCGACACAGGCGAGTCCCTCGCTGAACGGATACGCGCGTTCGTAAACCGGCGGTATCACGAACGCACCGCTGCGATCGATGTATCCCCAGGTATTGTCTTTCATGACCGCGGCAAGGCCTTGGGAAAAGGACGTTGCCTGCGTAAACTGGTTTTTAAAAGCGTATGAGCCGGTGGTATCGATGTACCCCCATGCGCCGCCTTCAGGGATTCCATACATGGTCCTGGCACCGACATTGACGACGGCAAGACCTTCTGAAAACGAGCAGGCATAATCAAATTGCGGAGCGATGACAAGCATTCCCTGCGTATTGATATATCCCCAGGAGCCGCCGACCGTCCGGCCGTATACTGCGGAGCTGCCTGTACTCACGGGTGCCAGTCCGTGCACAAAATCGCCACAATCGTCGAACTGGGGTTTGATGACCACATTGCCCAGGGTATCCATGAACCCGACCTTGTCGTCCTGCGCGATCGGCGCACGACCTTGAGAGAAATGTCCGGCAAAGCTGAAGGTGTGCGAAAAAACTGTCTCCCCGCGCCGGTTAATGAAACGGCGATCTGTTCCAATATCCGCGGCTGCGAGTCCTTCATTGAACGGGGAAGCATTATCGAATGAAGGATCGATCACAAAGGCGCCGGTTTTATCAATGTATCCCCACATCGATTCTTTACGGACGCACGCCAGGTCGTCGGAAAATGGTGTGACTTCAGTGAACTGAGGTGCGATCACGACCTTGCCGTATTCGTCGATATACCCGTAAACGCCATGATCTTGTATAGGAAACCGGTGCATGCCCCTTGGTCTCTGACCGCAGTGCACGACGAGCAGACACACTGCAAATACAATAATAAATGTATATCGATACTTCATGAACATATTATTGTACATAGAATGATCGATCGGTCAATACAGCCATACCATTGGTAGGGGCAAACCTGAATTAAGCCAAATACTGTGGCATTCAGGTCTCCAAACGTGGATTCTAATAAGGTAGGCCCCTTTAAAAAGGCGAGTAAGGATAGAGAAGAGACATGCTGACCCGCAAATCATCATACCCTAGCAATGAGCGGACATGGAGCTCTTACTTTATATTTACCTTCCTAAAGAGGCCTACTTTTTTAAGGCGCTGTGCACCGTGCGCAGCGCCTCTGGCTTTCCTATTCGCAATGCATGATATGCGGGCACTGTGAAAAATGTGTGAAAAATGGATAATAAAGAGGGTATTTATTCGGCTTGAGACACCATGTCATCGAATATAGGTTCAATTGAGCCGGTCACATCGTCATCTGACTGTGGTATCAGTCCGGCGTCATCGTTCGTATCCCCTTCATACCCCCAGATAAGAATCGATCCCTGAAAAATATCGCAGGAAAATACCGTTCCTTCATCAAATGCGATCGGCGGATCAAAGGTTTGACCCCAGCTCTTGGTGTCTGGTGAATCGAGCCAGAACGTGGACCCGCTCACGAGCAGTTCTGCCGCGCCTGTGCCGCTTTGCATCATGAGACCATACAACCAGAATGTTTTGCCCTGAGACACCATGTAGAGGTTGCCAGAGCGGCTCGCATATTTCCACCTATTCGCGGGTTTGAATGCGTATGCGCTGGAAACACATACGCTCAGACTAATAACAATGAAAAGTATTTTTTTCATACTACCTCCTGATAAAGTATATGTTAATCCCATGATCATGCAAGGAATTTTTCACGTACAGTGCGGGTTCGAATCCGGTATTACGTATCCAATAATTTCGTGCTTGAATAGGTTTTCTGAAATCCCTACTAAAGCCGTTCTTGTAAGAATATTAGCGAGTGAGAATGAATGCAAAGCTGATAAGGAGATACGCCAGCGTAAAAAGGTAAAAACACGCGATGTCAAAACGCCGCGACATTTTTTCCTTGCCGCCTGAGTACCATTTAAGCGAAAGCGTTGACTGGGCGAGGGACAGGAAAATGAAGATGAATGCGAGGATGTGTAATTTATCCGCGAGCGTCATGACATTCGTGTCTGGCAGCGCTGACGTGATTACATATTCACTCGCGACCGCGGCGAATATCGCGCCGATACCCAGTCCAAAGCGCGGGTCAAGATCGATCGGTTTGATGAAGAACGCAAGAAAAGCGATGAGCGCCGCGATCATGACCCCGAAGAATAATTTCGCAAAATAACCAAGACCAGGGCGGATTGCGCGGATCGAGTAGATAAAACGGGAGTACACCGACTCGCTATTCGTGGGCAGGGAAATGTCGCCGTAGTTCGTTTGATAACGGTGGTCGACAACCTCACCCCATCCTTTTTCTACGCGCCAGCCGGGGATCTGGATCTCAGGATTCATCGCGCAGTTCTCGCAATCGGCGATGTACTGCAGTTTGAAATTTTCATTGTCCGTGTCCTCGATTTCGACTGTAAGGACATGGTCATCCAGGGGGAAGTCGGTTACGTCCCAGAATTTCGTGATCGTAGCAACAACCCGGCATGAAGCATAATGAAACCCTTCAATAACATCTTCATAGATGCCGTCGATTGACTCGGTCCGTCCATTCACGACTTCGAAGGACTCGAGCGGATCGATACTGTCGCTCATCCAGCGAAACCAGATATAGAAATCCACCGAGAATTTATTGTCGCGCAAACTGATATCGTAGACCTGGTTTAGGTACACGCCGATGTACACCTGATCAGGCGAGGTTTCAATATCCTGAGCCGCGACCAGGGGAGAGGATACCATCATGCACAGTGCACAAAATAGCAAAAGACATTTGCTGTTACCATGAGACATATATCACCTCCGTGATTTCGGCAGATTGTATATGATAGAGCCCTATTGTCAAGACAACCGCATTCCTTGAATAAAAGTTATTTTTTGCATATAATGAAGTGTTTGACAATTGAAGGATATATAATTTAAGGAGGTATCATGGCGACAAAAGCACAGAGGAAAAAGGAGATCTGGAAATGGTTCAAGGATACGCAGGTCATTTACCTTGCGACCGTGCAGGGCAGAAAACCGCAGGTGCGGCCTGTGACCATGGTCCGCGTCAAGAACAAATTCTGGGTGCTCACTGGCGCGCGCGATGCCAAGGTCCGCCAGATCAAGAAGAATAACAGTATTCAATATTGTCTGTCGATAAAGAAAGGGAAATACAGTGGTTCGATACGTGCTGACTGCCGGGCGCGTATCATCAGGGAAAAGAAAACGCGAAGGCTTATTGCGGCTCGTGTCCCATTCTTCAAGCATTTTTGGAAGACCCCGGATGATCCGACGTTCGCGTTGCTTGAGTTGGTCATGAAACAGGTGGAGTATGCAAAGCCCGGAGCGTTTACTTCAATCGCAATCAAAGTGTAGGTGGTCAATAGATACATAACACGGGTAGAATAAAAAAAGGGCGCCCTCCGGCGCCCTTTTTTACCAAGTGACACTTACCGTATCAATAATACTTTGTCTGAGATATGCTGATCCTTGCTCGTGACATGCAGGAAATACACGCCGTTTGCAACCAGCGCGCCGCTGTGATCCCTGGCATCCCAGGTGATGTGTGGATCCGTGACCCGGGCGTACCTGCGTACAAGACACCCGCTCGCATCGTAGATCATGATGTCCACGGGAGAGGAACAGCTCTTGAGGATGATATTCAGCGTATTCGTGAACGGATTCGGCATCGCGTTCATTATTATGACATGCTTTTTATTAATTTCGTTGCTTCCGAGAATGATCGGGACGGTCACGTCGTCGACGTACCAGCCTTCGTCAATGACGCTCTGGTCGCTCAAGAAACGGAAGCGGAGCCGTACGGTTTGACCGTGATATGCGGTGAGAGCATGGACCTTTTCGATCCATGATGTCTGCATGCCGTTCAGCTCACCGAGAATCTGCCACCAGCCCTTGTTGTTGTCGATCTCCACGTAGCTGTAATCCCAGTCGGTTTCCAGCCGGTACTGGGTCCAGTAGTGGAGCGCGCTGTCCGGGGTTACGACAAAATACGGAGAGATGAGGGATGCGTCATTGAGATTAGTGTATTGGTGCGAGGACTCGAGTCCGCTGTACCAGGAGTGACTCGATGAATGGCTCTTATGGGTCGTGAGGTGCCAGTTGTCATTGATGCCGCCGAATCCCGAATGTGTCCACTGCCCTTCGCCCGATTCCATGTCATCACTGAATCCGGATTGGTCAACGACCAGGAACGAGACATCATCCTGATATCCGCCGCCGAAAACCACCGCAAACGTCCATGTGTACGGTGTCGGACAACTGCCGGTCACGAATGCATCGACCGTGATCACCACATCAGCATCACCCTGTTCCAAGGACACTGATTGCGGGCTCGTGGAATTGACTGTCACGTACGGATCGGACGATGATATCGCCGCGGGGCCCGTGTAGGTTCCGCCGCCCTGATTCTTGCCCGTGATGTACAGGCGCATGGACTCGCCCGGTTCGACAAACCCGTTGCCATTGCCGCTCAGTTCATCAACCGAGTGCCCGTAGTAATCCATGCGCGGCGTGCTCATGATCTTGATCTCTACCGCCTGGTAGATCTCGCGCGATGATCCCTGGACAAACGATACGATATAGCATTCGTCTTCATCCCAGGTATTGTCAATCGTGAAGGCTTGAGACCGGATGATTGTGTCGCTTGCCGGGATCGTGACCGCAGTGCCGGTGGCGCTGGGCACCATATCCCTCATTACGTGATCGACATCAGTCATCCCTCCCCAACTGTAGGGGATATTATTCTCGATGACCACAAAGTGCAGGTTGCCGCTGATCGCGCTGCTCGTGGTATTCTCCACAAGCGCGGTGATCGTGCCGGTATTGCTGCCGGAATTGTATGAACAGGTCAGATCGATGATCAGGGGACTGGAAATCCCGGCTCGTGTTGTCAGATGATGACGGTAGATGGGAAACATGGTTCCGGGAAATGCTACACCACCAGTTTCCTGTATTGATCCGTCGATCCTGACGATCGGCGTGCCGGTGATGCTGTAGTAACTGGCACGCTGTGATGCTTCGGCAGTATAGAACGGATAAGATGATGAGATGTGGTAGCCTATGACTACTAATGAATCATAGGAACGATCATGATTTTCAGCAAGACCTCTTGCTGCTCCAGGGCAGTATGCTCAACCCCCGACCCGGGTAAACTCCTCCATGACCACGACGCGCTGCGCCGCAAACGCGGTGGCGAGAAGAAGAAAAACAAGACATATCTTTTTCATACCCATCTCCTTGTACTGTAATTATATAGGCAAGACATAGTAATGTCAAGACTTTAGGATAGTAAAGATACCACTCTTCGATTACAAAGATAAATGAAAAATGACAGGGTAATGGCGTCCATGCAGAATTCCCTTTCCTCCTTGAGAGGAGGGGGCCTGGGTGAGGAGGGAACAGGAATATCTCGGTAATCTCAAATGTCAAGAAATAGCCATTTTTGCCATTTCTGTCAAAATCACTGACATATTTGTCACAAGAAATGTTTTCGCAAAGCGTTATTTTTCAATGCTTCACGCGAAATTGAATAATATGCCGCATAAACCGTGACAAATCTGTCACAACCGTAAAAATTTAACCCGAAATTTCGAGCCAAATCCCTGGCACGAAAATTGCTTATATATACTAAGTACATTTATATAGTGGACAGGCATGAAAAAGTAGAGTTCCACATATTCGTATTGTGCTTTGTTGTTTCCCGGGAATATGAAGCCATTGTGAAAGGGGGTGAGTTCAGCATGCATGATAAACTACGATCGTCGATTGATCAAGCAGGTCTTAAAGAGGACTTTCTTGCTATGGCCGATCAGGCTTATGGAACAGTTCCTAAGTGTGGCATAGCATGTGCTCCTGGGTGCATTATCATGAGTCCTGCTATTGAATGAGAAACACCGGAGTGGGGGGTGAATGTTTGCCCCCCACCTGTACTGTAAGAGGTATAACATGATAGAGTGTGATATTAATGATATAATGAAAAATAATTTACGTATTGTGTTGAATCCGAAATTACGGATGCGTAAGGATATCGATAGAATATATATATTCCCGGTGAATCCCTTTACCTACCAGGAAAAGAACAAACGCATTTACATCAAACCCGCAGAAGCTGTCACGCTTGCGCTATTTGATGGTAAGAAGAGGTTAATCGATGTCGTTCATGATATCACAAACATACTACACATTACTGAAGATACCGCGACGCGCATCATTAGAAATATTATAAAGCGCTACAATGAGTATATGGTCGATGTAGATCGACTAACCGACGAGATTATCACCTATGATCCAGTTGATTTTATTATCCCGAAAGAAAAGATTGATACCCATACAATTTTCCCCAAAATTCCTGAAATTATCATGTTTATCCCCACTTTTGCCTGTAATTTTGCCTGCAGGTATTGTTATGCGCCAAAGAGTGCACCCCGTAATGTTCTTCATTTGGATATTATTGATTCATTCCTGAAACAACTTGCAAAATGGAAGCTACCATCCCTTTTCTTCTCGGGCGGAGATCCTTTTTGCCATCCACACATCACAGATATCCTGCAATTATGTGTCAATTATAAGATTAAACCTATTATACCGACAAAATCGATACTAACGCGCGATCAGATAGCATGTTTGCAAAAACTCGGCATAGATGAGATACAAATGAGTATTGACACAATCCAGCCGCAAAAATGCTGTGACCTGCTTGGTGCGAGAGAAAGCTATATGAATGATATGCTCCAGCAGATTCGATTCTTAACCATGAATGGTATCAAGGTGTATTCGAACAGCGTGCTCACATCCAGTACTATTCATGCCATTCCCTTGTTGGTGGAACACCTTTACGCACTGGGGGTGCGACGCATGAGTTTCAGTCAGTATTCCCGCTCCTTATTCTGCCATCAGGACGAGTTATTCTGCAAATCGGAGAGCTATGAGTGGTTTGATCACGAAATTCAAATGCTGCAACAACGGTTTCCGCAATTGAAAATTTCATATAAAAATATGAAGGATCCGACTTTCATGACACAGCAGGAAAAAGAGGCTTTTTTTCAGAACCGCCCAAATTGTACGGCAGGGAAGATGGGCGTGGTTATCTTACCCGATGGAAAAGTTACCGTGTGTGAAACGCTATATTACAACAGCGATCTAATGCTTGGTGACCTTCAACAGACATCGATAGAGGATATATGGAATTCCGCAGAACGCCATAATATAATAACGCGATCACCACAAAGATTGACTTCAGATATCTGTACATCATGCCCGGAAGTCGAATATTGTTATCTTATAAAAGGAAAATGTTATGTTCGTGCGCTCCAGGCGTATGGCAGCGTTAAGATGCCCGATCCATACTGCCCCAAGAGCCCAGCGGGGAGGAGGATATTGTGATGATAAAAGCTGGGGTTCTTGGCAAATGCGACTTTGTTTTTCTTGAGAAACCTATTTTCACAAATATATATGGAGTACAAATTAATTGCGGTTCTCAGGATGATCCTGTCGGCACACCAGGCATCGCTCATCTTCTTGAACATGTCATTTTTCATTCGAGTCCAGCCCAGGATATTATCCGTGGGGGAGGGTGCGTACAGGCCATGACAGAGCGTGAAAAAACTACGTATATCTGCCAGATTCCCACTAACTACAACTGCCTTTTCAATCGATTTCTAGATTCCATTCTCACTCCCGCTTTTAATCAGGAGAGCATTCACAAAGAGAAACAAAGTGTATTAGATGAATATGCTGCAGTACATAAAGATGGAATCGTTAGAATCATTGATTCATTATACCAACTCATGTTTCCTAAGCAGGGACTGGGCAAGCCAGTACTCGGCTGCCCAGCAGCTATTCAGCAGATCGAAGTCGAAGACCTTGTTACTTTTCACGCAAAACACTATCAACTATCGAATATTGTTGTCATCCAGATGGGTTCAGCGATCAATTCCACATATATGCCGAATGGTGGGGTGTTTCGTCATGTGCATAGAACGGATTCATTCAGCACCAAGATCAATACCGGAATGCCCAAATTCGGTTGGGAGGTTTCTTCCACAAACAGTAATATATTTCTTCTTGGTTTCCCGGTTTATACAGGAAGTGATAATAAAAAAAGTGCCTTGGTTCTCCTTGAACGGATGCTCCAACGGTTTGCCGATGAATATGTCATGTCATGCAATGACCTGCATGCTTTAACCTGGCAGTTTTCATTTCAATGCAAGCTCTACCGTGATGTCGGAATTCTGTTTTGTCTTATTGCTGGAAAGGGGCAAATCTGTAAACGATTTCTCAGTCAGTTGCGCGAAAAAGTAAAGCAGTTCATCCGGAATGGATTTACCGATATGCAAATATATGATACTTATAAATTCAGCATAAATTACCACCATACTATGATTGCAGATCCGCTAACGGAAATCAAGACTGCCTTGCAGGACGTGATTCAGAGTGCAAACATCGGGGAGTATGAAGGGCGAGTTACATCTCCGATTTCAAGGGTAAACAGAAATGTAATGAACACTGTTGCGGAGTATATTTTTGCGCCTTCTGCTATGCATTATTACGCGAAATGTAGTGCTGATATGTACAGTCTACCGTACATTATACACATATGAAATTGCATTCTCAAAGAGATGGTGCTCCGGACGTAGCAATACAAGTCGAGAAACTGAATAAATGCTATGGTTCCAAGCAGGTACTTGATAATGTGAGTTTTTCAGTGAAGAGGAGTGAGTGTTTTTGCCTTTTAGGTCCCAATGGCGCCGGTAAAACCACGGCCATGAAGATCATCACTGGAATGTTGAGTGGAGACACCGGAATCGTTGAAGTAAAAGGTATGACCATTACTGAATTACGCAAAAGAGAACGTGGATACATTACGTTAATCCCGCAATATGCTAATCTTGATCCCTTGTTAACAGTTGAAGAAAACCTGATCTTTTATGGATTGCTTCAGAAGATGAGATACAAGGAAATACACTCCAGAGTCGTCAAATTACTGCGGGTATTTGAGATCGCCCATCTAAAAAAACAGGTAACCCATCGTTGTTCAGGAGGCGAATACCAGCGCTTGTTGGTTGCCAGAGCGTTCTTGCGACCAGCCGAGATCATTTTTATGGATGAGCCAACTGCTGGCATCGATATATTATTTAAAAACATACTTTGGGACTATTTTATTGAGGAAAAAACACGAGGGAGGACGATATATTTGAATACTCACGACCTGAATGAAGCAGAAGTCCTGGCTGATCGAATAGGATTTCTATTACATGGAAAGCTCATTGCCATTGATACACCGAGCAGATTAAAATCTCTTGTGCAGGGTGTGCATGTATCCGTGAAATGTAGTAATATCATATATCACACAGAGTTGTTCGCAGAGCATAAACACACGCTGATAGATGATAAGACCATTGTGTTACAAGTTGCTACTGTTGACGCTGCTATTATAAGGTTACTTGAGAGGTTATCCACTATCAACCATATCCTTAATGTTGAGATCACTCAGCCTTCCCTCAATGACGTTTTTAAGAAACTTGGGGCAGTGAATGCTAGCGATACTGTGGCGTGAAATCCGGCTCCATTATACAAAGCCATACTGGCTGATAGCCAATTTTGTTACACCGCTATTCTATTTAGCGTTCTTTGGAGTTTTATTTTCCAACGCGATCAATACTGTAACTTTTCATGGCTCTGAATTCAGTTATCTTCATTTTTTTATTCCCGGGCTTATCGCTATGCAATCCTTTTTATCATGGTCCCACACACTTGCGCTCGTGAACCTTGATCGACGAGCCCGCGTTCTTGAAGTGATTTCCATGTCCTCGACACATCTTGATGAATATTTTTATGGACGTCTCATTGGCACACAAATTCTGGTCATTATCAAGACCTCGGTATTGCTGGGTATTGCAGTAATATTCTTTAATTTTCCCGTAAGGTGCGTATACAGCATAGTAATCTTCGTTCTATTATTGATCATAAGTAATTGCATATGGTTCAATATTGGATTCATATTGGGATTCCTGATTCGAACAGAGGACATACGTGACATAGTAATGCAGTTGATTACTCTACCTCTTACCTTTTTGTCCAATATCTATTATCCCGTTGAGAGCCTTACTGGCATTTTACGCGCAATTGTATACGCAAATCCATTGACTCACGCCACAACTGTCATTCGTATAGTTCTCCTCATAAATGGAAGCATCCAGATTTCCTCCATCGTCATATTGAGCATATACTTCACTATTACTATTATACTGGTTTATATAGGTCTACATAAATTCTGCGCTCGTCTGGAGTAGTAGATATTCCAAATGGTTCTATCGATATAGCTAAACGACATAAAAATCTGTCACAATGGCAATGATTGAATCATCGCCATTATGGAAGAACCGATCGTTTATACTCTACCTGGTTGGTCAGTCGATCTCTGCGCTCGGCGATGACTTCTATCTCATCGCATTCATGTGGCTTGCAATGGAGATCTCCGGTGGCAGGGGAATTGCGGTTGGTGGTATTTTCAGCATTTATATGCTCAACGAAGTTGTATTTGGGTTTATTGCTGGACCGATCGCCGATAGAATAAACAAAAAGAGACTATTGATTTTTGTCGATGTCATACGCGGCTTGTTTGTCGTAATCCTGTTCATGCTCGTAAGGCGTGGAATGGCAACCATTACGCAGCTCTATGTTATCACGTTTTGCTTTTCGTTGGTCTCGCCATTCTTTCATCGGACCGAATTCACCATAATCCCCTTTATTCTGGACGCAAAAGTGCTGCTGCGTGGCAATGGAACACTGGCTGGGTTCCGGCGCCTTATGCAGGTGATCGCTCCGGCAATAGGTGGTGTGGTCATTGCCCTGATTGGCATTGAGAGTTGTTTCCTCATCGATAGTATAACCTTCTTCATTTCATCGGTATGCATCGCAGGTGTGGCTGTAAAGCAAGTCCAGCAGAAAAAGGAAGTTCTTACCTTGGAGGCCCGATACTGCCATTGTTGCCTCTGCTCGCTCAGAAGAGAGATGTCGGGGCTTCCGGGTATGGTATCATGATGAGCGCTCTTTCCGTGGGTCTCATTGTTTCTGGATTCATTATTGGATTTTTTGAAAAGTGTTTCAGCAAGATACGGTTGATTTTGGTTGGTTTGTTATTATCATCAATATCCATTCTCTTGATTGGCGTATATCCCCGCGCTTTTGTAATCGTCGGATCGATGTTCCTGCTTGGTCTAGGTTTGAATATTTCCAATTTACCTATCATTACTCTTTTTCAAACCAAAGTTAATCCGGCAAAAATTGGTGTTGTCTCGAGTTTTGTATTTACAATTGCCCAGGCCGCACAGCCGATTTCCATTGCTTTAAGCGGTATTCTCGCGGATTTCATCATCTTGAATACCTTATTTATTATAATTGGAACTCTGTTACTCCTTGGAACCATAATCGGCTTTCTCCTCGCGCAATTTAGAGAAAACAAGACCATCTTCATTAATATCAAAGAATCGCATTAATAAATGAATAATATCTCAAAACAATCATATTCAAAATTGAACAAATTGGGGCCTGTCCCCATTTTGTTCAATTTCAACTAAGAGAAAAGATAAGAGAATAGATGGCGCGAGGATCTCGTTTGGTCGCTGCTGGTCTGTACCACCACGTATTTAATCGGGGCAATGATCGCCACCCGATATTTAAGCGGGAGGAGGATTACCACAGGTACTTGCGATATTTAGAGATTTTTAGTCCCACATTCAATATCAACATTGTCGCATTCACGTTGATGGAATGGCACATTCACTTGTTTCTATATGATAGAAAAGGGGAAATGTCGTCTTTTATGCATTTGTTGCACGGTAAATACGCACGTTTGTATAATATATGTCACGAAAGGACAGGCCATGTGTTTACCGATCGATTCAAGAACAAAATAGTGGATACAAATACATATGGTAAATGGCTATCTCGATATATTCACCGTCAGGCGGTGGATGCTGGCCTTGTAGAAAAGGCAGAGGATTATCCCTGGACCAGCTATCATCACTACATCGGTCGAACGGAAATGCGTTTTGTATCTTCTGATACGATACTGGAGCAATTCAGTGAAAATAAGCAAGAACAAGTTTCATTATACAGAAAATTCATTGAAGATGAGGAAGCAGGCCCAATAGACTGGAGACAAACGGAAATAAATGTCAATCCTATTATTGGAAATAGAGAATTTATTGAGAAAATGACTCGAAAATTAGGATTATATGATAAAAAATCATGTGAAATGCAGGATGTAATAGAGAAAATCTGTGTTGATTACGGCGTTAATCTTGACGCTATGAAATATCCATCCGGAAATAAAGAACGAGCTACACGTCGGTATTTAATAAAAATGCTAAATCACAACCGCGGGATGAGTGTATCAGCGATTGCAAAAGGTTTGAATATCTCAAAAGGTCTTGTTTCAATGACATTGAATAATGAGGAATATTAAGTAATAATAATTGAACAAAATGGGGACAGGCCCCAATTTGTTCAATTTTGAAGCGAAAAAATAGTTATTTTACCCCGATAATTTAAATTGGATTGGTATTGAAACCCAGACCTTTACGGGTTTGCCGGCGTGGCTGGCTGGTTCGAACACGGATTGTTTCACCGCGGACAGGGCTGCGTTGTCCAGGGATTCATCGCCGCTCGAGGCGTACACTTCAGTTGCGCTGATGCTCCCGTCAAATTCAATGAGCGCCCGCACCACGGTCCGGCCTTCAATGCCGTTTTTCCGCGCCTGCTCCGGGTACTCGGGTTTTACGATGTTTACAGGCGTAGGTTTTACGTCGACAATATGGTAGGCAATGATATTCGGATCCTTTTCAAGATCTGTTGGTGTTTGGGCATGATGATCAGTCAATGTAAACCTGATCGGGATTGACACCCACACCCGGACCGGCTTGTCCCCGTGGCGCGCCGGCTTGAACATGGCAGCCTGCACTGCCTCGAGCGCGGCATTGTCCAAAATTTCAAATGAACTGGATTTCTGTATCATGGCTTGCTCTATCCTGCCGTCCGCCCCAACCAGCACTTTGGTCAGGATATCGCCCTGAATACCTTGATTTTTCGCTTGTTCTGGGTATACGGGTTTGGGAAGGGAAATGGGTTTTGGCTTGACCTCGACGTCGTCATACGCCATGACCGGGGCCTGGGATGAACATGTGATGCACAGGCACAAGACTATACTGGTAATCGCCAGGACGATCACATTCTTCATAATTCCTCCTCAATTAATGATAATGCCGGGTGGATGCTTGTCAAGAGGCGAAAACCATAGAACATTCACTCCTTGACATGGACAAAAGAACCTCCTACAATATGGAGAAACAAGGAGGCGGTATGGTAACATTACTTGTATATTTTGTGATATCCCAGCAGTGGTCGACGCCGGTGAATCTGGGCATATCCGGGATCGCCGATATTTACCCGCAAACACACAGGTCCCAGCAATGGTGGACGGATTCCCTGTGCCTCATGTGGCAGGCGTTTCAGGATGATAACTGGGAGATCTATTCGCGTTTTTCAACGGGATCGGCATGGAGCGATACGATCCGCGTCACCAATGATCCTTCTGATGACATACATCCCAGTGTCACCTATGACCCTTATTTGCACCGGTTCTGGTGTGTGTGGGAACGTGATGGTGATATCTATGCGTCCTATTACCAGTCACCATCATGGTCGATACCAGAAGCAATAACCAGCGGACCAGCATATGATCAGGATCCATCCATCTTTTGCCAGGATTCTTTTGTCCGCGTCGTGTGGCAGAGAACAATCAATGATTCCACGAATATCTATGCCAGTTATCGCGTGTTATATTCTTCATGGGCTACTCCTGTTCCAATAACCCAGGACCAGGGAATTCCGAACGTCACGCCAAAGCTCAATGCGGGCAATAATTACGCGATTGCCGTATGGCAGCATGGAGATGACATATATTACAGCACGAACAGCAGCAATTACTGGACAGCACCGCAGGCGATCACCACCACATCGGCGCAGGAAATGTTCCCGGATGTTAATAGTTTTGACAACGGCTCAGTGTGCATTTGCTGGCAGTCTGATTCAACCGGCGATTATGAGATATACCGGACTGCTGTAGATACATTCACCACCTATTACCGGGTCACGAATAACACTGCAGATGATTGGAATCCCTGTCCGCTTTTTTATACGATTCCGATTCTGCAATGGGAAATACCCATGATCCTGTTTGCGAGCAGGCGAAACGGCAACTTTGATATTTTTTCCTGGCTTGATTGGTCCGGAGCGGTTCCTGTGGACACGGATCCGGGACAGGATATCAATCCGGTTTGCACGGCCAATTTTGATGTCTACATCTGGGCGCTGTGGCAGAGCGACCGGAACGGTGATTGGGACATCTATGGTAGTTACCAGTTCAATCCAGGAAGCGTGGCGGAATCAGGTGAAGATCTTGCTGTTCCCTGGTGTACCGTGATCCCGAATCCGTTCCGAACTGAAACGCGTATTGCGTATGGCGTAAGGCGTACTACAGCAGATAATACAGAAATCAGGATCTATGATATTGCTGGTATGTTAGTGAAATGTTGCCCTCGCAGTACGCATGACGCATTACGCTGTACGATCATCTGGGATGGTACCGATCACTCAGGGCATCCGGTGGCGCCTGGTGTGTATTTCGTGCGGATTGAAACCGATCAAGGGGTGTTTCCGCGAAAAATCATAAAGATCGATTGACCTGTTTGCTGCAGTCAGTCGCAATGCTTATTTTGCGAGGAGCACTTTTTCCGTAAACATCGTTGTCCCACTCTGCAGACGGATAAAGTAAATCCCTGCCGGGAGAGCGGTTCCCTTATCATCGGTTCCGTACCACCGCAGGTGCGACGGTTCAATACGTTCCGGGCGCTGCACGTACGTTCTTACACGGGCTCCGGCAATATCATATATTGAAATCGTAATTTCCGCCTCCGCAGGATAAAAAGAAATTGTCGTGGAGGAGGAAAATACGGTTGGTTCCGCCGATAAAAACGGCTGTACCTGAACAATCGGACTAACTTGCTCCTTGATACCAACGGTTACATCCGCAGGTTCCAAGCATGAGTAATCACCCCAGTCCCAGATCGTGTTACATCCACGCACCAGATAGTGGTACAAACCGTCTGGATGGTTGGTGAAGCTGTAAAGCGTATCCGGGATGTTGTCGGCGACAGTATCGATGTTCGCGAAGATACACGAGGGAGCAATGTCATCAACATAAAAGCCGCCACTCGTCGTGCTTCCATCATACATGCACCGGAATCGCACGTATATTGATGTACCTTCCCATGCGGCAAGCGAATACGCGGCGTGGAACCATGCCGTGTTATTGCCCGTGAAGCGCGTGGTATCGAGATTGAACCACTGTTTGGTATTTTCCGATACTTCCACTACGGCAACGTCGTAGTTGTTCTCAAGGTTGGACCGGTAGAAAAAGGAGACCGAATCCCCGGCGTGCACCAGGTAAGGATGTTTTGAGACGAACGCGGTGTTCTGGCGGTTGGTATTCCCGGACCAGAGACTATGGGTTCCCGAGTGCGCCTGGGAAGTGGTCATGGTGAAGCCGTTGAGCACCCAGCGATCCGATCCGCTCTCAAGGTCATCGGTAATGACTGAGGGATCTGCGAGCTCCACCAGTTCCCAGCAAACGGGATGATTTTCATCTGGATTGACCGCATGCCATGTTACGCTGAAGTTCGGACCCACGGTTCCTATAGGGTATATGGAGGGCGGCGCGACCTCGCCCTCGCATAGAATTTGGATCGAATCCCGGCATAGTTCTGCGTACAGTTTTAAACCCTTGAAGTTCTCGCGGCAGATGTGATCAAGATTGCCCACGGGCTGGTAGAACGACGTACCAACTTCAGTCAAATACGCAAGGCACGGTCGTCCTGAAACCCAGTGTCCGTATGAGTACATCCAGTCAATACTGCCGCCACCCAGGGGATAGAGTACCGAATATGTTTGTCCGGCATTATAGGTTCCGCCGCTGATACGATTTATTTGATTTGATATCCGCGCGCCGAAGCGCTCAAAAACTGTTGAATCCGGTGAACCAACGGGCGTCCATCCCCACGGCCACATTATTACCTCACCATAACTGTGGTAGGACATATTCGCATGGATCTGATGCGCGTAGAAGTACTGCGTGAGACCGCGCGTTTCATCGCCTGAATTCACATTGGCGCCGCAGAAGGTGGTACTCGATGGGTAGTGGGATGCTTCACCTTCATCTACTGCGCCCCAATCACCTTCAATATCCGGACCGCACCCGCCGTAATTACGATTGCAATCCGTTCCAATGTACCCCTGGAATGGTTCGCGATTCTTGCGCCACATATTGCCGGACGGGTAATCATACACAAAACCGTCCGCATTAATGATCGGAAACAGGTACATTTCCAGATTATCCACCAGATCGGTTATTTCAGGCACCACACCATAACTATTCAGGATCGAGTCAGTAAAAAAGAGCACGACTTCAATGACCGCCCACTCGCGCGAGTGGTGCAGTGCATCCACGAGCAGACCTGGCTCGTTATCCTCTTCGATATGGGGATTGTCAGAGATCTTCACCCCGTACAACCATCGTCCTTCATGCGTTGGGATCGGCAGTGAATCAAATGTGCAGATCGCCGGGAAATCGTTCGCCATATCACGCAGCATGATATTCACGGTATCATATGAATGATATTGACCGCGTAGGTGCTCTCTGGCAAGCGCAATGCTTGGTACGGTGATTTCATATGTCAAACCCGATCCGATAATGCGGTCCATAGTAGTCCGGTCGGTTACGATGTCATACCACTGTCCGCGCTGAACACCTGCGATATCCAGTTCGAATTTCGGCGAGATACGGGATAGATCGTCCCAGGAGGAGGTGTAAACACGCACGATCATATCCCCGGCATGAGCGATTACAGCCGTACAAAGAATAAGAAGAAAAAGCATTTTCATAAGCCCTCTATGATTTATTCGCGGTGCAGGATCAATTCCAGATCATCGTCCGTGCCGTAGTTCCGGTCAAATCCCGGGCTCTGGAGCGTGATCCCGCGGTCCTGGATGACGTATTCCCATGTTTCATTGGTGAACGGGTCGCATGTAACCGCGGGATCGAACGCGTCGAGTATCTCCGGGAAATTGCCGAAGCGATGTGCATGGATGCGCAAGAGGACTGCGCATAGCACCATGCGTATGCGCGCCTGCTGTTTGAGTTTTCTTGCAAACATGCCCCGGAAATTCGGCATGTAAAGGGCGAAGGAAATGTTCTTCCGGGCGTAGTCGTCCGGATCACTCTTTTCAAGGGCGGCCAGCACCGCAAGGTCCTCATCAATGCCTTGTTTCCCGGCGGCGCTCTGCCGGGCAGAGGCGAACATGGTATTTGAATAGCGGATCGCCTTGAGCATGGAATTGCGCGGGGAGAACACGGATCTCCAGCAAATCAAACGTTCGGCAAAATTCTCAAAGACATTGTTTTGCAGTACGCCGATGTTCGTGAAAAGAGGATTACCCACTGGCCACCGCGCGACCGTAACCGTCATGCTTGCCTGCTCAAGTTCCAGTGAAGTTAACAAAGAGGGCATATCTTTCTCGTACAGGGCAAGGATCGCCTCAAGTGATTCAAGGTTGTCGGTTTCATACGCGTCGTGCGCAAGCGCGATCTCGAGCGTACGGAGCTGTACCCCGATCATCACCAGCGAAACCATATAATTAATTAGGATCGGTGAACCGTTGAGAATTCTTTTTGCGAACAGCAGGCCAAGGATATGCCGGTCAAGGGCTCTGTCCAGAGCGTTTTGTTCCAGGGCGGCAAGCGCTTGCCCGCTGATAAGTTTCGCTGCACTCGAAAGGTGTATATATTCCGGGAGTTTGGCCAGCGCGCCTTCTTCGTAATCGATCGGTATCCGGCAGTTCGGCTGCATATTGCCCTGGCGTACGAACTCAACGACATCCGGATATGCAGCCAATGCTACTTCCACTTCCGGGCTCAGTTCGATCTCCTGTTCGATGTACTGCGTTACTGCAAAATCGAATTTTCTGGATTTCATGTCTTCAATGACATGTTTGTAGTAATCCCAAGCATTATTTGCCGGTTCATTCATATACTTTTTGATGAGTATAAGGGATTTTTCGCTTTCCTTTTTTATCTGTTGCTGCGCGCCCAGATCAACGATCCACCCTATGATAAAAATTATAATACACGCACCAATAATGCACAGTGCAAACACTCCGATCGTTCTTAAAGTTTTTTTCATGAAAACCTCCGGCTTAAGTATAATGACACCCCACACAGTGTCAAGAAACGAGGTATCGGCTGGAAGAAAAATCCGCTGCGGAAATTTTATCAAACCGATTAAAGAACGTGAATAGCACGATATTCAATAAAAGGTCAGCAAATGTTTTACTGTATGACCAATTCGATCCGGTTATTCTTGGCGCGACCCTCTTCAGTCTCGTTGCTCGTGATCGGGGATAGGGGACCGACCCCGCTTGCGAACAGCCGGTCCAGATCGATGCCGAATCGGCTGGACAGCGTGTTCATCACCGCCTCAGCACGTTTCTGTGAAGTTATCATGCCGGATAATACTCCCGCACTGTTGTCTGTGTGTCCTACAATGTAGATGTTCAGTTTTGGGTGATTCGTAAGCATCTTCGCGATAACTCCCAGACAGGAGTCGGATTCGATCGCCAGGGTATTGTCGTTGTTGAATACGATCCCCTGAATGATGATATGACCGTTCAAGTGCAACTGTTCATACAGCGTGACATCCGGATCGATCATTTCAGTCGCACCGGAGTAGGCGTCCACGGCTTTTTCAGCGGGCGCTTCTGCTTTGGGGGTTCCGGGTATTAGCTCTTCGATCGTTTCCTGGGATGCCGGTACTTCCTCGATCTGAGCGTAAAGCGTCATGATACCACAAAATAGTGCAAGTAGAAAAACATTCCACATTTTTTTGACATAAGCCATACCACATCCTCCTTCGTCATATTATATGCACGCTTGACCTACGGTCAAGTTCAATTCCTTGACAATCGCACACGCTCTGTTATAATCGCAGAGGTCAGGAGGTAACATGAAACGACTCGTTAATTCAATAATATTTTTATGTATTTATACGGGAGGTAGTCTCGCGGCAGATTTTTCCGATCTGAAAGGGAAATGGGAAAGCCAGACCGGCTACGGGACCGTGACACTTGAGTTCCAGACCGAAATGGAACTGGTCTTTGATGGCGACTTTGCCAACTACACGCTCGTTGACGACGCGATCCGCGTGGTCGAGGAGATCTGGTACGTTGACTACCCGTATACGCTCGAGAATGACGTGCTGATGGTCTGGTTTCCAGAAGGGTACCAGCTCGAGTTCACCCGGGTGAAAGAACAGACCCCGCCGTCAGGCGGAAACAACGCAGGAAAGGAAGCCGGATCAGCGGATCTGGTCCAGCACTTCGCTGGCACGTGGTCGCACTATACCGCGTACACCGAGGATCACTTCACACTCATGCCTGATGGCCGCTACTACGAGCAGTACATCGCCGCGTACGGCGGCGACGGGAGCGATTTTGAGGGTGACTGGCAGGCTGGCGGCGAGAGCCGCAGTGCCGCGACCTGGACGATCCACGGGAATAAGGAAAAGGGCGTGCTCATAGTGCTCTGGCAGGATGGATCAACGACCGACTATCACTATGAGGTGTTTGTTGAAAAAGGGATCACCTATTGGTCTGAATACCTGTTCAATGGTGATCTCTACGCGAAACAGAAGGAGTAGGAGCACTATCGAGTAACCACGACTTTCTCTATAAAAGCCGCGTTACGCGTTTCAAGGACAGCAAAGTATACCCCTGCACAAAGGTCAAGCGGAATCTTCCATTGCACAACGTGCGGTCCAACATGCGCGCCGGGAAGGATCACCTCATCGATCATGCGTCCTGATATCGAATAGATACATAATCGCGCACGATCAGAGACAGACACCATGCAGGAGAACGACGCGACATGCTGTACGGGATTCATGATGATGCGAAAATGACCGGGTACCGACGTGACACTGCGGTTGAGCGCGCCACCGCTGATCGTCACGTTCTCGCAGAGCCAGACATACCCGTCCTGCCCGCCCAGAATGATGTCGAGGTCACCATCCCTGGTCCAATCCGTGCAGTGGATACGTGAGTTCGTGTAGCCGTCAAGAAAGACGCTGTCCTCGGTCATGAGTGTCTCGTACTGAACTTCAAAATACGGGGCCTGATTTGTCGCACGGTTCTTAAAAAAATAAAGGAAGCCGTTTTCATTGCCGCATACCAGATCTTTCAAGGAATCCCCGTCCAGATCGAATATCGCAGGGTGCGCGTGCACAACTTCCAAATGACCACCGCCCGCCTGCATGAGCTGGTAACCGCGGAAAAAGGGAACGGCATTGGTGCCGAAATTGAGATAAACGCGGAT
Organism: Caldifarciminota bacterium; assembly: GCA_016936155.1. Lineage (GTDB taxonomy): Bacteria > Hydrothermota > Tepidihabitantia > SM23-42 > SM23-42 > JAFGPO01. The sequence goes on from JAFGPO010000139.1 coordinate 37,227, forward strand.
ATTACCGGTATCCGGCAGTACGTGCTCGATTTCACCGATGATCAGGTCTTTTTTGCCATCCTCGTTCCAATCATGGATGCACGGGCAACTGTTCGCTGAAACCCTGACATCAACCTGCATGCCGCTGCTGTCGTGCTGGATGTGACCGGCATTATGCAAGCCGCTTCCGGTTTCTAAAAAGAGGGTGGTGTAACCGTCGCTGTCCCCGGCGATCAGGTCGCGTTGTCCATCTTCATTCCAGTCGCAAACTGCGACTGTTGCGCCCTGGCATCAGCTGAACGGGAGGGTGATAACTGAACCATCCGCGTACACATATTCAGGCGCGGCGAACAGTGGATCGTTGGTCGAACCGATGTTTTCATAAAAGAGGATGTGACCGTATACGAATTGTCCGACGAGCAGGTCCTTGTCGCCGTCCGTATCCCAGTCACATACATGGGGCGCGCTGAAGAATTCCACCCGGAGTGTTTCCCCGGCAGCGAGCAGGTTTTCCGGGGAAAGAAAGAGCGGGGTCTGCGCATATCCGTGCAGCCCAAGCAGCAATAGAGCGAGAACGATCGATCGGAGGATATTCATCTTCATATAGTATAATAGGGAACAGAACCTGGTCAACAGACAGTTGTAATGGTATTCCCGCTGTTATCATTTTGTCAATTGACAAAATGAGAAAATGAAACGATGTCTCTACACTCCTTTCTGATTGCGGGTTTACTCCCTCCTCACCTGATCAAGGTGACTTTTTCCGTATAGTGTTCATCATCGATTTCGACTACGACAAGGTATGTCCCGCTCGGCAGAGGCGTGCCGTGATCATCAGTGCCGTCCCAGATGAGTGTACTGCGTAAAGCGTCATGCGTAATGGGAGGGAAACATTTCACCAAGACACCAGCTATATTATAGATTTTGATTTCTATATCTGTCGCACCACGCCCTACGCCATACGCGATACGCGTCTCGGTTCGAAACGGATTGGGACTGATCGTGAAGTCGCTGATCGCCGGTGCCGGTTGTTCTTTCACGCCGATACCCAGGGAACCCTCTTCGTTATACGCGACCGCGCCGTTGTTCCACCCGCCGATCACGTAGACGTAATCCCCGACTAGGCCGACTGCGATTGACTGCCGGCTGTAGGTCATCGCGGTTTCGTACGACCAGACATTGGTCGAAGGATTGTACACCTCGACCGTCGTGTGGTAGTTAGAGTAATCGTAGCCGCCCACTGCATACGCCATTCCACCATAGGTGAATCCGCCAACACAGTACCGGTCTTCATTCATGGACCCGCACCATGACCATGTGTCGGTTGCCGGATCGTAGCGCTGGGTGATGTTGGTTGAACCACCACCGATCGATGTGGAGCCGCCGAACGCGTAGATCGTGTCATTGATGACCGCGCATCCGGGGCCAAAGCGCGCGGTGGGCATCGTGGCTTTTGTATCCCAGGTATCAGTTGCCGGATCGTATTCCTCCACGGTGCTGAATACATTGCCACCCATGTTCATGCCGCCGATGACATAGATCAGCCCGTTCACTACCGCGACACCGCTCGCATACCGCGCGGTCGGCATCGGTGTTTTGGTCGTCCATGAATTGGACATGGGATTGTATTCCTCCACTATATTCGTAGCCGTGCTGCCAATCCACCCGCCAAATACATACATTTTCCCATTGACCGCGGCCGCGACAACGTGGGCACGCGCCGTCGACATGGGAGCGAGCGTATCCCATACGTCCTGAACAGGATCATATGTATGGAGCGTGCGATACCTGCCGCTCCCGCTGTCACGTCCCCCAATAACGTAAATTGTATCAGTCATGACCGCGCAGCCGCTTCCCGCGAGCGCCATGGGAAGCGGTGTCTTCGTCGTCCACGTTAAGGGGAATGTCTGAAGGACCGTAATCAAGACTACATACGTGAGATGCATTGTACCTCCTCATCTGAAGTATAATACACAGGATAGCGGTGTCAAGCAGGATTGCACCAGTGGGTGAACCCTTTATTGACATATCGCGCAATAACTCTATAATAAAAGGAAGAAAAGGAGAATTATGAAATCTACCATTTTTGCATGCATAGTCACGTTCATTATTCTGATTGTCGGATGTGCAGGACCATCAGAACCAAAAGTCTACACCCACGAACAGGCGCATTTTTCTGTCACATGTCCCGCGGGATGGAGTCTCATTTCGCAGGATGGGGAAATGTTCGAATTCCGCAGCGGCGACGTGAAGCTGATCGAAGTGGGAGGGTTCGATTTTGGCTTGACCTCAGCTGATTTTGAGGAAATGTCTGATAGCGAATTCAAGGACTGGATGAAAGATGCTTCATTGGGGGGATTGGAAGGATACTGTAGTGAAGCAGAGATCCAGGAATGGACGATCGATGAGCAGTATCATGCAACATGGGGAGGTCTTGAAGCTTATCGGGTCCGTGCCCAGGGATTCTCCAATGCCGCGGATGTTGATATGGTCGTGGATCTGGTCGCAGCCATAAATCTCGATAATGGTATGCTCTACATGTTCGCATCCCAAATCGCCAAGAGCCAGTACGAAGGTGCAAAGAAGGATATGGATGCAGCGCTTACGAGTTTCCGCGTGAACTAAAGAATCGGTCTTGGAAAAAGGGGCTCATAAGAGCCCCTTTTCTGCTTTGTCTGACGAAGGGGATATCACTACCACAAGACCACGGAATTTTATGTGTAAGGTGTAATATCACAGTGACCGCATTCAGGACAGCAAGTACAATTGCAATTGACTTCCGTGGTCTTCACACTATAATCTGAACATGCACAAACGGATCAATCTCCCGATCAAAGTGTTCGTTGACCGGCTCAAGGAGATCAACCAACTCAAGGAACTCCTGATGAACGACACTCAGGGGGAACGGATCATTATCGTACGGGGCAATGTCGGTGCGGGGAAGACACGATTTGTCCAGGAGGTATTGAAGACCGTGGAGTGGCGCGATATGATATGGGGAGACTGTTCCTATCTTGCGGATTACATCGCGTACTATATCGTGCGTGAACTTGTGAAATTCCACATCCAGGCCCAGGGACCGGGTATACTCAAGGGAATTGCACCGTCGTACAAAAGGATCATCGGCAAACTGGTCCCGGAAGCGATGGATGAAGATGCGGAACAGGTGAGGGATTCCGCGATCCTCGATGATAAATTTGCATTCAACGAGGGCATCAAACAGGTCCTTGAACGAGGCGCGCGGGCCAAGATCATCGTTGTGGACAACAGTCAGTGGATCGATCAATCATCGGCCGATCTTCTCCGGTTCCTCATCAAGGCAGAGAAAAAGCAGCGCATATCGTTCGTTTTCCTTTACCGGTCCGATGAGGAAACCGAGGTCTTAAAGACGTTTCTTTCCGCGGTGCGCAAGAACGATAATGTCACGGAGATCTCCATAGAACCATTTTCGCAAAACGAAGTGCGCGCAATCCTTGTATCGATTATCGGCGAGGAACCGGAGGAGCACTTCATGCGGTATGTGCTGCAGTGGAGCGGGGGCAATCCTTTTTACATCGAGGAGATCACGAGCACGCTCGTGCTTGATGGCCACCTTGTACTCGACCGCGGACATTGGAGTTTCCATGAACCGAAAACCGGTACCGTGCCCAGGACAATAACTGAGATTGCTACCGCCAAGTACCTCAGTTTGAGCAGTGATGCTCAACGCGTCCTCGATGTCGCCAGTGTTATCGGGTGGTTTGATGTTCAGATATTGGAGGACCTCGTTGGTCTGAAATCGGTGCGGATCGTGGAACTCATTGAAGAGATCGATAAAGTCGGAATGATCCGCTACACTGAGGAGCGCATCGAGTTCAGCGATGAGATTACCCGGAATGCAGTGTATGCGCAGGTCGCGCAAAAGGCGGATGTAAAGTCCATACACCGGAATGTGGGGAATTTGGTCAAACAACAGAGCCGGGCGAATGAGCGTCCCGTTGTTCAAGAACTGGCATACCACTACTACCATGGAGCGGATCCTGATAAAGGAGTACGGTTCTGTATTCGTGCCGGGGACAACGCGCGCGAGGGCTATGCGCATAAGGAAGCAATACGATACTATACGTGGGCGCTGGAAATGCTGACAGAAGGGGACAAGCGGGAAAAAATAGAGTTCATGATAGAATGTCTGCGCAAGCGTATCGCCGTGTTCGGTATCCTTGGTGAACACGAACATGCCTTGAATGACATCCGTAAGGCGATCATGCTGGTTCAGAAAATTCATGATGCAAACTGCGAAATGGAGATGCTTTATGACCTGGCACATACACTCTTCCAGTTATCAAAACCACACGATGCATCACGAGAGGTCGAACGTCTTATTGCGCTCGCTGAGCAGCGCAGTGATCATATGTGGCGTGCGCGTGGGATCATGCTGACGGCCACCATCCAGATGCACTTTGCGAATTACGCCCCGGCCCTTGAATTGTACAAGGAAGCGCTTGCGTATTTCGAGCGCGTGAATGATCAGAAAAACATGTCAACGATCAACATGCACATGAGTGTGATCTACCGCAATCTTGGTAAATTCGACCAGGCTCATAAAATGCTTGAACGCGCCCAGTCGTATGCTGAGCATACCGGCGATAAGCGCGCGGTCGCGTCATGCTTGATCGTTACCGGGAACCTGCACTCCATAGTCGGTCAGTATGACCAGGCGCTCCGATCGTACGAAGAAGCATACCGGGTGCATCGTGATGTCGGGTACAAACAGGGGGCAGCGATCGCGTGCGCCAGCATAAGCAATGCGTACGTTGCCCAGGGACAGTACCGTAAAGGACTGCAATACATGCAGGATGCGATGGGTATGATGCGGGGGATCGATGACCATATGACCGAAGCTGGAGATTTCGCGAACATAGGTGGTATCTACACGTGGCTTGGAGAGTATCCAAAGGCGATCAATGCTTTTGAGAATGGACTTCGGATCGCGCGTGAGATCGAAGCCAGTGCGCTGGAAGTATATATCCTCGATCATCTTGGTTCGGTGTACTACTATCTTGGAAATTTTCCATATGCTGATTCACTGCACAAGGAAGCTTCTGTTCTTATCAAACAAAGGCATCTTGAAGTCGGTGCATTCCACAACCTGCTGTTCAGGGGACGCCTGTACCTTGCGGAGAAGAAATTACCAGAGGCAAAGACTTTTATTGAAAATGCCAATGAAACCGCCAGGAAACTTGGATCCAAAACCATGACGATCGATGCCCTATTCCTTTTGTGCGAGTACAATCTCGAGCAGGGAGATAAGACCCTCTTTATCCAGCACATGAAGAAAGTGTCGGATTATGAAACCGGGCCTTTAGTGAAAAGTACCTCTGGATACCAGGATTTTCTGTTTGGACGTTTCCATATACTGGATCATGATTTTCCGACGGCTGGGAAAGTACTGCGTTCGGCGCTGCAGGTGTTCGAAGGACTTGAAGAACAGTATAATATCGGACAGGTATACGCATATCTGGGTATCATGGAACGACTCAGGGGTCAGGAAGCAGACGGGCGTGCGTACCTGATCACGGCACGCGGAATTTTTGAAGCGATCGGCGCCAAAGCATGGAAACAAAGGATTGATGGAATTTTGAACGCCGAACCATCATCCGATGCGTAGCATCACCGGCGGCTGATCACCCTCTTTATCACCACACTTACGATAAAACACACGCCGCACAGGAGTACGATTGTTGCCCCGGATGGCAGGTCGAGGAGGAAGGAAAGGATAAGACCGCCGACGGAAAGAGCGATCGCGAGGATCGTGGTAAATAGCGCAATTTTCTTCAGCGTTGAAGAGAATTGTTTGACGATCGTCGCCGGGAATGTGAGAAGTGCGATGATTAAGATAATCCCAACAACGCGTATGAGCACGATCGTACTGAGGGCGATGAGTCCGAGCAGAATGAAGTAGAGGAGATCAGTCGGTACACCGACGATTAAGGAAAATTCTTCGTCAAAGGAGATCGCCTGCAGTTCTTTAAAGAGTACGATCGTTGTTGCAATGATAATGATATCGAGCACGCCCATGATAAGTATGTCGATCATGGGTACTGAGAGGATCGAGCCGAACAAGTAGCCGAATAGATCCGGAGCATACCCCGGGGTCAGGGATATGAACAGGATCCCGAGCGCCATGCCGATTGTCCAGAGTATTCCGATCGCAGAATCCTCGCTGATCCTGGTGCGCCGGCGCAGGATTCCGATGCCTATGGCCGAGAGAATGCTGAACGGCAGAGCCATGATGATCGGGTTGACGCCGAGCAGATACCCGAGACCGATGCCGCCGAATGCGGCGTGCGAGATCCCACCACTGATGAACACGATCTTTTTTGTGACCACGAATGTCCCGACGACGCCGCACGCGATGCCGACCAGCAACGCCGCGCAGAGGGCGTGTCTCATGAATTCGTACTGGAAGATTTCAATCATGCGTATGCTCATCGTGCGCGGGTGTGGTTGGACTATGGGTGAGTATCTGGACCGGACATTCATACAATTCAGCGAGTTTCTGTATTCCCTCTTTTTTTGACCCGTGGAAAAATAATTTTTTGTTCACGCACGCGATCTTATCAATGTACGTTGAAACAACGCTGATGTCGTGTGTGACCAGAACGATCGCGATCCGCGTATTGAGTTCATTCAAGAGCTGATACAGTGTATTCTGCCACTGTGTATCAATGCTCGACACCGGTTCATCGAGCAGGAGCAGCTGCGGTTCGGTCGCCAGCGCCCGTGCAATGAGTACGCGCTGGCGTTGTCCCCCTGAAAGATCAGCGATCGTACGGTGCTTAAGATCGGATAGCCCGACGAGCGCGAGGACACGTTCGGCAATACCGTGATCCGCAGACGTGTAGGAATGACCGAGCCCGGTTCTCCCCAGTCTTCCCATGAGCACAACGTCGATGATCCGTATCGGAAAATCGTGATCAAATACCAGGTGCTGGGGCAGGTAACCGATTCGGTGCCGCGCGCGCGCCGGCGTGGTTTGGAATACCCGCACCATACCCTGCTGGGGCGTCAGTAATCCGCAGAGTATCTTCAGGATCGTCGTTTTGCCGCCGCCATTCGGTCCTATGATACTTAAAAAATCTCGGTCATGAACCGTGATGCTGACATCCTCCAGGACCGGCACTCTATCATAGGAAAAATAAACATGCTGTAATTCAACGATCGGTTCGGCCATGATCACTCCAGGTAACGTGCCAGCATCGCTGCGAAGGTCCTGATAGTATCTATATAGTTCTCGGCCAGCGGATCGACAAGCACGACCTGACCGTCGATATCGCGCGCGATACTCTCAGCGTACTTGCGGTCGAACTGAGGTGATGCAAAAAGGACATGGATATCGAACTGGCGGGCAGTCTCGATGATGTGCTCAATAGTCCGGGCGGACGGTTCTTTGCCACCGGCTTCGATGGTTTTCTGCTCGAGACCGTAATCCCGGGCAAAGTAATTCCAGGCCGAGTGGTATACGATGAATATCTTTTGTTTCTTTTGAGCGAGCATATCGACGATTGCGCGGTCAAGGCTGTCAAGCCGTATGCTCACTTCCACCATGTTCCCGTGATAGAGTGTTGCATGTTGCGGATCGATTGATGCGAGGGCGCGGGAGATATTGCCGATCATCGTCTGTGCATTGCGCACTGACACCCAGATATGCGGATCGATCGCGTCGTCATCTGCATGATCGCGCGCAGACTCGCGGGTACTGATGAGGAAAATCCCATCCGATGCATCACACACGTGCATGGTGTGGTTTATCGCGAGCATCTTATCAAGCCAGACCAGCTCGAATTCAATGGGCGTCCCTACCTTGATATAGAGGTCCGCCTCGCTGAGCAGGGCCATCTGAGCCGGTGTCGGTTCATAGGTGTGCGGCGAGGCACCGGACGGCACCATGGTGATGACCTGGACATGATCCCCTCCGACCTTTTTAACGAGATCGGCAAGGGGTGGAATAGAAACGGCAACCGTTACTCGGTCATGCGGTGTATCGTCCTCGCGGCATGCGACGGACGCAAAGCCGAACACGAGGAATAAAGCGATCACCGATCGCAACGCGCATCGCGTATTCATGAACGCTCCATTGTACCCGCGGTATATGGCTAAGTCAAGGGACGTTCCGGCCCGGTATTGACACAATTGATAAACGAAGTACTATCTGCGGGTATGGATCTTATCGGCCGGATACTCGCGATCTTCATTGTATCGTTGGGCGTTCTATATTGGATCGTGCAGTTCGTCGCAACGATCCTGCTCGTGAAAAAGGTGCGGGCGATCAGCGCGCTGCCAGCGACTGCCCGGACCTCATGGCCGCGTGTTTCCGTGATCATGCCGGCGCGTAATGAAGCGGACACGATCGAGGCTGCACTGCATATGCGTTGCGCATCCGACTACCCGGATCTTGAATTGATCGTGGTCAATGACCGCTCGATTGACGATACCGGGATGATCGCCGAACGCATGGCGGTCCAGGACAAACGCATACGGGTGCTCCATGTCGATTCGCTTCCTGAAGGGTGGCTTGGCAAGCTTCATGCAATGCATGTCGGCGCGCAAGAAGCGAGCGGCCAATGGCTGTTGTTCAGTGATGCGGATGTCCATGTAAAACCCGGTACGCTGCGCCGCGTGATCGCCTGGTGCGAGGATAAGCGAATTGACCACATGGCGGTCATTCCCGATCTCTCCCCGGTAGGGTTCTTTGTGGACGTAACGCTCTCGGTATTCATGCGCCAGATATGCATATTCGGGCAGGCGTGGAGAGTCGAGGACCCGGGATCCGGCGCCGCGATCGGCGCAGGCGCGTTCAATCTCGTGCGGCGCGGTTCTTTTGATGCGGTGCGCGGATTCGAAAAGATCCGGCTCACGGTAACGGATGATTTCGCATTCGGGCGAGTGCTGAAGGAATCAGGCGCCCGTGCCGGCGTGCTGAACGGGCGTGGTCGCGTGACCGTGTGTTTTTATCGAACGCTCCATGATATGGCGATTGGATCCGAACGCGCGCTCTTTACCATGTTTGGAAAGTTCAGTGCGCTGCGTTTAATCGCGTTCGGAATGCTTATGCTGGTGTGTGAGGTCGCCCCGTTTATCGCGCTTTTTTTCGATGGATTGCCGCTCGTGCAGCTGATCGGGCTTATTTTCGCGGGGGTCATTATTGCGACGTCGATCATAGCCAACGTTTATCTGGGGCGGGCGTGGTGGACCGCGTTCTTTGTCCCGGTCGCGAACGTGATCATGTGTGTGTGCACGGTGCGCGCCGCCATCCTGGGCGCGAAGCGCGGTGGTATCATCTGGCGCGGGACGTTCTATTCGAACGAGCAATTGCGCACATTCAGACAGCTATGAGGTGTCGTTTTGCCTGAGCTGGCCTGCTATTGTTTTATTACTTTGTGCGTCCGTTGATTGACCTGCACAAAGTACACACCCGGTGTAAGATCCATGAAGTCCAGCCAGATCCCTTCGTGTTCGCCACGCACTTCAACCACTTTGCATACCATTCCTGAGATATCGTACACTTTGATCGTGGAGGTATGCGGATCGAGCGGAATGAAAAGGATCCGGTGGAAAGGATTTGGATACAAAGCCGGAGTAGGCGCAGGAGAACGGGTATGCTCGGTAACGCCGAGATTTAGATAGAAATCTCCGTTCATGATCGGTTCCAGGGCAGAGAGTCTTCCAACTGACAACATGTCCGGGATATAGCCGGTCGCCGCTACATCAACATAGTAATACCAGGGTAGTAAATCGGTTAATGCATATGCCCCGAACGTATCAGTATAGGTGGTGCAACATTCAAACAGGTAAGGAGGACCGAAGATCGTGTACCAATTTTGACGCGCGCGTGCCGTGACCCGGGCCGCGTTCAACGGTGCTCCCAGGTAATCATACACATGTCCCGAGACACTACATCCGGGATAATCATCATTGGGCGCTCCGAATGTCGGCGTGGAATCAAGGTACCAGTCTTCGACAAAAAACCAGGGCGGTGACCAGGTGGAATCATACGCAAAGCAATAGAAACGCGAACTTGACCAATAAGGTGGAGGAAGCGGCTGCTCAGATGGGTATTTCACTGAATCGAGATACCAGAAGCTATGGTACAGCCACACGGTGGCTTTATTATCCGGCAGGTCGAAATCTCCGCTCAGCATTGACCGGTCGATCACGGTTGGCACGTTGATCGGGAAGGTAATATCAGTGTCAACATAGGCTGAACCAGCCGGTGTTGCAATGATCATGTCGAGCAGCGACAGCGTGTCATGGCTGCCGCATGCACATCCGATCAAACATACCACCATCATGTTGCGCAGTGCTGCTGTTGTCATGATGCGGTTCGTACCTGCACCTCGGTCTTTTTGCGGTGTTGGATACTACGAATGTGCTTTTTTCTCGATCGCTCCCAGCAGCGAAGTGAATGCCTGTTCAAATGCCTTTACGCCCTCTTTTAAGAGCGTAGCACACACTTCATCCATGCGTATACCAGCCATCGCGAGATCCGCGATCACCCTGTGAGCATGCGCTCCGGTATGCGCAAGCGTTTCCTTGACAGCGCCGTGGTCCAGGAATGCATGTAGGGTCTTTTCCGGCACTGTGTTGATTGTATTTTTCGCAATGAGCTCGGCAACATACTTGATGTCGCTGTACTCGGGATTTTTCGTGCTCGTTGAACCCCACACGATCCTCTGGAGCCGGATTCCCCGGGCACGGAGTGCGGTGAAGCGCTCGTTTTTTTGCAGATCGCAGAAACTATCGTAGATGAGCGCGGCATTCGCGACCGCCGCCCGGCCGCGCAGGGCTTCGAGCGTATTGATCGCGTCCTCGTCATTTTCTGAGTCGATGAGTTCTTCGAGCAAGGTATCAATGAGCGTGTCGACGCGGCTCACGAAAACGCTCGCGACCGAACACACTCGCTGTGGATCCCCATTGTGGTCAAGATACTCCTCGGCGCCGGCAAGGTAAGCCTGCGCTGCCTTAGTGTAATCCTGGAGTGAAAAGATGAGCGTGATATTGACGTTCGCGCCCTTGCTGATGAGGGTGGTTACAGCCGGGAATCCCTTGTCAGTTGCCGGAACCTTGAGCATGAGATTGGGCCGGTCAACCCGGGCATAGAGCCGCAGGCCTTCGGCAATCGTCTTATCAGTATCATAGGCAAGCGAGGGATCGATCTCCAGGCTGACATACCCGTCCATTCCGTGCGTGCGGTCCCATACCGGGCGGAACATATCCGCGGCATCCTGGATATCGCGTACCGTGAGTTCATCGTAGATCTCAAACACGCTCTTGCCTTTGGATGCCATTTCCTTGATGTGGGCGTCATAATCAGCACTCTTGCTCACGGCATTATTAAAGATCGACGGGTTCGAGGTGACACCCATGACCCCCTGCTCGATGAGAGCGGCAAGTTTCCCGGAATCGATCGTCGCGCGGCTTATGTAGTCGAGCCATGCGCTCTGACCGAACTCAGCAAGTTCATGCAAAATGGTTTTTGCCATTCAACCTCCTTGGATCAGCGATACATGAAATGGATACACGCTGTCGCTTTAAGGACAATAAATTACTTCACGACCACGAGTTTGGCGACTTTTTCATTGACCGGCGTGACAAGACGGCAGAAGTAGATACCTGCCGGAAGATCGTGAACCGCCACCGTGTACACTCCCGGGATCCGCGCTCCATCGAACAGGGTGTGTTCGACCCGGCCTGTGACATCATAGAGCACGAGCCGTATGTGGCCGGTCTGGTTCACGACGTACGTGACTTTCGGATGGGTAGATGGATTTACCCCGATGAGCAGGTCATTATAGAGCGGATCTCCTTGTACTGCCTCTTCGATCCCGTAGAACGTTTCGTACTTACAGAGCACGCGATAGTCCGGATCGAAATTGATGTTTATTACCGAGTCCGCTACGACGAATTCAGCGTGCTGTGGCGATGCAGTGATAGGAATAGTGACGGTCGTATCCGCACCGGTCGTGTTGAGCAGGATCTGCACCGGCATATGAAAGACTGCTGGAGCGTTCGTCTGGACCTGGTATATATGCACGCGGAAGAGGAAGTCGTTCCCTGACGGAATACAGTTCCAGTAGACCTCGTATTCTGGATATCCCTGGTCATAGACCCATTCGTCAAAGAACCATGTGAGGTCCGTGCCGTACACGAGCGAGAACACCGCGTTCATATCGTCTGTGCATGCGCATCCGTACTCGAAAGAATCCCGGTATGCATGCATGCCTTCAAAGAAATGATCCTGGTTGAGGAACCTGAGCATGTGCATGACCCAGCATGCCTTGCAGTATGTGTATCCCCAGGAGAAGATGCTGTCGAGCGGGGGATCGTAGAGCGGGCGGCGGTAGCTTGCGTCTTCCACGAAATAATCCTGGGCGCGCCCGAGCAGGGTCGCGATATAAGAGGACCACCCGAGCGTATGCCAGTCATAGTTCGCGTCGCTGGAGGTCGCGCATCCTTCATTGAGCCATATGTCCCGGAAATCAACGCAGGTAACCATATCGCCCCACCACTGGTGCGAGAGTTCATGGCAGATGATCCGCTTCCAGGAGTGCGAGCCGCCAACCGCGCTGCGGTGCAGCGTCGTATTCTCCTGGTGTTCCATGCCGCCCCAGGCATACGGGTACACGACGTCATGACCATACCGGTCAAAGGGGTACGGTCCGTACATGGAATCGAGCAATGCGATGGATACGAGCACATCACCGAGTGAATTGATTGACTGGACCGAATCCTCGGGCCAGACAAAGTGCTTGATTTCGACCGTATCACCCGACGGCGAGTAGTACCAGTTAGACCAGGGCGTAAAGACCGACGCGCCGAAGTGCATGAGGTATGTCGCGATCGGGTAGTGCTCTGTCCAGGTGAACGTCGCCCTGTTCTGCGCATAGCCGACGCTATCCAATTGACCGTTCGCGCAGACTGTGTAAGAATCCGGGACCGTGACGTGCATGACACATCCCTGGTCCGCTTTGTCGAACGGGTCGTCGTAGCACGGCATCCATGCCCGCGCGTCCCATGGTTCACCGAGCGTGTAGGCGAGCGCGTGGAGGGTGTTGTAATCATAGTTGCGCGGGTAGTACACGAATCCTGATTGGTAGAACGTGACGTTCCATGAACCGTGGTACCCGACATGGATGTCGAACGTGTCATCGGTATTATACGCGTGCGGAAGACTGATGATGAGCGAATCGCCGATCGTTGCATGGCTGGTTGTGGTCCCATCGACAAGGATCGAATCGATCGTCAGGGTGTGCGCATGGATGACCGCACTCGTCAGATTATCCACCCGGCTGCAGCAGGTGATCAGGTTCGTGCCGGAAATACTGCGCGATGTCATGGGCAGCGTGACATCCAACTCATAGTGCAGGACATTGAATTCGTGGAGCGATTCCGCGCGCTCGTAGTGGATCGCCGGGACATGCTGGTAAAATTTGGCTTCTAAATTATCGGTTTCCCCCCATTGTGTCAATAACATAAGCATCAGCAACATAAAGTCTCCTTATGACCTATTATACGCAGGGGGTCAGCACTGTCAATCGCTGCTCATGATGTGAAACCTGCAGACGTTTCTTACGTACTATAGTATAGAGTGCATTGATCGAGAGGAGGATATATGGTATTCATTACCTGGTTATTGTTTGTCACGGTCAGTGAAAAAACTATTGTCGTGCATTTCACAGAAAAGGCTCCTGCTATCGACGGCCATATCGAAGACGTCTGGGCACAGGCGGATTCTGCTTATGATTTTATCCAGCACTACCCGTACGAGAACGAAAAGCCAACCGAGAGAACAGTAGTGTACGTGCTCCAGGACCATGATAATCTCTATTTCGCGTTCCGGTGCTATGCGGATAGTCTGGAGCCGGTATTCCATCTGACAAAAAGCGAGGATTGGGTGGCGGTGGGCATTGACCCGTTCAATTGCAAAACCATGGGATACTATTTCCTGTTGAACGGGAGCGGGATCTTTGATGACGGCTGGGTCCTTGATGACGGCCGGACAAAGGACGGATCATGGGACGGTGTCTGGTATCAGGCCATTGCCAAATACGATGACCGTTATGAAGTAGAAATGAAGATACCCTTCAAAACGATCCGCTATAAAGAGGATCTCACGACGTGGGGGGTCCAATTCGAACGCTACATTGAAAAGAATCAGGAAGATCAGTACTGGACAGAGGTTCTGCAGATCGACGGTGATCTTGTGTCCCGATGGGGGACGCTGGCGAATATGAATCCCCAGTCGCGCGGCTACTACTTTGAGTTTTATCCTGAAGCGTATACACGAATTGACCGTTACTGGTACGCTGAAGATGACAGCATCGACTTCACGCCGAGCATCAGTCTTAATGCTAAGTGGGACATCACACCGCAGGCCACCTTCAATGCGACCGTTTATCCTGATTTCGCCCAGATAGAATCCGATCCATTCACCCTGAACCTGGGGCGCTACCCGATCTACCTTGATGAACGGAGGCCTTTTTTCCTTGAGGGGAAGGACGTATTCAGAATGTCTGATTTTGGTGAGGGGAAGGGATTTTTTGATGCCCTTGAGATATTCTATTCGCGGAAAGTCGGCCGGTCAATGAACGGCGATGCAGTACCGATCATCACCGGCGCAAAATTGACCAATAAGACAGAAGATTTTAATATCGGGGTGCTGGGCGCGTTGACAGACGAGTATTCATGCGGCGATTCACTCGTGGAGCCGGATTGTGGATTCGGGGTAGTTCGGGCGCAGCAGCGGCTCTTCGGTAATTCCAATGTCGGTATCCTCGCGAGCGGAGCCATGACTGATCCGGACAACTACAATTACGCGATCGGGCTGGATGGGGTTTATCGCAAAAGGGCGAATCAGTTCATTATTCAGGGAGCATTGAGCAATAACCGCGGCAAATACGGCTGGGCTGTTAACTCCGGCTTTTTCGGGCTGCTCGGCAGTATTTTAACGATCAGCAGGGTTGAGCTCATCAGCGATTCATTCGACGTGACCGATATCGGGTTTGTTCCCTGGGCCGGGCAAAAACAGGCCATGCTCCTGAGCGGTCCGTTCAAACAGTGGCGCACTGGATTCATGAGCAATCTCTATGCCGCGCCGGGCGTGTACGCTATCCAGGAAGCCGGAGACACGAATTGGTCAATAATCGGGCTGATCGAGATCAACCCGAATACGCGGAGCGGCTGGGGATGTGACCTTTCGCTCTACTGCGGCCCCTACTATGAGGCGGATACGCACTATACCTATCGGAGCATATGCCTTAGCACGTGGGGACGGCTGTTCGATCAGCACGTCGATTTTGGCGGAGAATATACCTACACATATAATTACTGGCGCGGGTTTCTCGCATACCGCGGCATCGGCTGGCTCGCGTACAACTATGCGCTCGAGCAGCACGTGAGCATCGGCATGTCATCCAATCTTTGGGTCGAGTGGGACACGCTTGGCTCAATACTGGCAATAACCCCGCGCGTGCGGCCGAATATCAATGTGCGGTTCAGCGCGCGCATGAATCTGCAGATGTTCAGTGAGCTTGTCATGGCGACTCCAGGTTCGGATATCCCGGAAACAGAATTACAATCGAACCGGTTCGGCGTGCTTTTTTCCTGGAATTTCCTGCCTAAATCCTGGCTGTACATCGCTTTTAATGACTACCGAATGCAGGGCGGACAGGGGAGCCTTGAACCGCAATACCAGATCGGTGCGATCAAAGCCAAATACCTGCTGTATTTTTAACAGACTTCTCGGCTCGTCCCTCACCAGGTTCGGTCCTCGCTCCAAGAGTAAAAAATTATTGTTCCTCTCATTGTATTCGAGACCGGCGAGCAAAGTCGAGACCACCGCTATTTTTTGCATTACGCCTTACGCTCTACGCTTTGTCATCCTGAACGTAGCGAAGGATCTCAAAGAATAGATTCTTCGTCGCGTAGCTCCTCAGAATCACAGAAATAGTTTGGATTTTGTGATTTGCAATTCTGTCGAAGACAGACTGCCTCCTTGACATGCCTGCGGCGTGGTTTATAATGAACACAACGAGAAGGCTTGGGTAGATACATGGTTCTGGATGATCTAACAAAATTATACAATCGGCGCGAGCTGTTTGCTCGCCTCCGGCAGGAGATCGCGCGCTCAAAACGCAGCCACATTCCGTTCAGCATTCTATTGATCGATTTAGATCACTTCAAAGCAGTCAACGATAACTACGGACACGTGCGCGGTGATCGGGTTCTCGAAGAGGTTGCAGAAATCATCCGCGAAAATTGCCGGGAAATGGATATCCCTTGCCGATATGGCGGGGATGAGTTCGTCGTGCTCGTTCCGGAGACCGATCGCTGGTCAGCAGAAAAGGCAGCGGAGCGCCTTCTCGGGCGCTTTGGTGATTATACATTCCTGGGGTATGATGAACAACCGGATCTCCATTTGACCGTGAGCATCGGCACCGCAACCTTTGAGAGTAATATTGAAAAACCAGAGACACTGATCGAACGGGCTGATCAGGCGCTCTACACCGCAAAAAAGAGCGGGCGGAACCAGATTTGCAAGGATATTGATACCAGTGCTGTATCCAAGGAACCGCGTCTGAATTTCAGCGGATTCATCGACCGTGATAAAGAACTCGATGCGCTCAAAGTGGTGTTCGATACGATGCGCAAGAAAAGAGGCGGTTCAGTCATTGTCAGCGGCGAAGCAGGTATCGGCAAAACCCGTTTGGTCATGGAATTGGAAAAATATGCCAGGATGCACAAGGCGTTGTTTTTGACAGCCAAGCCGTTTGAATTCGGCGTGACCCCGCCCTACCATATATTTTTCCAAGTAATAAAATCTTTCGTGCAAAGAGGGAGTAAACTGCACGCCCAGGTTTTCAGTGCCTTACCTTCTGTGTATAAGGCCGAGCTTGTTAAGTTCATTCCGGAACTTCGCGTTGCGATCAGTCCAGCGCAGCAATCATCGCGTATTTCCGCGGAGTATGAAAAAATGCGACTGTTCGACGCGGTATTCCAATCGTTTGAGTTCATGACGCACGAATTTCCGGTGTTCATTTTTTTCGATGATATGCAGTGGTCGCGTGAGGCTGACCTGGAATTACTTGGATATATTATGAGGAACATCACGCATCTGCGTCTGTGTATCTGCTGTGCGTATCGGACTGAGGAGATCGACGACAAGCATCCCCTGCAGCAATTCCTGCGGGCGATGAGTCGCGAACATCGGTTTGAATCACTCGGGTTGGAAGGATTGACTGAAAAAGACACGTGTCTTTTGATCAACACCATTATCGGATTTGCGGTACCGGTGCATGTTTCCCAGATGATTTATAATGAAACAAGCGGTAATCCATTTTATATAGAAGAGATCATTAAATCATTGGCCGTGGAAAAGGATCTATACTGGAACGGCGCGCGGTGGAGCTTCCGCGATATCGAGAGAATAAACCTGCCAACGAGCGTGGGCGACCTTTTGCGCCGGCGGCTCGAGGATGTTGATGAGGAACATAAGGGTGTTCTCTCGGTCGCCTCCGCGATCGGCAATCATTTTTCCCTGTCGCTCCTTCAGCGCGTAACTGAGAGCAACGAAGGCTTCCTGCTCGATATTCTCGATATCTGTCTGCGACGGGGACTGGTGCGGCTTGAAGATGAGGACGTGTACACTTTCTCGAACATCCTGTTGCAAAGGACTTTATACGATGATCTGAGCGCGATCAAAAAGCGTCGGCTGCATTTGAAAATCGCTCAGGCGATTGAGCGTATCAACTATGATGCGATCGAGCAGGTGTACGAGAATTTGGCGCACCATTATCTGATGGCAGAGTATTGGGAGACTGCTTTCGAATACGGATTCAAGGCGGCCGAGAAACTGAAAAAACTCTACGCAAACCAGGATGCAATCCTGCGATATCAAACATGTTTGCGGCTCATCAGTAAGAACGACATTGCGCGACCTGATATCGAGGTGAAAATCCATATCGGATTGGCTGATATATATTACCTGATCGGCAACTACGGGGGCGCGATCAAGCAGTACCGCGAGGTGCTTGAACGATCGGATCTCAATAGTGTGCGGCGGTCCGATATTCTGCGGAACATGGCAAAAGTCTATCAGCGGCTCGCCGATTTTGATAATGCGCTCAAGTGCATCATAGAAGGGAAAGCGCTGCTCGATAAGAACGAACATGCGCTCAAGATCGCTCAGTTCGACACGGCCGCAATGTGGATCTATAGTAAACAGGGGGATGCGCAGCGGGCGCGTGAAATCGCCGACCAGGCGCTTGAGGTCTTTAAACGCGAGGAGCAGGAGGAGGATATCGGCACCCTGTACAGCAATCTCGGCACCCTGTACCATGATTTCGGGGATTGGGACAAAGCAGAGGAAGTGTACATGAAGAGCCTCGAGTCCCGGGAACGCGTTGGAGATGAATACGATATCGCGGCGAGTTACAATAACCTTGGTAATGTGTACCAGCGCAAATCCGATTTTGAGAAAGCGATTCTCTACCATAAGCGTGCCCTGCAGATCCGCGAGAAGATCGGTGATCGCTATGGTATTGCCGGTTCTTATAACAACCTGGCACTCGTGTACGATTATCTTGGTGAATGGGATAAGTGCCTTGATTATCACCATAAAAGCTTGAATATATCGATCCAGATATGCAGTCCGCACTCAGTCGCGCTTTCGTATAGCAACATCGGTTATGTGTTGACAAAAAAGGGTGATTTCCAGCAAGCCCTGCAGTTTTCTCTGCAGGCACTCGAAGCCGCGGAGCGGATCGGCGATATCACTCACCTGGCATCGGTTAAGAACAATCTTGCGAATATATATGTTGCCATGGGTGAGAGCGAAAAGGCATTGGATATGCTAAGACGGGCACGCGAGAAGATCGAGAAGCACGGATACAAGAATTTGCTGGCAGAGAACAGCAAGATCTATGGCGAATACCATCTTGCAGCAGGCGCATACGATGAGGCGAAAAAATATGTCGATGAGGCGATCGGGATTTCAGAACAAATCGGTGACCTGGAGATCCTCGCCGAATCATACATCCTTGCTGGAAGGCGCTATGCTCATGAAGGGAGCTTTCCCAAAGCGCTCGAGGCCTTTGACAAGTGCGCGAGCGTTTCCCGTCCGATCCATAATGAATACCTGTGCGCTAAATGTCTGTTTCATGAGGGCGAGGCATTGAAAGATATGGGCAATTTGGACAAGGCACAGCAATTCTTCATCCAGGCAAAAGAGATATTTCAACGCCTGGGTGTTCAGCACTACCTTCAGATGCTCGATAGAATCCTTTAGACTGACCTCATATCCCAAACCTTCATCATGAGAACCTCTACCAATGCCTCTATTCCATTATTTTTGCACATTTCCTGTGCAAAAAAGAGGGTGAGAGTGCATTGTGTTTGATTGATATGTCGAAATACCATGCGCTTTCCCTGGCATGGCTGTTGCATTATACATAGGTAAAGGAGGTTGTATGTGGACCAGCGTTGTGCTCTTCATGCTTATCAGTGTCTATCCTGGAGAAGTTATGATCAATGGACCAGAAGGTGCGGTCAGTATCGTGCTGCCGGATCAAGGGCAGTATATTGCAGATCAAGGTCACATGACGATCGGCGCGGTCTTGGCGAGCGTCAATGTGCGGTTGCATTTGCTGGAGGAATTGCATCGCGAACATGCGCTCTCGCCGCATGACTGTGCGCGCCTTATTAAAGAGATCCAATTTCTGCTCACCTTACTGCCTGCCCAATTCTATTTCTCGCTCGACCCTTCCCTCTATTGTAATGATCCTGTTCAGCCGGTATACGCCATGTCCACCGGCGATTTTACGATTTTGGTCAAGGATCTTGACGAGGAGCTGTTCTCCGATGATAGGCTGAATCTTCTCCGGATCACCGCGTCCAGCCATTTCTTTTTAATTGAGCAAGTTGAAACGATCCTTGAGTATTTCACGTTTGAAGATGATAGAGTCGAGGCGGTAAGGATCTTGTATCCACAGATTTTGGATGATGAAAATGCTTACCGCCTTTTTAAAAAATTTGTCTTCTCGAATTCCAAAAAAGAATTAGCCAAAATCTTGCAGTAGTTACCCGAACACCCAGAACCCCTCCTGCTGCCAGCCGGGCAAGGTCGTATAGACCTTGCCCGGCTCTTTGCACATGAATCCAGTTGACACTGTTCATTTCGATATTATAATTCATGGTGATCGCAGGAGAACACCATTCCATGAGAAACCGCAGGTCCTGAAATAATGAGGAGATATTATCCGGACCCGCGGTCTCTGTATGGCTCATACCAGTACATTGCACTATAGGTGTCTTTTGTGAAAAAAGTGTGAAAAGTACAGGGTTGCAATTTACGCGGACTGTGGTATACTGAGAAAGCAGGAGGTGTTCGTGTTGAAGTGGCAAACATGTTGTTTTGTTATCATCATGGGCATGATAGCATCGTGTTCAACCAAAGGAGGTTCGATGGAAGTAACCAGGGACCTACCAGACTTTGATGCGCTCTGGGATTATAATGACCCGGCGGCTACTGAAGTCAAGTTCAGGGAATTGCTGCCCGCTGCCCAGACGAGTAATGATCTCTCGTATGTAATACAATTAATGACCCAGATCGCACGGGCGCAGGGATTGCAGAGAAAGTTCGATGAAGCACATGCCACGCTCGATTCAGTGCAAGGAATGATCAAGGAAGAACTCGTGGTCGCCAATGTGCGGTATCTGCTTGAGCGCGGCCGGGCGACGAACTCTTCAGGTGATCCGGAAAAAGCAAAACCGTATTTTTTCGATGCCTATGAGATCGCATCCGCGAATAACGAGGATTACTATGCGATCGATGCGATCCACATGTTGCAGATCGTGGACCCGCCAGAAGAGCAGTTGAAATGGGCGGGGCTTGCCCTGGAGATGGCGGAGAAGACAGCCGATGAAAGGGCGCGCAAGTGGCTCGGTCCATTATACAACAATACGGGATGGACCTACTTTGACCTGAAGCAGTATGACAAAGCCCTTGAGTTGTTCGAAAAGTCACTTGCGTACCGCCAGTCGATCAACGACGAAAAGGGAACCTTTATCGCGAAATGGACCATTGCCCGGACCTACCGGGAAGTGAGCCGGATCGACGAGGCACTTGCCCTGCAGCAGGCCCTGGAGCAGGAGATCGATGAGAAAGGGCTCGATCCTGATGGTTATGTGTATGAGGAGATCGGTGAGTGTTTGTTGATCCTACAGAGAATGAATGAAGCCAGACCTTATTTTGCCAAAGCATACAATCTTCTGTCCCAGGACCCGTGGTTGCAGGCGAATGAGCAAGCGCGTCTTGATCGCCTCAAGAGGCTTGGTGGGGCCGAATGAATTCAGTAATGAACATGATCGAAAACAAGGAGGCAGTGTGAAACGCATGATAGTATTCTTGTGCATTGTGATGTGCACATCGTTATTCGGTTTTTCCAAATGGCTTAATACCGCACGGATCACGTACCAGGATGGCGATTTTGACCGCGCTAAGTACGCGTGCGAGAGCGGGATCGCTGAAGGGGAGCGGCACTTCGAACTGTATGCTATCCTCGGCGGGAGCCTGATTGGATTGGGTGATTATCAGGCCGCCGCGATTGCCCTTGATAGCGCGTTCGTGATCGATTCCGTGCAGGTGCTCGAGTGGATGGTTAAGAAGGGTGGCTATCCTTACTACTACCAGGCGTATTATTTTTCCGCGCGCGAATTGTTCGAGAAAGCTCTGTATGAACCAGCACTCGCGAAACTCGTGAAGAGCCCGGTGCTTGCGCCGGATGATATCAATACGCTCGTTCTTAAAGGCACCATCTTCTATCAATTGGATCGTCTTGATCAAGCAAATGCTGTGTACCGCAGGATCCTTGATATCGATCCGGATAATGCGGATGTTCATTTCCTGATCGGCAAGGCTCTGTTCGAGGGAAAGCAGTTTGACAGCAGCCTCGTGTACATGGCGAATGCCGGCGAGAACTACAAAAAAGAATATGATCGTAAAGCGCAGCTTCTCTTCAAAAACCTTACCGAAGTCAAGAATGAGCTCGTGCAGAAAATCCTGTGGCTCTGGTCCCGGCAGGATCTTGATTCGCTCGACATCGTGGTCAAGAGCGAGCTGCTCCACGAGGACGGGATCGTTGTGTACAAAAAAACCATTGAACAGTATGCCAAGGTTGCCGGCGATCTTGCCCGGAGTTACTATTATATCGGCATGTCCTACTACTATTTGAAAAACGACAGCCTTGCCCTGCAGTACCTGAAGACGAGCTTGAAATACAACCCGGATGATCCGGACGCGCTGTTTTTTACCGGTGAGAGCATTCTGCGCTCCGGCGACTATCAGGGCGCGCTGCCGTACTTTCGTTACCTCGTGCACGTGAAGCATGATGACGTGTACGGGTGGTTCTACATCGGGGTGTGTTATATGCAGCTCAAGGATTTTGAAAAGGCGCTCGATGCGTTCGAGAATCATGTGCTTGCATTGAATCCCGGGCACATCGATGCAATGACCAACCTCGCTTACATTTATAACGAGCAGGGGAATTCCGCTAAGGCGAATGAATATTTGAACCGCGTCCAGGAACTTCAGGATCAATGAACACGAACTATTCGGGAAGTCTTTAGAGAAGGTGATCGATGAAGAAATATGTCATGCGTTCCATCGTACTCTGCCTCAGCGTGGCCGGCATGTGCCTGGTCACGCGTGCCGATCCGATCAGGGATGTCCATTTCCCTGCACCCTCGCCCGATGGCACGAAACTTCTTTTTTCCTATCAGGGCGATCTCTGGGTGACCGGTATAGCAGGCGGGCGCGCCGAGCGGTTCACGGTCCACACCGGGTACGAAAGCACGGGTCGGTGGTCCCCGGACAATGCATGGATCGCCTTTGAATCGGATCGCTACGGCAACGACGATATTTTCATCATGCCGTCGGACGGGAGCGCGCCGCCAACGCGTTTGACATACTATTCGATGCACGATGCCCTGTATGACTGGACCCCGGATGGGGCCTCGATCCTCTTCGGGAGTTACCGCCATACCTTTTCGTCCGCCCTCTACGAGATCCCCATACAGGGAGGTATGCCGCGGATGGTTTTTGCTTTCAGCGCGCGCGAACTCTGTATGTTACCGGACGGCAAAACGATCCTGTTCTCCCGCAATGGCGCATCCTGGTGGCGCCGCCGCTATCGAGGCGGTAATGACAAGGAGATCTGGATGAAAGTCTTGCCTGACGGCGTGTCCCAACGTTTGACCGACGCACCGGGCGATGATGGATATCCCATGTATTCAGTGTACGACGGCATGGTGTACTTTGTGAGCAACCGGGGTGATGACCGGGTAAAGAACCTCTGGCGCATGAACATCGATGGCACCGCGCCCGAGCAATTGACCCATGAGACCGAGGATATCTATTTCCCGTGCATTTCCGGGAACGGCCGGGTCATCGCGTACGAGTGTGACGGCTGCCTTGCGGTGTTCGATGTCGAGACGCTCATTGGGCGGCGCGTCATGGTCGAGACAGTGCAGGATCATAAGGAAAATCCGGAAACCTACCAGGTGTTCACAAGCCAGGCGACCGAGTTCCGCCTGTCCCCGGATGAAGAACAGCTTGCCTTTGTGGTCCACGGTGACATTTTCGTGATGTCATTCAAGGACAACAGGCCGGATAAGGTGGCGCAGGTTACGTCGACGCCCTATATTGAAAGGGATATTTCGTGGCACCCGAGCAGGGAACTTCTCGTTTATTCATCGATGCAGGACGGCGACATGGATATTTACACGATCGAACCGGCGGAAAAAGAACGATTCGCCCAGGACCTGCTCTTCATTTCACGCAAGGTCGTTGATACGCCGGAAACTGAAAGCAAGCCGGTGTTTTCGCCGGACGGCGATCACATCGCGTTTTTCAGGAACAAGCGCGGGCTTTTTGTTATGGACACGGACGGCCGGAATCGCTGTCAGCTCTATGATCAGAACGATGTCCTGTGGATGGACTGGTCACCGGACAGCCGCTGGATCGCCTTTAGCCGGACCTCGCTTGGGTGGCGTGAAGACATCTATGTGGTGCCGATCAGCGATCCGGGAAAAGCCGTGAACATATCGAATCATCCGAATGATGACTACAAGCCGATGTGGAGCGCCGACGGAAAACGTATTTCATTCGCCTCGCGCAATGCGACCGGCGATCTGTGGGTGAAGTACGCATTTCTGCAGAAAGCCGATGAGGAGCGCGACGGGGAATACTGGGAAACGTATGAGCCGGATTCGATTGATCAGGATATCCTTATCGAATTCGAGAATATCGAGGACCGCATCCATACCGTGGTCAAGGTTCAAGGATACTACAATATCATCGATCAATCTCCGGATGGCGAGCAGTACGTGATTTATGCCAATAACCTTGAGGACAATGATATCTGGACCGTGGACTGGCAGGGAAAGGATTTGAAGCGGATTACGGAAAACAATGTACGGCCCAAGCAGTTCACTGTTTCCAGAGACAAAAAAGATATTTACTACCTGTCCGGCACCGGCGGCCTGTACAAAACCGCGATCGCGATTGCGGCCTCGGTCCCCCTGAATTTTGCCGTGGGGATGTATATCGATCGGTCCGCTGAGCAGGAACAGGTGTTCAGGGAAGCGTGGTGGGCTTTGCAGGACGGATTCTATGACAGTGATTTTCACGGCGTCGACTGGCGTGCGATGTATGACAAATATTGTGAGCGCGCGCTCGCGAGCCGCACCACGCGCGATTTTCAGATGATCATCGGGATGATGATCGGCGAACTGAATGCTTCGCACCTCGGCGTCTGGAAACAGGAGCAGGATCAGGAAACGACCGGTGCGCTTGGCATCGTGTTCAATGGCGCGTACCGCGGAAAAGGCGCCCGGGTCGAAGAGATTATTCCTGATTCGCCGGCAAGTGAAGACAGGGTGGGGATAGATCCCGGAGATATCATCACGCATATCAATGGTGTCGCGATCGAACCGGGCGACAACGTATACGCTTTCCTGCGTAATGCGAACAACAAGGAGATCATGCTCACGCTCAATGAGCCAGATGGAATCCGGAACGTGCGTATAACCGCCAAGGATCCATGGACGATCGCCCGGCTCGTGGATAAAGCGTGGGTGCGATCGAACGAAGCGTACGTGCATGCAACGAGTAAGGAACGGGTTGGGTATGTGTATATCGCATCAATGGGAGTCTCCAATCTGCGGCAGTTCGAGCAGGATCTGTACCAGGAACTTGACCGGGATGGGTTGATCCTCGATATACGTTATAATGGCGGCGGCAGTATCCATGACGAATTGATCGAGATCCTGCGCAGGACCGTGTACGCGTATTCGATTGAACGTGACGGCACCAAGGAGTATAACTCGCTGTTCCGGTGGGACAAACCGATCGTCCTGCTCATCAATGAATACTGCTACAGCGATGCCGAGATCTTCCCGGCCGGGTTCAAGGAGCTGAATCTCGGTATTGTAGTTGGCCAGCCGACATTCGGTGCCGTGATCGGAACGAATGATATCCAATTGCTTGACGGCACCGGATTCCGCGTGCCCGGTACTGGCTGGTACACGCTCTCAGGTACGAATCTTGAGAATACGCCGGTCACACCCGACGTCTTTGTGGAAAATACGCCGGAGCAGGACGGTTTGACCGGTGATAACCAACTCAGGAAAGCGCTCGACATTATGCTCGAGCAGCTGCCGCCGGAACATTGACCGCGATGCACCGGCATATTGATCCTCAACGCATGCATACGGTCCGCAGGCAGAATGTGGATCTGCGCCATGTCGTGTTAAAGGGCCGGATTCTGGACATCGGCGGCGGCAGTGAAGGCATCATCGGGCACATGAAGAGAAACAAAGTCGTGGCGATCGATCCGAGCGAGCGCGAGCTACGGGAAGCGCGATCCGGCGGATTGAAGATCATTATGGATGTCCGCATGCTCAAGTTCCTCGATAACACATTCGATACAGTGACCGCCTTCTTTTCCCTGATGTACATTCCCGAGGATGATCGCGAACAGGTGTTCAAAGAGGTGTACCGTGTGCTCAAAAAAGGCGGTCATTTCGTGATATGGGACGCGGTCATGCCCAAGCGGCGGGCGAATCAGAAAAAGAACATATTCGTTGTGCCGTTAACGATCATAATTCCGCGTACCAAAATTCAGACCACATTCAGCGCTCAATGGCATCAAAGCGGCCAGAACCGTCGTTCGTTCCAAAAACTGGGTGAGAAGATCGGGTTTTCGGTGATAAAAATATCCGAGCGCAAAAGCGTCTGCTTTATGCGCATGGTTAAGACTAATTGCGATCGGCCTGATCAGTAGCCGACTTTTTGGATCTTGAGCATTTCAACGATCCGGTAGAGCGCGCACTCGCCGTCACATTCGGCCGGACATTTCCACCCCGCATTAATATGTTTTGCCGGGCACATGCGCGGTTTTGTTGAATCGCTGAACGGACATAGAAAATATTCCTTCTTTTCCGCTGCCATCAGTACACCTCCTCGATCGTCGCAGATGAATTTCTTCTATTATACGTGTTCCCGCTGCGCTGTCAATGATTACATAGCGTAGAGCGTATTGCATAGGGTGAAACAGCGCAAAGACGCATTATTGAATCATGATTCGTGCATTACCCGATTACTTACTCACCAATGACAAAATCACGCAGGATAAAAGACAGGAACTATTCTCTATTTGCTTGAACAATGATTATCTTTGCTCGTCGCCTGCTCTGAGCAACGCCGAAGGGAGCGAGCGCAGCCCCGTTACATATGAAAACCGCATGAGCGGACGGACAATGTGCGATAGGCGATTTCAATCAGGACGCGTTTGTATTAATTAATAAATGGGTCATCGCGTAAATGAGTGGGTAAAAATCGGCATCAAAACCGCTGAAAAGCGCCGTGGAACGCTATTTGAGCGCTTGTTAAGGGTGTAAAATTAAGTATACTAAGAATTATGAAGAAACATAAGCGATTATGGGATGTCTATCGTTATCCTGGCTTTACCCCGACGGCGATCGTGCACGGTCTTTTCGGTGATCCG